>CATOJE010000006.1 GCA_951800145.1 uncultured Lachnospiraceae bacterium | reverse complement strand
GATCCAGGAGTGGTTTAAGGAGGAGACCCGGGCGGACGCCGGGAAGCTGGAGCAGTTCTGCCAGGCCTTTCCAAAGGGCGATGTATCTGCGGTGGAAGAAATGCTGAGGGAGTATCTGTGGAAATCCATCAGCATCCGGGATACGGCGGTGAGAAAAGATATGAAGGAAAACTATTATCACGGTTTTTTACTGGGGCTTTTACAGTATGAGAATAACTGGGAAATCCAGTCTAATGCGGAATCCGGCGAAGGCTACAGCGATATTTCCATAAGAACACAGAACAGAACCGGAGTTGTTATCGAAGTCAAGTATGCGGAGGATGGCAATCTGGAAAAGGGCTGTGAGGAGGCGCTGGGGCAAATAGAAGATCGGAAATATGACGCGGCGCTCCAAAGAGACGGGATGGAGAAGATTATGAAGTATGGAATCGCTTTTTATAAAAAGAACTGCCGGGCAGTGCTTGGATAAAAAGGATGGGATGGTTCTAAGGCTGCTTACATTCGTTGCTTTCTGGCTGCCATCCAGTGCCTGGATCACAGGCTCCAGATCGGAGCCGTTGATCCAGGCATAGCTAAAAGCCGGGCACCAGGAGCCTTTGTTACTTATTTACAGTTTACAGATACCTTCGGCAGCATTTTTTCATGCATGACAACCATAAGCGCTAATATGGCCAGCAAATAAACAGGGAACAGGGAAACGCTGACATGGTTTGCGATAAATCCAAAAACAGGCGGCATAAAGCAAGTCCCTAAATAGGCAGAGGCCATCTGCACGCCTATCATAGCCTGAGATTTATCCGCTCCAAAATGCTCTGGCGTGGAATGAATGATGGAAGGGTAAACCGGGGCGCAGCCCAAGCCGATAAAAATTAAACCAGTCAATGCAATCACATTGCCAAAGGGCAGAAGCACAAGCGCAATGCCAGACAAAATCAGTCCCTGTCCAAGCCGTATCATCTGGGTATCATTCAGCTTCATGGTCAAAAAACCGCTGAGAGCCCGGCCCGCTGTAATCCCGATAAAAAACAAGCCTGCAAATCCGGCGGCGGTATCTTCTAGTAATCCCAGGTGCAGCACAAGGTAGCTGCTCGCCCATAGGCCGGTGGTCTGCTCAAGGGCGCAATAGCAGAAAAATGTAATCATAACCTCCTTTGCCCCTGGAATATTAATAATTTGGCGCAAAGAGAGGGGTGCTATTTTCTCTTCACTATTCCTTTGCCCTGTATCACTGGCACCCTGTTTTTTCCATAATGGCAGACTAAAAATCAGGATAAGGGTCAGAGCAACCTGGAGAATGGCAATGTAGCGATAGCCCATATTCCAGCCTTGTCCGCCAGTCAGCGCATACCCCATAATATAGGGGCCGAGAGAAGCGCCCACGCCCCACATGCAGTGGAGCCAGCTCATATGCCTGCTTGCGTAGTGAAGGGCAACATAATTATTCAAGGAAGCGTCCACACTTCCCGCGCCAAGCCCGTAGGGAACCGCCCACAAGCATAGTGAAGCATAGGAATGGCTGATTGAAAATCCGAATAGTGCAATGGCAGTCATCAGCACGCTGACGGCGGTAACCTTCCCGGTTCCGAATTTTTTCGTCAGCCGGTCGCTTTGCAGGCTGGAAATAATCGTTCCCACAGCGATAATCATAGAAATTCCCCCTGCGTAGGAAACGGGCACAGAAAACTCCTGATACATGGTGGGCCACGCAGAACCTAATAAGGAATCTGGCAGTCCCAGGCTGATAAAAGCAAGATAAATAATAACCAATAATAACTGAAACATCCTATCGTCCTCCTGGATTTTTTTTACCAAAAGAATACCGTCAAATAGTGCTTGATACAATACATTTTCAGACGTATAATATAAAAAAATCGCCAAGCAGACAAAAGGAGAGGAAAAAAATATGGCGCTGCAGGAATGCGGATTAAATTTAAACAAGGGTTTAAAGGAGCTTCAGCCACATGGAAGCCTTGAGTTTCCCTGTGCGGGATACTCCTCTTACTACACAGAGGGACAGGAACATAGTATCCCGTGGCATTGGCATGAGGAAATTGAAATCGTGTATATAGAAAAAGGCCAGATGGAAATGAAAATACCATCCGAAGCATTCCTTTTGGAGAAAGGGGATTGCATGGCTATCAATTCTAATGTGCTCCATTACGGTGCGGCAGTTGTGGAATGCGAACTGCATTCTCTTGTTTTTAGCCCGGCGCTGATTGCAGGGAATGAAGACTTTGTATTTGCAAAAAAGTATATGCAGCCGCTTTTAACCTGCAATCGCTTTTGCGGATATGTTATCAAGGCGGGGAGCAATGAAAACGTGCCCCTCTGGTTTAACAGCGCCTTTAAAGCTCTGGAAAAGGATTCCTATGGGTATGAGTTTACTGTGCGGGAAAAGCTGTCCCGTATTTGTCTTTTCTTGTACGGGGAGTTTAACCCGCGGGCAGATATGCGGGACCTTCCTCTGAATCAGGACAATCTCCGCATTCAAAAAATGCTGGCGTTTATTCATAAAAATTTTGCTTCGGATCTATCCTTACAGGAAATTGCGGGAATCGCTGGCGTTAGTGAAAGGGAATGTCTGCGCTGCTTCCAAAAAACAATTCAGCTTTCCCCTATCCAATATTTGCTGAAATACCGGGTTATGCAAGGAGCCGAAATGCTGGCAGGAAATCCGGCAGACAGCATTTCAGAAATAGCAACCATGTGCGGCTTTGACAGTCCAAGTAATTTTTCGAAGATCTTTAAGCGCTTTTACCGATGCACTCCGCGGGAATATAGAAATGTAAATGGAAATAAGCGATTTTAGCCCATGCTTTCCGCAGCAAACCGGGAAGGAATGGTCCGGCAGAAGAACATGAGCAAGCTGCGGAAAACAGTTCTGCAAGGCAGTACTAACCAATCCACACCCCCAGCCCGGTTCCTATTTTTCCGCCATTCAACAAGTATCGCTTCATCTCCTTCTGCAGACGAGTTTCTTCTGGAAAATTATGAATGGAGCTCGTTCTTGTTTTAAAAACCCACTCGATGTACTCACGGCTGTCATATTCCACCTTCTCTATGGCGAATCGGCGCTGAAATGCCATGATATTAGAATCTGCAGGCAGAAACAGGCTTAATTCCGGCGCCAAAAGCCAGGAATGACAGATATAATCTGCCTGCTTATATTCTGGAAAATGTTCTGCGAAAAAGGCAACTGCCTGCTCCATTGACCGATCTATGTTTTCCTTGGTAAGAATAGAATCTGAGGGGATATGGATGCTGAGGACGGGAGTATGTTGTGATGCTTTCATCTCATATTCTAATTCGCCAAGCCGGAAAAGGCGGCCGCTAATCTGCCGTGAGGTCCACCATTCCCGGTCAAAGGCATATGTTCCGGTTATCTGTTTACATTCGTGAATAAATCGGGTAAAGCAGCTCATAGTATCCAGAAATATGGCTTCCGGGATTCCCTTTTTCTGATACCAGGGATAAATGTCTGTGGCGCACAGCAGCATGCAGGTCAGTATTTTGATGTTTTGCGGATCAGATCCCAGATGTTCTGTTAGTGCTTCCCGGGCCTGTGCCTCTGTTTCCATGTGTCTTAGCTGGTGAATCAAGGGATACATGGGAGTGAGATCCGTTGTCTGATAATAGATGATTACTTCTTTTTGTATTTCTTCCTGCAGATGAATTTTTCTGCATAATGTGATTAAGTCCATACATTATCCTCCGGTGATTTGCAGTGATGCCCTCCCTCACGCTTTTGTCAGGACTTTGGTGCATTTGATTCTGCTCCATTGCCGCCTTCTAAATCCGGTGATACACTTAGAAGCGCATGTTAGAGCAATAAAGGAAAGCACATGACAATATAGGGAGGATGACTGTAAGAACGAGGCCGACATGACAGGACAATCCTGAAATGGTATCGTAAGCTTGCAGAGAGCAAGGACAGCAATATTGATATGCGTTATGGTTTTGAAGTATGTACTGAAAAATATAGTCAGGCTGCTTCAGTCTTGGCTATGCCATCGGAAGCAGAGATAATGATAAAACGCAGAAATAACCGCCCCAGCGACGCAAGCTAAGCGGTTATTTCTGCTTAAATGTTTGGTGGCTAACCGTCTATCGGCAGTTTCCCGAAGAAGCACCTGTTAGCGCAGGTGCTTTCTTTGATAATAATATACCATAATGAGGGGAAAAATTCAACTATATTTCTAATTTCATACTTGGATTTCAAAGTCAGAAGATACTGGGCCGTTTGCGGCTCCCATCGCATACCGGCCTGTTTCAGTCTTTTGTATCTACACCCTACAAAACAATAATTGATATCTGACAGAAGATTTATCTGAACTGGAAAAGGATCCTGCGTATGAGTTCCTTCGAGATGGAGATGAATTCAAGAAGCTGACCTCGTATTGCTTGAAAAATTTATCTAAAATTACTGTCTAGGCGATAAATTGTATTTAAAATGTTGCTATGTAAATAAAAAAAGTTGGAGAACGCAAATATATATATTTATTTTTGAAAGGATTAGTGATATAATCAATTTTAGAAAGCGCGAATACGCGATTGAAGGGCTATAACAGTGCTGTTTGCAGGAGGTATCTGGCATGGATGTAAGCTATAACAAATTATTTAAGATGCTGATTGACAAGGAAATGAAGAAAACAGAGTTTGCAAAAATGGTTGGTATCAGTGCGAATACCCTTGCGAAGCTCTCAAGAAATGAAACGGTTTCAATGGACATAATTGTTCGTATTTGCCGGGCATTTGATTGTAGTGTTGATGATATTATGGACATTCTTCCTGAAACAAGAGTGCGTGGTTAAGGAGGAATACAGATGGACAGTACATATCCGTACATAGCGTCTCTAACGAGAGAACCGTTCCTTTTTTATGAAATGCGTTCTACCGCAAAGCTGATGTCCGAAGGACTTTCTGAGGATGCGATTGTAAAAGAAATTGCAAAGCAAAATCTTTTTCAGTATCCAACGGAAAAATCCATTACACGCATGGCAAAAGCCTGTATTAAACGGCTTCGTGCGCTGGAAGATGAAACCTTGGTTTCTGCGATTGCATCACAGCCGACGGATGTGGCAAAGCAGATTTGTCTGTATGGGCTGATAAAGCAGAGCCGGCTGGTTCGGGAATTTATGCTGACAGTGATTGGCGAGAAGTACCGCTTAAGGGATACGTCTTTTGGTAAGATCGATTTGAATACATTTTTTATGCGCTTGCAGGAGCAGAACGATACCGTGGCTTCCTGGAGCGACACCACAATAATAAAGTTAAAACAAATTATTGCCAGAGTGCTTGTTGAAACAGAATATCTTGACAACCTCAAGGCAGATCATTTGAATTCAGTATGGCTGCATCCTGTTTTGGAGAATGCCATCAGAAGCAATGGCGATACGGCGGTATTGCCAGCGTTTAATTGCTTTTCTTAAGGAGGTAGCCCGATGAGTGACAAGGTGAATTTCAGCGCAGCCGAAAGACAAGGGGAGCCCGCAAGGGCGGGAAGGTGCCTTGGGGCAGAGGGCGGCCTGGGCCGTATAAAAGAACGCCTGGACAAGGTTCGGGCATTGATTCAGGAACCGGAGTTCCTGGAAGGCAAGGGACTCAGCAATGAGGTGAATATCAGAATTTTCTGTTATGAGCCGGAGAATGAAATCGTTGTCCGCCATTTTGTGAATCAGCTGGAAACAGATCCGTCCTTAAATTGTCATTTGAACGTTTGTAATTTATATCAAATATTTCTCTCTATCTGCGATGATCTGGACATCACAGAGGCAATTCCCGGCATGGAGGAAGCGGATGGAAGCGGATATCTTCTGGAACAGCTAAACTCAGCAATCGGCAATAGAGAGTTCGTTGATAAAATTAAGTATGAGCCCCATGAACCAGGCGATGTACTGATGCTGACGGGCGTAGGCGAGGTGTTCCCGTTTATGAGAATCCATACTTTACTGGAATCCTTGCAATCGTATTTTCAGGATGTTCCGATATTGGTTATGTATCCGGGTGAGTTTGATGGTCGTCATGTAAAACTGTTCAATCGTCTGACACCAAATGATTATTACCGGGCATTCAATGTAATAGAGTGAGTGTTACGAGCGGCGAACGATGATTGAGGAGGATAAAGTCATGATAATTCGGGATATGTTTGCGAACGACATCAACCGCAAAATCAACGGTGTGATTAAAGTTGACCAGGCTGCTGACGATGTAACCTGGCAGGAGTTAAATGAATATGTCATTACCAGAGAATTGAAGAAGCACTTCATTACTTTCTTCAGCTATTACGGCGATGCCTTTGACCAGCCGACCGCCGATATGGGTGTTTGGATTTCTGGTTTCTTTGGAAGTGGTAAATCTCATTTCTTGAAAATGCTTTCTTATCTTTTAGAAAACAAGGAAGTAAACGGCATCCGCAGCGTAGAGTATTTCCGTAAAAAGTTTGAGGATGACCCGGCAGCCTTTATGCTGATCGACCGCGTTACGAAGGGTCAGACAGAGACAATTCTGTTCAATATTGATATTGAAGGATTCAGCAATAAAGACAAGACTGCTGTACTTCGTGTTTTTGCAAAAATGTTCTATAACCATCTGGGATTTTACGGAGAAAATCTGAAGGTTGCTATGATGGAGCGTTATATTGACCAGCAAAATAAGACAGAGGAGTTCCGCAAAGTTTTTGAAGAAAAGAAAGGCAAGTCTTGGCTGGAAATGCGCCGTGCATTTGCTTTCAATGGCAAGTTTATCATCCCGACTTTGATGGAAGTTCTGGATATGAGTGAGGACGATGCACGAGGCTGGTTCCATGATAAAGCCGCAACAGAAATTTCTATCGCGCAGCTTGTGGAAGATATGAAAGCCTATGTGGATACTAAACCGGCAAACTTCCGTCTGCTGTTTATGATTGACGAGGTTGGCCAGTATGTGGGAACAGATACCGATATGCTTTTGAATCTCCAGTCTCTGACCGAGAAAATCGGGAGTGAGTGCGAAGGAAAAATTTGGGTCATCTGCACCGGACAGGAAGCCATTGATGAAATCATCAAGGTTCGTGCCGATGAGTTCTCCCGTATTCAGGCTCGTTTCAAAACAAGACTGAGCTTATCTTCTTCCTCCGTGGATGAAGTAATCCAGAAGCGTATTCTGAAAAAGAAACGGGAAGCAGCCCAAGACCTGGAATGTGTGTATGAGCAAAATGATTCTGTTTTGCGTAATTTGTTCAGCTTCAGTGGCTCTATTCTGGATATTAAAGGCTACTCTGGTCAGGGGGAGTTTACCGAGAACTTCCCGTTCGTGCCTTATCAGTTTATCATCATGCAGAAGGTATTTGCTGAAATCCGTAAGCACGGAAACTCTGGCAAGCACCTGTCCGGCGGTGAGCGTTCCATGCTTTCCGGATTCCAGGAAGCTGCACAGAAAATTCAGGAGAAAGACGAGTATGCACTTGTTCCGTTCTTCCGTTTTTACGATACCGTACATACTTTCCTGGACGGTTCTATCCGTCGGGTAATCGAACGTTGCCAGAAAGCCGCAGATAACGGCGATGGTATCAAACTGCAGGATGTAGATGTACTGAAACTTTTGTATCTGATTCGTTATATTGATGATATTCCTTCTAATCTGGACAATATCGTTATCCTTATGGCAGACGATATTCGTGCAGATAAGATTATTATGCGTGAAGCTGTCCGAGGATGCCTTGACCGCCTGATGAGCCAGAACTATATCGGCAGAACAGGTGACACTTATAATTTCCTGACTGATGAAGAACAGGATATTCAGCGTGAAATCAGAGATACCAATGTAGACACTGCTGCCATCGTGGAACGTATCGCCCAGATGATTTACGGCGATATTTTCACGACTAAAAAGTTCCGCTATGAAAAATATGACTTTGCCTTTGATCAGATGGTGGACGGCATTACCGTTGGTGCGGCAACAGGGGGTATGTGCCTGCGTTTCCTGACCGTGGCAACGGATGCGATTGAGAAAACAGATTACCGTTTGATGGCAGAATCGAAAGGCAACGAAGCAATCGTTGTTCTGGCAGATACTCCGTACTATGAATCTCTGGAATCTGCCATGAAGATCCGCAAGTATGTAAAGCAGAGAAATGTCAGTCAGCTTCCAAAGAGTGTGCAGAAAATCATCAGCGACCAGCAGGATGAAGCCGGAAAATATGAGCTGAGTGCCATGACCGAATTGCAGAATGCCATTGAGGGGGCGCGGTTCTATGTGGACGGTGAGCATCTGGAAATCAAAGCCGGAAATGCCAAGAGCAAGATTGATCAGTCTCTGGAATATCTGGTTGTTCATGTATATAGCAAGCTCGACCTGATTACAGAAAATGCAGGCAGTGATGCTGATATTATTGCAATTCTGACAGGTGCGGCAACAACGCTTCCTGGTATGGAGCCGAACCGGGATGCTGCTTCCGCTATGGAAGAATATCTGGAAATGCAGGATGCAAAGAAATTGCCGACTTCTATGGCAGATGTTCAGAGTAAATACAGTGCAATTCCCTATGGCTGGAAAGAAATCGACATTGCTGCGGTTGCGGCACAGCTGATTTACTCCCAGAAAGTAACCATTAAGTATGCAGGCAATACCATCCAGCCAGACGACCCGAAACTGCCGGATATGCTCCGCAAAAAGAGTGAGATCGGCAAAACTTCCATCAGCAAGCGCAAAACAGTTTCTGCTGCGATGATGCGTGATGCGAAAGGAATGCTCCGTGAGTATTTCGACATGATGGATGTACCAGATGATGAAGATGGATTGATTCGTTTTGTAACCGAGAAGTTCACCGAACAGCGTGAATACTATGCTTCTCTGGATTCCCGTTATGACGGACACAAATATCCGGATCGCAGGTTGGTGCAGGAAGCCATTCACCTGATGGATGATGTTCTTTCCCAGAAGAAGGATAACATCGCTCTCATCGGGCGTGTGCTGAAAAAAGAGGACGACCTGTTTGAAAATAAGGAATCCATGAGCAGCGGCATTGAGAACTTCTTCAGAACTCAGGTAACTGTATTTGACCAGGCCGTGCAGTTTGAGAAATCTCTGCATGACGACCTTGACCGCATTGCGGAAAATGAAGAAGCGCACAAGGCATTGAATACCATTCGTTTGATTACTATGGTTCAGGCAGGAAGCAAATTTAACTATAATCGGATTCGTGAACTGAATCCGCTGATGGATACGGTTCGTACCGCCCATAATAAGATGCTGGAAGAAAAACGTGCCCAGGTTCTGGAAACGGTTCGTCAGTGTATGGAAGCAACCCATACTGCCGCCAACGGCGATTTAAAGGCAGCTCATCTGATTGAAAAATCGGACCGGTATTTCAGCCAGTGCAGGGAGAAAATCGCTGAGTTAAAGAGCCTTGCCCTTCTGGATGCTATGTTTCTGCCTATGTGCCAGTATAAGGATGATACGGTGGAACGGATAGAAGCGTTCCTGAAACCGCAGACGCAAAAACAACCGATGAAAGTTGCTGAACCAAGGGCTAATTATGGACAGGCAGAGAAGAAAAAGGTGGTGAAGGCCTATAGCCGTCAAGTGGTATTTCCGGCTAAGATTTTGCAGAGCGAGGAAGATATTGATGAGTATGTGGAGAAAATTCGGCTTCAGCTGAAACAGCTGCTGAAGAACTGCGACGGGATCAAGCTGAACTAAAGGAGACGGGGATGGATAAGAATGCCATAAAAAAATTTGCTGTCTGGGCAAGAACCGAGCTGATCGCCCGTGTTTCTCTGAAAGCTGTGGAATACGGTATCACAGAGGACAATATTGAGGACGCCAATGGGGACAGTGTTGGCGGTAAAGTCCTCACTGCGGATGAAAAGAAGCAACGTCAGGCTCTTATTGCCGAGATTAATCATAAAGGATATAAGCAGGTTATGGAGGAGGCTGCCTATACCTGGTTCAACCGTTTCTCTGCCCTGCGTTTCATGGAGATCAACGGCTACCTTCCTTCCCATGTGCGTGTGTTTACGGACGAGGAAAATAACGTTAAGCCACAGATTATCGCCGAAGCCATTCATCTGGATTTGGATGGGCTGGATATGGAAAAGGTCTATGAACTGAAAGAAGGGGAAAAGACCGAAGAACTGTATAAATATCTGCTGATTGTTCAGTGCAACGCTCTGAATAAGATTTTACCGGGAATGTTCCAGAGACTCTCCGACTACACCGAGCTTCTACTGCCGGACAATCTGCTTCGCGAGGGCAGTGTCATTCAGCAGATGGTCGAATTGATACCAGAGAATGACTGGAAAGATGCTGTCCAGATTATTGGCTGGCTGTATCAGTATTACAACAGCGAGAAAAAAGACGATGTTTTTGCAGCTCTGAAAAAGAATGTGAAAATCACAAAAGAAAACATTCCTGCAGCAACCCAGCTTTTCACACCGGACTGGATTGTCCGATATATGGTAGAAAACAGCCTTGGTCGTTTGTGGCTGGAAGGACACCCAGATGCTAAAGAGCAGCTTCTGCCGACAGAGGAAGAGCAGTCTGCCTATGCTGCTGGAAACCGAGACCCGGAAGATACCAAATGGCATTACTATCTGGAGGAAGCCGAGCAGGAACAGTCAGTGCAGGCACAGCTTGCCAAGATTCGCAAGGAATATGCCGCACTGACACCGGATCAGCTGAAAGTTATTGACCCTTGCTCCGGTTCCGGCCATATTCTTGCGTATATGTTTGATGTGCTGATGAAGATTTATGAATCCTACGGCTATACTACCCGTGAAGCGGTGGCAAGCATTATAGAGAACAATCTTTACGGTCTGGATATTGATGACCGTGCGGCACAGCTGGCTTACTTTGCGGTAATGATGAAAGCACGTCAGTATGACCGCCGTTTCTTCAGCCGCGGCATTCAGCCCCATGTGTATGCGATTGCGGAGAGCAACCATGTAGATCCATCCGCTGCGGACTATTTTTGCAATGGCGATGGGAAACTGACAGCTGCTATGGATACCATTATTAGCGAACTGCATGATGCAAAGGAATATGGTTCGATTCTGAACGTTACACCGCAGGATTGGGCGGCACTGTATGACCGTTTTGCAGAGATTACGGAAGATATCAATATGTCCCGTGAAACGGCATTGAGAGGATTACTGCCACTGGTGCAGGTGGCAGAAGCACTGGCGCAGAAATATGATGTGGTTGTGACGAATCCGCCGTATATGGGAAATATGCCTGTAAAAATGACAGCATATATTCAAAAGAAATATGTAGATGTAAAATATGATTTGTATGCTGTTTTTATTAGACGAAGTTTGATTTTTGCGAAAAATAATGGAATGATGGCGTTAATTACACAGCATACATGGATGTTTATTTCGAGTTTTGAAAAAATGCGGCAATCCTTAATGAATAAGAGCTATATTAGCATCTTGCATCTGGGAACAAGAGCATTTGAAGAAATTGGAGGTGAAGTTGTTCAGACAGTATCATTTGTACTAAGAAATAGTCATATTGAGCAAGAAAAAGTAATTGCGGATCGTTTGGTTGATTTTAATGATACAGAAGAAAAGCGATTGAAATTTTTAATTGGAGATAACCGTTATATCACCAATCAAAATAATTTTGGGTTACTTCCTGGAAATTTGATTGTTTATTGGCTCCCAGAAAAATTTTTCGTTGCATTGAAAGAAAACCAATTTGTTAATGATGTAGTGGAAAGAAAAGCTGGAGTTGTAACTGGAAACGATAACTATTTTTTGAGATTATGGTTCGAACCGGCTGTATCTGATATATCATGGGTACAATGTCAATCAAATGATTATGCTAAATATCATATTATGTCAAAAGGCGGAAGTGCAAGAAGATTTTATGGAAACTATGAATATGTAATCAGATTAAGAGATTTGTGGAATCCATCTAAAACCAATGCTTCTGTAAGAAGAGGTGATGCAGATTATTATTTCAAAAAGGCGATTGGATGGTCACAGGTTGGAAATGCTCAAAAAACCTTTAGAAGCGTGGAAAATTCGGTTTGTGGGACAGCAACACCAACGATATATCTAAAGGATAAAAAATTGTATAATTATGTATTGGCTTTTTTGAATACAAAAATCTCGTATGAATATTTGGTTGCATATAATCCGACAATCAATTTATTGACAACAGATATATGCAATTTACCACTAATTATTCATGAGGAAATATTGCCTAAATTGGATGCTATGGTTAATGAATGTATTGAACTTGAGAAAGCTGATTGGGATTCTTTTGAAACCTCATGGGACTTCCGCTACCACCCACTGCTTCACAAAGTCTCAACCATTTCCGAAGCCTTTGACCAATGGCAGACTGAATGTGATGACCGCTTCCATCAGCTAAAAGCCAATGAGGAAGAACTGAACCGTATCTTCATTGACATTTATGGCTTGCAGGATGAGCTGACACCGGAGGTTGAGGAGAAAGATGTCACTGTCCGCAAGGCTGATCTTGGCAGAGATATTCGCTCTTTCATTTCCTATGCGGTTGGCTGCATGTTTGGCCGATACTCTCTGGATGTGGATGGACTTGCCTATGCAGGCGGCGAATGGGACGTGAGCAGATATGCTTCTTTTGCTGCGGATAAGGATAACATTATTCCGATTTGTGATGATGAATACTTTGAGGATGATATTGTCGGCCGGTTCGTGGAGTTCGTGAAGATAGTTTACGGTGCAGATACATTGAATGAAAACTTGAAATTTATTGCAGATGCTCTTGGCGGCAAGGGGCAGCCGAAGGATGTGATTCGTAATTACTTCCTGAGCGACTTCTACTCTGACCATTGTAAGATTTATCAGAAACGCCCGATTTACTGGCTGTTTGACAGCGGTAAGAAGAATGGTTTTAAGGCTCTGATTTATATGCACCGTTATCAGCCAGACACTATCGCCCGTATCCGTACCGACTATGTGCATGAACAGCAGGCTCGTTATCGCACTGCTATTGCCGATCTGGAACAGCGTATTGCCAATGCTTCCACTGGCGAGCGTGTGAAGCTGAACAAGAAGCTTACCACTTTGCGGGCACAGGATACCGAAATCAGAACCTATGAGGAAAAGATTCATCACCTTGCCGACCAGATGATTTCCATTGATCTGAACGATGGTGTGAAGAAAAATTATGCAATTTTCCAGGATGTTTTGGCTAAAATAAAGTAAAAAGGCACTGTGTAGCAAATTGAGAGCGAGGTGTTATGATGACCATAGAAGAAATTCTTGCAGGAGAATCTAAGAATGTGGAGTTCAAAGAGAACCTGCCGGAGAAAAGTATCAAATATATGAAGTCTGTGGTTGCCTTTGCAAATGGAACTGGAGGAAAAATTATTTTTGGAATTGCTGATAAAACCAGAGAAGTGGTCGGTTTTGACAAGGAAGATGTGTTCAAGAAGATGGATGCCATTGCCAATGCCGTATCAGATAGCTGTGAACCAGCAATTATTCCGGATATTACGTTACGGACCATTGATGGAAAGACAGTTATTGTCGTAGAGGTTTCTGAGGGCAGGCAGCGGCCATATTACATTAAAGCCCTTGGCAGAGAAGGTGGCGTATATGTCCGTGTTGCCGGAACCACCCGCCTTGCCGACGAATATATGATAAAAGAATTGCTGTTTGAGGGGAGCAACCGTTATTTCGATCAGGCTTTGTGTACTGGGTTGACGATCACAGAGGAAGATATTGATGCTCTTTGCAAAGCGATGAAGGAACAGGCAGTTAAAAATGCTTACAACGAGGAACAGAAAGCATTCATCAAAGATGTTGGCAGACAGCAGTTACATTCCTGGGGTGTATTGATTGAGTGTGATGGAAAAGATTATCCGTCCAATGCCTTTGCTATTTTGACAGGCTGCGGAGGACTTCACGTTGCAACGCAATGTGGCGTGTTCAAGGGAACAACCAAAGAAATTTTTGTTGATCGTCGAGAATACACCGGTCCGCTTTGGGAACAAATAGATGAAGCATTTCAGTTCGTTCTGCGAAATATTCATCTGGGTGCTACCATTGTTGGAATTTATCGTCAGGACATTTATGAAATTCCGCCGGATGCCATTCGGGAGTTAATCATCAATGCGATGGTGCATCGGAGCTATTTGGATCATGGCACGGTACAGGTTGCGGTGTATGATAACCGATTAGAAATCACTTCTCCAGGAAAGCTGCCAATGGGACAAACTCTGGAACGTATGAAAGAAGGTTATTCTAAAATCAGGAACGAAGCTCTTGCTCATGCATTTTCTTATATGAATCTGATTGAGCATTGGGGAAGTGGTATTCCGAGAATTATAGGAAAAGTGAAAGCTGCCGGATTGCGGGAACCGGAGTTTATTGGCGGTGAAGTCGATCTGCGTATCAATATTTATCGAGAACAAGTTGATACAAATAACGCCAACATTAACGCCAACGACACTAAAAATGGCGTTAGTGATATAGAAAATGGCACTAATGGCGTTATAGTACCACAAACTAAGGAACAGACCCAGGTGGAAAAGTTATTGCAAATGATAGAGAAAAATCCATCTGCAACACAGGCGCATTATGCAGAACAGATTGGTGTGTCAAAAAGAACGGTTTCACGAATGTTCGTTTCTTTACAGGAAAAAGGTGTATTGGTACAGAACGGAACAAAGAGAAAATCAAATTGGACAATTATAAGGTAGGAGGAGCAGCATGGATACAGACAAAGTAATACAAGACTTAAACCGCAGGTTCGCGGCTCCTCTGCCGGAGTTTTATCAGCGTCGTATTATTTTCTGGTATGATGAAGATAAGGAATTTGAAGATAAGCTGGACGAAGTGGTTCTGGAACATGCAAAAGCGATTGCCCTGACTGGCAATAATGCCTTTTCTGTGAAGAAACTGCTTTCGGTAGATGATCTGACCACAAACTATCTGGTTTACAGTCCTTGTGTCTATGACCGCCTGGATGATAACTGGCTTCTGGATGTGGAGCTTTACAGTGAGGAGTTTCGGGCAGACCTGATTTCCATTTGGATCGATGAGATGGGACTTCCATCGAATCCGGCTATGCGGAAGCAGGTCAAGGATTATCGTGCTTATTTTAATGCGAAAGACCGCCGCTTGAAAGTCAGCACACAGAATAAAGTTCCGGCAACCCCGGCACAGCTGCACATGGCTGTTATGGCGGCAATCTGCGGACTGAAAGACGCGCAGCCGAATATGATTCTTTGCAGCGTGTTTTGTGCCGGATTGGATTTGAATCACAATGGGGTTTATCAGGATTTTGTAAAATATCATGCAGATGGCCCATTCTGGGCCATGGTTTGTCAGGGATGGGGCTTTGCAGAGGAAGAACCTGATCTTGGACGGCTGGCAATTCATCTGCTGTTAACCGCTGCTACCCGTACGATGGGGCAGGAATATCTTGCCGGACTGGACGGCTTTATTTCCATGCCGCACCAGGCACATTGCTATGATTTTATTTCCGAATGGCTTCATAGCGACAAGGCGAATTCCAGCACAGCTGGAAGACAAGGGGAGCCCGTTAGGGCGGGAAAGTGCCCTGGGGCAGAGGGCGGTCTGGGCCGCGACATGGGACAGCTTTATGATGTGGCACGGTATGTTGAGGATAAAGCCCGTCTGTATCAGCGTTTTGAGAAGCTGACTGTGGACGATTTGGCAGGTACGGAGTGCTTCCCGTGCATTAACGAAGTGATTCTGACAAAGCTGATGACAGAGATCAGCGACCATATCATTGATGTGGACACCATTACTTCGACGGTTGAGAAGCGGAGAACCTGTGCCTGGTATGAGCCGTTTGAAAACTTTTATGATGGTATCCTGCAGGTGGCAAATATGCAGAGCTTCTTTAAGGAGCATTCTGCCGGATTCCATACCGCGGAAGCAAAAGGCATCTGGAAAGAATATACGGAAAGCTATTATCAGATGGACACCTATTACCGATTGTTCCACCTAAGCTTCCAAAAGAGCCTGGAAACTTCCAATATTCTGCTGGATGATTTGTTCAAGCACGTTGTCGATAGGGTGGAAGGACTCTATATTCATTGGTTCCTGGGTGAATTAGGTAACAACTGGTCGGATGTATGTGCAGATGAACTGGCGACCTGCGGCAAGGTTCTGGAAGTACCGCAGCAGGAAGAATTTTATCGTTCCCGAATTAAAACTTCCGATACAAAGGTGTTCGTGATTATTTCGGATGCCATGCGTTATGAAGTGGCAGCGGCTATGGCAGATCAGCTTCAGAGAGAAACGCAAAGTAAGGTTTCTATCAGCAGTATGCAGAGCATCTTCCCTTCCATCACAAAGTTCGGTATGGCAGCATTACTGCCGCATAAAGAACTGACGGTAGAGGTTCGGAACGATAGTTTGACAGTTTTGGCAGATGGTCTGTCTACGGCAAGCTCTTATCGGGATAAGGTTCTGAAATCAGAAAATCCGGCTAGTGTGGCATTAAAATATCATGACATGATTGCTATGAAGCGGGCAGAACGAAGTGCATTGGTAAAAGGTATGGATGTGGTCTACATCTACCACGATACGATTGATGAAGCAAGTCATACTTCTGATACGGCTGTTTTTGCCGCCTGCCATAAGACAATTTCAGAATTGAAAAACCTTGTGCGTATGATTGTAAATGAATTTGGCGGCACGAACATTTTGATTACGGCTGACCATGGATTCCTTTATACATACAGCCCGCTGACTGAGGAGGATAAGGTGGACAAGACCAGGTTTAACGGTATGGACAAGGCAAATGCCAGCGAAGCGGGAAGAGAAGGCACCTCGGTGTGTGTGGAATACGGCAGACGCTATGCAATCATGGAGAAAGGCGCACAGCCGGACTATCTGTTGCCTGTGAAGTTTTTGGGCGGCAATACGGAATTTGATGGATTTGCACCGAGAGAAAGCATCCGTATCAAGATGAATGGCGGCGGCATGAACTTTGTACATGGCGGTATCAGCTTGCAGGAAATGGTTGTTCCGGTGATTGAGTATCACTATCTCCGCAATGATTCGATGGAGTACAAGCGTAATAAGCAGAAATATGATACCAGGCCGGTAACAGTCAATCTGCTGTCCGCAAGCCGTAAAATCAGCAATATGATCTTTTCACTGAACTTTTATCAGAAGGATGCAGTCAGCGCAAACCGTGAAGCAGCAACCTATCAGGTTTACTTTACAGATGAGAATGGCAGGCAGATCAGTGATGTTCAGAAGATTATTGCAGATAAGACCAGTAATAACGGTGCAGAGAGAACATTCCGCTGCCAGTTCAATCTGAAATCACGGAAATACAGCAATACCGCTGCCTACTATCTGGTGATTGCAGATGAAAAGGGATTGCAGATGCCGCAGCGTGAGCCATTCCAGATTGACATCGTTTTTTCGGTGGATGAGTTTGATTTCTTTTGTTAATACAAACGCAGCTGACCCGAAAAAATGCTGCCGGAAGAATTATGCAATTTTCCAGGATGTTTTGGTTAAAATAAAGTAAGGAGGGTTTGCGCATGATGACGGATGGAAAAATCAAAAATTTCAGTGAGCTGGAGTTTGCTGTATTTTGCATTGAAAATGTAGCGGCAAAGCTGGGCGTGGATGCAGAGCGTGTCTATCAGGCATTTACCGAAAAGAGTGACATTTTGAACGGTTATATTGTGCTGGAATATGAAGTGCTGCATACCCAGAGCCGGGAATATATCGTAGATGACCTCCTTGATGTGATGAAGGAAAGGGGGGTGGAGGTATGATTCTCTATCATGGTTCCTTTTTAGAGATTGCAAAACCGGATTTGATTCATGAAGGGAGTGAAATGCTATGACAGCGAACCCGATTTTACTTCAGAAAAAATACAGCCGCGTCATTGAGTGCTTTGCTAAACAGCAGGGACTTTCACTGGATGCGGCGTTGGATTTTTTTTATCATTCCGAGGTCTATCAGCTGATTCGTGACGGCGTATCTGATATGCACTGCATGAGCGATGCGTACCTGGCAGAAGAGCTGGGACAGGAATATGCCGGTAAAGAACAGGAAAGCTGACAAAAGCTAAGGAAAACACAGAAGGAGGAAATGGTTGTTTTGGTGATTGAGTATCACTACCTCCTGTCTTCTCCCCCAAAATACTCCCTTGGGCTGCAGCCGAATTCCCTCTTAAAATACCGGTAAAAATTCGAATAATCTCCGAAGCCACAGCTCTGGGCGGCTGCCATAAGCTTTGCGCCCTGCTCTACCTGCTCTCTCAGCGCATCGATCCGCACCTTCTGTATGAATTGGTAGACGGACATTCCCGAATGCTCTTTAAACTGATGCATAAAATAGTATTGATTCATAAACAGGTAATCCGCCAGCTCTTCGATCCGGATCTTTTCATTTAAATGATTCTGGATATACTGTCTGGTGACTGAGATGATTTGCATATCCTTATTGGACTTATCAAAGGAATATACAGAAGGGGTATCCATATGCTGGGTCAGCAGGACAAATAAGGAGGCCAGAAGGCTTTTCCCTAGGATTTTCTTTCCATATATATCTGGATCCTCATATAGCCGGATGAGCTGCTGGTAATAGGAGTGGATTTGCTGTTCAATGGCAGCCGGATAGTGGTATACCTTAAATTCATTTTGAGAAAATATGGCAGTAAGATCGATGGAGCTGCAGGATAATTCCTTCAGGGTGTCAGGGGAAACGTGAAGGGCGATCCGCTCATAAGGCTCTGAAAAGTCCAGGACCTCAGGAAAATGCTCCTGGTGCCGGTTGATAAACAGGAAGTCTCCTGGGGTCAGATAAAAGGAATTCCCCGCGGTGGAGTATTTGACATGTCCGGAAACCAGCCGGTAGATCTCGTAAAAGTTGTGCATGTGCTTATATATTTTATCCTTGTTGGTATCATAATAGGTAAAAATCCGGTAATCCTCATCCAGCTCGTATTGATGTGCATCAAAATGAAGTTTAGACATCCTGCGATTTATGCCTCCTTTGTCTGGCGTTAAAAATACGTGAAAAATTCAAGTGCTTTTTGCATTGGCTGATTCAATTATATCACAAAAACCCGGAGTTTACCGGGTTTTTCTTTTTTATCTTTATAAAATCTGACGCCATGCTTATCGGTTGGCCCCTCCCTGCGATTGTGTCGTGAATTTCTCATAAAAAAGCAGGATTCACAATGTATAAAGCAGGTATTACTATCGCTGTCCTGTTGGTGAAATGTTATGATAAAAAGGCAAAAAGTGAACTGTTTTTATACAATATTTAAAAGGAGAGGGAAAACGTATGAAGAAAAAAATTTGGTTGACCGCTGTGATTCTGGCTGCAGCTTCCTGCTTTGCCGGATGCTCCCCGAAGGAGAAGGCACCTGCCGCCACCCAGGCGGCTGAGTCTCAGGCGGATGCAGGTGCCGGACAGACATCTGGAGATAGTGCCGGACAGACATCTGGAGATAGTGCTGGAGAAGAGTCTGCAAAGGATGCTGCGCAAGCTGATGAAAAAGCGGCTGGTGATGGAACGGTCTATGAGCTTCGCAGCACCACAAACCAGGCCCAGACCGGAACCATCGGGCAGGCTCTGGAGTTTTTCTGCAAGACAGTGGAGGAAAAATCACAGGGACGGATCAAGACAACTGCAAACTTTGGCAGTGAGCTGGGAAGCCAGTCGGAACAGGTGGAAATGTGTCAGGCGGGAGCTTTGGAGCTGGTTCTGGCAGCACCTGGCACTGGCCCTGGGGTGTGGGTACCGGAGCTTCAGATGTATGAATTCCCTTTCCTGTTTGACAGCAATGAGCAGTATCGGGAGATTACCCGGGAGATGGAGGATGAGGTTAACAACCGCCTTAGCCAGTACGGCTTCTACACCTACGGCACCATGTCCATGGGATCCAGGGATATGCTCACTGTATCGCCGGTTACCAAGCTGGAGGACATGAGGGGATTGAAGATGAGAGGCCCTAACGCGGTGTATATTTCCATGTTTGACGCCCTTGGCGCTTCTGGAACGACTATGGATTGGAATGAGGTATACACAGCGCTCCAGACCAAGATTATGGACGGCATGGAGGCTTCCCCGTCTATGATCAACTCCATGAAGTTCCAGGATAATGCTAAGAATCTGGCGATTACCAACCACTGTATGGCCTGTATCCAGTTCTATTTTAATGACAACTGGTTCCAGGCGCTGCCAAAGGATCTGCAGCAGATCGTGAAGGAGGCGGTTGACGAGACAGAGGCCTTCCAGGATGCTCTGGATGACAGTGATAATGAGAAGGCTCTGGAGGCAATGAAGGCGGAGGGTGTTACCATAACAGAGCCTTCCGATCTGGATCAGTGGGTTGCCGCCTGCGCTCCCATGCTGGAGGAATACCGTCAGAAGGGGGACAACTGGAATTCCTTTATCGACCAGATCATTGAGCTTAAGAAGTAAAGTAATGGAAATACTGCACCTAAGGAGGAGCGTATGCTAGAAAAATTATACAGCTTGATCGATAAAATCCGGGCCGGCGCCATCATTCTGCTTTTAAGCGGCATCATCGGCTTAAGCCTTTTGCAGATTGTCCTCCGGTATTTCACATCGGCGGATTTAAAGCCCTTTGCCTGGGGGGATGAGGTGGTGCGGCTGACTGCGATCTGGGTTGCCTTTCTCGCCGCCAGCATTGGTGTTAAAAATGATTCCCATCTCAGCGTGGGGTTTTTCCTGGATAAGCTGCTGAAGCCGGCACAGGTGAGGCTTGCCCGTAAGGCAGCTATGGTTATCGTAATGATCGCCCTTGCGGCTGTTGCAAGAGAGGGGATCTTTTATACCATGAACAGCAGGAAAACCATGCTTCAAAATCTGCCGGAGGTATCCATGGCATGGTTCTATGTGTCCATTCCAGTGGGCTGTGTGCTGCTGATCCTGGAATATCTCCGCGTCCTATTCCGAAAAAATCCGGGAAAGGAGGCTTCCCTATGATTCAGGCGCTGCTTGTGTTTGCCATCCTTCTTTTATTTATTTTCCTGGGCTTTCCTATCTTCATGGCCACGCTGATGACTGCCATCCTTTTTATCGTAGCGATGGATATTCCCTTTTCCCTTGTGACCATCCGGCTGTTTGGGAGCATTAATTCCTTTTCGCTGATGGCGATTCCCTTTTTCGTCATTGCCGGAAATATCATGGAAAAGGCCAAGATTACCGATAAGCTGGTTAATTTTGCAAATGCTGCGGTGGGGCAGTTTAAGGGCGGGCTGGGCTATGTGAATATTATTACCTCCATGCTCTTTGGAGGGATACAAGGCTCCGGGGCTGCAGATGCCTCCGCCATCGGCGGCATGCTGATCCCGGCGATGGAAAAACAGGGCTATGACAAGGATTACGCAGTGGCAGTAACTGCCGGCTCTTCTATGCTGAGCCCCATTATACCCCCAAGCATCATCATGATCCTGTATTCCTTTTATACAGAGACCCCGGTGGCAAAGCTCTTTTTAGGAGGGTATCTCCCAGGCCTTTTGATCGTAGTATTCCAGTGCGGCGTAAACTATATGGAATACCGGAAACGAGGGTACAATATTCCCGTCACCCCCTTTTCACTTAAGAGCTTTCTCCGGACTTCCCTGGATTCCCTGGGGGCCCTGATCACGCCGTTGATTATTCTGTGCGGGATCGTCTTTGGCCTTGTGACACCCACAGAGTCTGGCGTGCTGGCCATCGCCTACAGCTTATTCTATGGATTTTTTATCTCGAAAAAGCTGAAGCTTAAGGATTTTCCGGAGATACTCATAAGCTCAGCGGTTACCACAACCGTTGTGTTTATGACCATCGCGGCAGCTGGTGTATTGGCGAATGTACTGGTTCGGATGCAGCTTCAGAATGAGGTGCTGGCCTTTGCAGTGAATACGCTGCAAAATCGTCATCTGGCCACCCTGTTCCTGGTTATTGTATTTATGATTCTGGGATGCTTCTTGGATCCTACGATTATCGTAGCCATGTTCGGCGGTATCGTGGTGGCAGTGGGGAATGCCTTTGGGTTTGACCCCATCCATTACGGCGTTATCATGATTATCATCATGCAGATCGGCGCCATCACGCCTCCGGTTGGAACCTTTTTATTCATTGCCTGCGGTGTGGCCGGACTGCCCCTGGAAAAGAGCGTAAAGCCCTTGATGCCCTATATTGCAGTTATTTTGCTTGCGGTATTTTTAATGTATCTGTTCCCCGGCCTTGTAACCTTCCTGCCGGGGCTGATAGGGTGAGAAAATACTAGAAAGGAATGATAGGATGCAGATAAAATCAGATGGACAAACCTATGCCCCAAAGGGCAAGGCATCGCCCGTATGCGGGAAGGGCGAGTTCCCGGTGGGGGTGATCGGGCTGGATCACGGCCATATCTTCGGGATGAGCAATGGGCTTTTGGAGGCCGGGGCCACTTTGGCCCTGGTGTATGACCCGGATAAAGAAAAGGCTGAAAATTACTGCCGGCGCTATGAGGGCGCACGGGTTGCCCGCTGCAAGGAGGAAATCCTGGAAAACGACAGAATTCGGCTTATTATGTCAGCGGCTGTCCCAGATCAGCGCTGCGACCTGGGGATCGCGGCCATGGAGCACGGAAAGGACTATTTTGCGGATAAGCCGCCTTTGATTACGGCGGCGGAGCTGGCCCGTGCCAGAGATGGGGTGCGGCGGACGAAACGGAAATATGCGGTCTATTACAGTGAGCGGCGCCATGTGGAAGCGGCGGTATATGCCCAGAAGCTTCTGCAGGAGAAGGCCATAGGCGATCTTATCAGTATCAGCGGCTTTGGGCCTCACCGGCTGTCTGTGGGCACCAGGCCGGACTGGTTTTTTGACCGGAAACGCTATGGAGGCATCCTTGTGGATCTTGGCTGTCACCAGATCGAGCAGATGCTTGTCTATGCAGGTGCTTCCAACGCGGTGATCGAGAAGAGCCGGAGGGGTAATTATAAGCATAAAGAGTATCCGGAATTTGAGGATTTCGGCGACATGATGCTGACCTGCGAAAACGGTGTGGCTGCCTATGCCAGGCTTGACTGGTTTACCCCGGACGGGCTGGGGGCCTGGGGAGACGGGCGCACCCTGATGGTGGGATCGGACGGGTATCTGGAGATCCGCAAGTACATTGACGTGGCCAGAGACAGGGAAGGGGACCATCTCTATCTGGTTAATCACGAGGGCGAACAGCATATCCATGCTGCAGGGCAGGCGGGCTTTCCTTTCTTTGGGCAGCTGATCCGCGACTGTCTGGATGGCACGGATTACGCCTATGATCAGGAAATTGAATTTAAGGCCATAGAGCTGGCGATCCGAGCCCAGGAAATGGCAACTGTAATCAAATAGGAGAGAATATGATTCATGTAGCGATTATCGGAGCCGGCGCCATCGCCGGTGTTCAGGGGGAAGCCTTTGGCGGCTTCCCTGAATTATGCCAGGTGCGCGCAGTCTGCGACCTGTACATAGAAAAAGCCCAGGAGCTGATAAAAAGCCGGAAGCTTTCCACGGCAAAAACCTATGAGACAATGGAGGAGGCCATCCAGGAGGAGGAAATAGATCTGGTTTCTATCTGCCTGCCTCCGTCCGCCCATGCAGGGGCGGCCATCCGCGCCATGGAGCTGGGGTGCCATGTCCTGGTGGAAAAGCCTATGGCAAATTCGCTGGAGGAGTGCGACCAGATGCTGGCAGCCTCCAGGCGCACCGGGAAGCTCTTAAGCGTGGTCTGCCAAAACCGATTCAAGACGCCCATGCAGCGGATACACCAGATGCTTCAGGATGGAGTGGGGGGAAGCGTGCTGCACGCAGTGGTGAATTCCCTGTGGTGGCGGGGCGAAAATTATTATGATCTGTGGTGGCGGGGAACCTGGGACTCTGAGTGCGGAGGCTCCTTTACCAGCCATTCGGTCCACCATATTGACCTGCTTTTGTGGATGCTGGGCATGCCGGAAGCGGTCACGGCGGTTATGAAAAATGTAGGACACCCGAATTCCCAGCTGGAGGATGTGGGAATGGCGATTTTGGAGTATCCGAAGACCTTCGCTCACATCGGAACGTCCATTGTGGACTATGGGGAGGCCCAGGAGATGGTGTTCCAGACGGAAAAGGGACGGCTGAGCATCCCCTGGAGCCCGGCCGCCGCTACCCCGCTGCCTAATGGCTTTCCCAGGCGGGATGAGAGCCGGGAGAAGGAGCTGGATGAAATTTATCATTCTATCCCGGAGCTGGCCATAGAGGGCCATAAGGCGCAGATTAAAAATCTGCTTCTGGCCATCCAGGGGGAGGAGCCTCTTTTAACCGGCGGGACAGAGGGAAGGAAAACCATAGAGCTGATTATGGCTATCTATAAATCCGCGTCGCTTCGCCAGAGGGTTGAGCTGCCGATCCGGGAGGAGGATGCATTTTACCGAAAGGAAACCATGGTGAAGCAAATGCCTCATTTTTTTGAAAAAACAAAGAGCATTGAAAACTTTGCGCCGTCGGAGATCACGCTGGGCAGGGATGTGGGGAAATAAGATTTGAATAAGATTTGTAAAAAAACATTTGACACGCAGCAGCGAGTGTGGTAAACTATCTTCGGTCGAAGAGACGATGACAGGAAAGCAGGTATCCGCCTCACCTTGGCACTAATGCTTGGAAATGATTGCTTCCATGCGGTGACCCGGGTTTATATTTGAGATAATCCCTTGGGAATGCTGTATATAGCAGTATTGTGCCCTGGTTTACTTAAATGAATGAAGTGGGTAGCTTGTCTATCCACTTTTTTGCTGCCCCGCAGGTTCAGCACATGGCAGGCAGTAATCGAGGATATTTAAAACCAGGAGGTGTACGACTATTAGCGAGTTAATGATTAACGAACAGATCAGAGACAAGGAGGTTCTTCTGATTGGCGAACACGGGGAAAAAGTAGGCATCATGTCTGCCAGGGATGCATATAAGCTGGCCCAGGAGGCAGAGCTTGATTTGGTAAAGATTGCTCCCACAGCAAAGCCGCCGGTATGTAAGATTATCGACTATGGCAAGTACCGTTATGAGCTTGTCCGGAAAGAGAAGGAAGCGAAGAAAAAGCAGAAGATAATCGAAATAAAGGAAGTTCGTTTATCGCCGAACATTGATACCAATGACTTAAATACCAAGACCGCTGCTGCCAGGAAGTTCCTGGAAAAGGGGAATAAGGTAAAGGTCACATTGCGTTTCCGTGGTCGTGAGATGGCTCATATGAATCAGTCGAAGCATATTCTGGAGGAGTTTGCCCAGAGCCTGGCCGATCTTGCTGTTGTGGATAAGCCTTCCAAGGTGGAGGGCAGAACCATGGTTATGTTTTTAACCGCAAAACGGTAAAGAATAGAAAAGACATTAAGGAGGAAATTACAATGCCTAAGTTAAAAACAAAAAGAGCTGCTGCAAAGCGTTTCAAAATGACAGGAACCGGAAAGTTAGTAAGAAATAAAGCTTACAAGTCTCACATCTTAACGAAGAAATCTGCTAAGAGAAAGAGAAATCTCAGAAAAGACATCGTTACAGATAAGACAAACAGCAAGGTAATGAAGCAGATTTTACCTTATATCTAATTTGGGATTGTTAAGAGAAGGAGGAATGAACCGATGGCAAGAGTAAAAGGCGGTTTAAATGCAAGAAAGAAACATAATCGTGTATTAAAGTTAGCAAAGGGCTACAGAGGCGCCCGCTCCAAGCAGTACCGGATCGCAAAACAGTCCGTGATGAGAGCATTAACCAGCTCCTATGCAGGACGTAAGCAGAGAAAGAGAGAGTTCCGCCGCTTATGGATTGCCCGTATTAACGCAGCTGCCAGAATCAATGGCTTATCCTACAGCCGGTTTATGTACGGCTTAAAGCTGGCTGGCGTGGAGATGAACCGGAAGATCTTATCCGAGATGGCGATCAATGATGCAGAGGGTTTTGCAAAGCTGGCTGAGATGGCGAAGGCGAAGCTGGCATAAAACCAGATTGTTACCCCATCCTGTTTTCGAGAGAGACAGGGTGGGGTTTTTGATATCTAAGCGCGCTTTCAAATGCTCTGCGTAGGGCACCGTACTTCGTGCAGAGGAGGATGACTGCAGCCGCCGCGCTCCGGCGTCAGCGTCCGGCAGGGGGATTTTTTATATTTAGGAGGGACTTGATGGCTAAGGCATTAATGATACAGGGAACCATGTCGAATGTGGGAAAGAGCTTGCTGACAGCCGGGCTCTGCCGGATCCTTAAGCAGGACGGATACCGTGTAGCGCCCTTTAAGTCGCAGAATATGGCCTTAAACTCCTACATTACCCATGAGGGGCTGGAGATGGGACGGGCGCAGGCGGTCCAGGCCCAGGCGGCAGGGATCCAGCCGGAGGCGGCGATGAATCCCATTCTCCTAAAGCCAGTGACGGATATGGGCTCCCAGGTGATTGTAAACGGCATTTCCATAGGGAATATGAAGGCGAAGGATTACTTTGCCTATAAGAAGCGGCTGGTTCCTGCAGTGATGGAGGCCTATGAAAAGCTGGCTAAAGAGTATGATGTGATACTGATTGAGGGGGCGGGGAGCCCGGCGGAGATTAATTTAAAGCAGGACGACCTGGTGAATATGGGACTGGCCCGGATGGTGAAGTCCCCGGTGCTTTTAGTGGGAGATATCGACCGGGGCGGGGTGTTTGCCCAGCTATATGGTACGCTGGCTCTTCTGGAGGAGGAGGAGCGGCAGCTGGTGAAGGGGCTTGTGGTTAATAAGTTCCGGGGGGATCGTTCCATCCTGGAGCCGGGCATCCGCCAGCTGGAGCAGCTCTGCCGCCTTCCGGTGGCAGGGGTGGTTTCCTTCCTGGATGTAGTTTTGGATGAGGAGGACGGCCTGGGCTGTGTGGCGGAAAGCGGCTTAAGGTTGGGCGCTGACCGCACAGCAGCCGAGATCGATATCGCAGTCATCCGGTTCCCGAGAATTTCAAATTATACGGATTTTGCTGTATTTTCCTGCATCCCGGGGACCGGGGTGCGGTATGTGGATCGGGTATCTGCCCTGGGAGAGCCAGATCTGGTGATTCTTCCAGGAACGAAAAACACCATAGAGGATCTTCTGTGGATGCGGCAGAATGGCCTGGAGGCGGCTGTGCTAAGGCGGATTGAGAGCGGGACGCCGGTGTGGGGCGTCTGCGGCGGCTATCAGATGCTGGGGGAGGAGCTTAAGGATCCCCTTGGGATAGAGGGAGAGCCCGGGCGGGCAGTTACCGGGATGGGGCTTTTACCCATCAGGACCGTATTTACCGAGGAGAAGCGGCGGACACAGGTGGAGGGAGCCTTCGCCCAGGTGGAGGGGGTTTTTGAAGCATTGTCCGGAGCTGCCTTTTTCGGCTACGAAATCCACATGGGGCAGACCAGGATCAACCGGGAGAATGGGCTGATGGATACGGCCCGGTTTTTCCGGAAAAGGCTGGAGATCTGCCGGCCCCTCGCTTATGTGATGGAGGTGCAGAAGGGCTCGAAGCAGATGCATGAAGAAGGTCTGGGGCGGGGAGATGTGTATGGCAGCTATGTCCATGGGATCTTTGATCAAGAGGGCATAGGCGAGCTGGTAGTCAATGGGCTGCGGCAGAGAAAGGGGCTTCCCAGGCTGGAGGAGAGAAGAGTGGACTATGCTGCCTTTCAGGAGAGTCAGTATGATAAGCTGGCAGAGGGGCTGAGGAAGAGCCTGGACATGAAGCAGATTTATCAGATTATCTGGAATGGGATATAGAGCAGGAGCTGTGCTCCCGGGAAAGCAGACCAGCGAAATATAAGGCTATTTAAAGAGGATGATACGAGAATGCATGAGAAGAGCGCTCTCGGAAAAGAAAGGAGGGATCAGATGGCGGAGGAGGAGAAGGGAATCCGGCAGATGAGGCCGGAGGAAATTCAGGAGAAAAGCTTTTCCATCATTCGGGGAGAGCTGGAGCAGAGGGGAATCCGTTTGAAGCCGGAGGAGGAGCCGATTATCATACGGGCGATTCACACCACCGCGGATTTTGATTATGGGGAGAATCTGGTATTTTCCCCCGGGGCGGTGGAGGCAGGACTCCGGGCATTGAGACAGGGGGCTGCGGTAGTCACCGACACCAATATGGCGAGGGCCGGGATCAATAAAAGTAAGCTGGGAAGCCTGGGCGGAGAGGTATTCTGCTTTATGGCGGATGAGGATGTGGCCCAAATAGCGAAAGAAAGAGGCTGCACCAGAGCGGCGGTGAGCATGGAGAAGGCGGCCGAATGGTTTGGGCAGAAGAAAGCTGTGGGGGGAAGGAAGCCGGATTCTAGGACTGTCCCTGTGTTTGGGGAAGGGCCGGTCCGGAGAGAGGGCCAGGGCGGGCATTGCCCGGTGATCGTGGCTGTGGGGAATGCGCCCACTGCCCTGGTAAGGCTGTATGAGCTGATGGAGGAGGAAGGATTTCTTCCGGATCTGGTGATCGGCGTTCCGGTGGGATTTGTGAATGTGGTTTCATCAAAGGAGCGGATGATGGGACAGAGGCAGGTTCCCTATATCATTGCAAAAGGGAGAAAAGGCGGGAGCAATGTGGCGGCGGCGGTGGTGAATGCGCTGCTGTCTATGACATGACCTAATTTTTCTTTAGAAACACTGGAAGGCGGCATAAATCTGTGCTAAGATATGAATAATATGATACCAGGGGCAAAAGGTCAAAAATCCGATGCAAGCTTGCTTGTAAGAGGATTTTTAACCTTGGGCCCCGCCAAAAACATGAAAAAGTAGCCCGATGGGGCGGATTTTGAATGTTTTTAGGATTGTGTGAGCGCAAAGCGCGGAACAATCCGTGGTATCATAAATGTATTTCAAAGAAATGTGTTTTTTAGCTGAGGAGGAAATGCATTGGGGGAGATGACCGGGGGAAATAAAAGGAAATATGCAGGATTTTTGTCGCTGCTGATGCCAGTGATATCCTATCTGCTGTTTGAATACGTGACCGGGAATCTGCCGTGGATATCGCCGGAAATGGCAGCGCTTAATATACTTTGGATTGCGGTTTTTTACCTGGCGGTGTTTTCCCTTAGCGGCACCACCAGGATCGCGGTTCCGGTGGTATCACTTCTTCTTTATGCGGCTTCCCTAGCAGAGACCTTTGTGGTTTCCTTCCGCAGCACCCCGATTATGATTTGGGATGTGCTGGCCTTTTCCACAGCTATGACGGTGGCGGATCATTACGTCTACCAGATTTCCGCGGAGATGGCGGCGGCCGGCGCAGGTCTGCTGCTCCTAAATCTCCTTCTTTGTTTTTTCCCTCTCCGGGTAAAGGGATGGAAGGGACGGATTTTGCTGGGCAGCGGCGGGATCGGTGCAGCGGCCGGATTTGCGGCGCTTTTTTATCTTGGGATCGTGCCCTCCAGCATGCTGGATATTAATATGTGGGCTATGAATGACACCTATGAGCAGTGCGGCTATGTGCTGTCCACCATGATTTCCCTGAAATATGTGGTGAAAACCCCTCCCAAGGGATATTCTCTGGCAAAGGTGTGCGAGATCGGGGAGGAGTTTTTGGAGGCCGCGGATGTCGGAAGGGGCGCAGAGGGAGGACCATTGGGGGAAGGCGCGTTAGGGGAAGGCGCCGGGGAAGGAATCCAGCCGGTGAACCTGATTTGCATTATGAATGAAAGCCTGTCGGAGCTTAAGGTGGCCGGGGATTTTACTACCAACCAGGAATATTTCCCATTTCTTGACAGCCTCACAGAGAATACGGTGCGGGGCAGTCTCTGCGTACCAGTATTCGGAGCCATGACCAGCAATACGGAGTTTGAATTTCTGGTAAGCGACTCTATGGCTATGCTGCCCTTTGGCTCTGTGGCCTATCAGTTTTATGTAAAGCCTGGCGTGCGCTCTCTGGTGAGCGTATTAAAGGATCAGGGGTATTATTCGGTGGCCCTTCACACCTATCCCAGGGAAAACTGGAACCGGGATCGGTGCTACCAAAATATGGGGTTTGATGAATTCCTGGATATGGATTCCTTTGAGGGCAGTCCGATGCTCCGCAGCTATTACAGTGATATGGCGGATTATCAAAAGATCATCCAGGTTGTGGAGGAAAAGGAGCATCCGGAGGACAAGCTTTTTATCTTTGACGTGACCATGCAAAATCACGGAGGCTACGATGTGCTTCACGATAATTTTTCCCAGGAAATCTATCTTACAGGCAGCTGCGAAGGGAAATATCCCAAGGCGGATCAGTATCTGTCTCTGATGAAAGCGTCTGACGATGCCTTCCGGCAGCTAGTGGAGTATTTCCGCCAATGCCCAGAGCCTACCATGATTGTTCTGTTCGGCGATCACCAGCCTGGGGTGGAGGATGAATTTTATGATGAGATCGCTGGGATCCCAAGCTATGAGGTGGAGGATGCCAAGCGGCTGATGTGGTATCAGACCCCCTTTGTGATCTGGACCAATTATCAGCAGCCCTCAGAGGATATGGGGAAGATGGGGAGCGTTTATCTGTCCGCCCACATGCTCCGCCTGGCCAATCTTGAGATGTCCCCCTTTCACCATTTTCTCTTAAGGATGTGGGAGTCCCTTCCCGTGGTGCATCCCATGGGGCTTTATGAGAGGGACGGCGCCTACTACAGCTGGTCCCAGGCGGAGTCGCCGGAGTGCCCTTATATGGATCTGGTGATGGACTACGAATATCTGGTGTACAATCACAGCCTGGATGGGCGGACGGTGTGGGAGGTATTCTCGATCCCATGATTTTCCCATGATTTTCACAGCACTTGTTATTGACAAGCAGTATATTAGCGTGTAAAATTGGTTATAAGTTTATGTCAATTTTACACGCTTTTTGTCCATAAAGCCAGATTATGCGGTTTGGATGGATGATATATTATTTAGGGAAAATCATAAGATGTGGAAGATTGGCGAATATAAAAAGCAGGTCTCCCCTCCCGGTTCTTCAGCGCTTGCCGGCGGGAGTCCGGGGGAAGGCTGGTTTTGCTTCATACAGCTGCAGTTTGGGCGGTTCTTGTGGTAATCCTGTTCGCAGGATTCTTTTTTTGCCCTGTGCTTATGTGAAAGACATATGTGCGCCCTTGGTGTGCTGCTCTCTTAAGGCTCTATATCCGCGCCATTATAAAACCAGGGCTGCTATAAATAGTAATAAGCAGTTAAAAACTCTCAGAATTGGATCGGATATTTCCGGAAAAGGACAGCGGCGCTATTGACGGGAGCAGCTTCTTGGGGTAAAATGTCACCGTTAAGAGCAGAGTATCATAAATTCAGCCTGAAGTGAATGGATAGAAAGCAGTGGACAGAAAAAGCGCTGAGGAAAAAGAGTATAGGATGTGATCATATGAGCAAGTATTTCGCGAAACGAATTGGGATGGCTCTGGTTACGATTTTTCTGGTAACCTGTCTGACCTTCCTGCTGATGAACGCAGTGCCGGGCAGCCCCTGGCTCAGCGAAAAGTCGCCCTCTGAGGCGACGCTGGCGGCATTGAACGCCAAGTACGGGCTGGACAAGCCGGTTCATATCCAGCTGATGAAGTATCTGGGGAATCTGTTAAAGGGAGATTTCGGCGTGTCCTTAAAGATGCAGAAGAACCGGGCGGTGACCAGCATTATCGCAGAGATGTTCCCTGTGTCTGCAAGGATCGGCGCCCTGGCCCTGACCTGGGCCGTTTTAGTGGGGGTTCCCTTAGGCTGTCTGGCTGCGTTTAAGCGGGGGAAATTTACAGACAGCGTGCTTCGGGTAATCTGTACCCTGGGGATTTCCATGCCAAGCTTCGTGGTGGCCTCCGTCCTTCTGGTGGCCTTTGCAGGAGGCCTGGCAGTGCTGAAGATCTTCCCTACGATCTTTGACCCCGCCCTGGGATGGCGCTCTTATGTGCTTCCCTGCTTTTCCCTGGGATTTTACCCTATGTGCTATACCGCCCGTCAGACCCGTTCGGCGATGCTGGATTCCTTAAACCAGGAATACATTAAAACAGCCAGAGCCAAGGGCTTGAAGAATGTTAAGATTATTTTTAAGCATGCGCTGCGGAATGCCTTGATTCCGGTTATTACCTATTTGGGGCCCCAGGTGGCCTTTACCCTTTGCGGCGGCTTTGTGGTGGAGAGTGTATTTTCCATCCCGGGACTGGGGCGGTATTTCGTGCAGTCCATCCAGAACCGGGACTACCCGGTGATTATGGGAACCACGATTTTCCTGGCAACCTTTATCATTTTGATGAATGTGGTGGTTGACCTCCTCTACAAGGTGGCAGACCCGAGAATCAATCTGACGAAGGGAGGAGAATAAGATGGGGGAAGATAAGAAGATGAAGCGCTGCCCGGTTACGCTGCAGCCAGATATAGAAAACCTGCTCCAGGACCTGTCCGCCGATGACTTTTCCTCGGCCTCTGCGGAGGAGCGTGCGGATTTTATTCAGGAGCGCAAAAGCGTGTCCTACTGGAAGGATGCCTGGAGACGGCTGAGGAAGAATGTAGTGGCTATGGTGGCTCTGGGTGTGATTATCTTTTTGTTTTTGTTTGCCTTCGTGGGCCCGATGCTGATCCCTTATGGGTATGAGCAGTTTAATAAGGGCGCGGAGAATTTGTATCCATATCATTATACCCTGGAGGATCAGCAGCGGCTGGATGCAGAGGTGGCAGCCAGAACCCAGTCTGAGACCCTGGATGTGGATCAGCTGATTGCCCAGGCCAAGGCGGAGGCTGAGGCCAAGGGGGAGAAATTCACCAAAAAGGACGAGGCGGTGATCAAGGCCCAGGCCAAGGTGGCAGCCCAGACAGCCTCTGATACCCCTGAGGCAGACCCAAATGTGATCCGTCAGGAGCTGGGGATTAAGAAGCATTTGTTTGGCTACTCTGTGGACGAGCTCCGCAGGAAGGCAGCCGGGGAGAGCGTATTCCCACATGTGTTCGGCACGGATATGTACGGCCGGGACATTATGGTCCGGGTGATGTACGGGGCCAGGGTTTCCATGGCAGTAGGAATCTGCGCAGCCCTTCTGGTGCTGGTGATCGGCGCTACCTACGGGGCGATCTCCGGTTACTGCGGCGGCCGGGTGGATGCGGTGATGCAGCGTTTTGTGGAATTGATTTATTCTGTTCCGGAGATGCTGGTGGTGCTTTTGATTGCAACCGCCTTAAAGCCGATTTTGACGGAATATGTTAACTCCGGCGGGAACAGCCCTATGAAGGCATTTGTAAATATTTTAGGACCGAATCTGATTTCCATGTTTATCGCCTTTGGCGTGCTTTACTGGGTGACCATGAGCCGGATTATCCGGGGGCAGGTGCTCCAGCTAAAGCAGCAGGAATATGTCACTGCGGCCAGAGCTCTGGGAGCTTCCGGCGGCCGGATTATCCGCCAGCACCTTCTGCCTAACTGTATCGGGCAGATCGTAGTGACCACCTGCCTGCAGATTCCTTCTGCAATTTTCCTGGAATCCTTCTTATCCTACTTAGGCGTGGGCGTGTCCGCGCCCCTTCCCAGCCTGGGCTCCATGGCTACAGACGCCTTGAGCGGCATGTATACCTATACCTACCGTTTGATCGTGCCGTCCGTTATCTTAAGTGTGATGATTCTGGCCTTTAACCTCTTTGGCGATGGCCTGCGGGACGCACTGGATCCAAAGCTGAAAAAGTAGAGAGGAGGAGCGAGATGTCGGAACAGAATACAGAAAAGAAATTATTGGAAGTGAAGGATCTCCGGGTTTCCTTCTTTACTCCGGCCGGTGAGGTAAAGGCGGTAGGCGGGATCTCTTATGATTTGAATTACGGCGAGGTTATGGGGGTGGTGGGAGAGTCCGGCTCTGGAAAGAGCCAGGAGGCCTACTCTATCATGGGGCTTTTGCAGTCCCCGGGCAAGGTAATCGGCGGCTCCATCACCTTTGAGGGCCAGGATGTGCTCGCCTTCTCCAAGGAGGAGATGACTTCCTTTCGGGGCAGCAAGGTGGCGATGATTTTCCAGAATCCCATGACCTGCTTAAACCCGGTGTACACCATCGGCAATCAGCTGGTGGAGGCCCTGCGGGCCCATGATAAAACCATCTCCAAGGCGGACGCAGAGAAGCGCGCCATGGAGATGATGGAGATGGTGGGAATCAATAATGTGGAGAAGCGGATGAAGCAGTATCCCCACGAATTTTCCGGCGGTATGCGCCAGCGTGTGATGATCGCCATGGGGCTGATCTGCCATCCTCAGCTGCTGATCGCCGACGAGCCTACCACAGCCCTGGATGTGACCATTCAGGCCCAGATTCTGGAGCTGATGAAGGAGATCCAGAAGAAGACCAAGATGGGAATCATCTTTATCACCCACAATCTTGGGGTGGTGGCAGACATCTGTGACAAGGTTTCGGTTATGTATGCGGGAAAGATCGTGGAGCAGGGCCCGGTGGACGATATTTTCTATGAGCCGGCCCATCCCTATACCATGGGGCTTCTGCGATCCATGCCCAGAGTGGACGCGGAGAGCTATGAGCGTCTGATCCCCATCGAGGGAACACCGGTGGATATGTTAAACCCGCCGGAGGGCTGCCCCTTTGCGCCACGGTGCGAGAAATGTATGAAGATATGCCTGAAAAAGATGCCTCCTTACGTAGAGGTGGGGCCAAACCACCGCTCAGCCTGCTGGCTGCGGGTACAGGAGCAGATGAACAAGGAGGAGAATTAAGATGGCAAAGGAAGAAAAGATACTCCTTGAGATAAAGAATTTAAGAAAGTATTTCCCGGTGAAGGGGATCAAGGGACCCGGCGTCCAGGCAGTCCAGGATGTTTCCTTTTTTATCCATAAGGGGGAGACTCTGGGGCTGGTGGGTGAGTCCGGCTGCGGCAAGACCACATTAGGGAGAACCATCCTCCGGCTTTATGAGCCGACGGGGGGGTCGATTATTTATGACGGGACACCGATTTATGAGAATCCTCTGGGGCCGGAGGGAACCCCTCTTGGCAAGGCAAAATCGGTAAATATGCTGCCTTACCGGAGAAAGATGCAGATCATTTTCCAGGATCCTTCCGCTTCCCTGGACCCCCGGATGACCGTGGGGGAAATCATCGGGGAGGCCATCGATATCCACAAGCTGGCCGCCAGCAAAGCGGATCGGGCGGATAGGATTAAAGAGCTTCTAAAGAAGGTGGGGTTAAATACAGAGCATGCCAACCGGTATCCCCACGAGTTTTCCGGCGGACAGCAGCAGAGGGTGGGGATCGCCCGCGCCCTGGCGGTGAAGCCGGAGTTTATCGTCTGCGATGAGCCCATCTCGGCGCTGGATGTGTCTATCCAGTCTCAGGTGGTGAATATGCTGGAGGATATGCAGCATGAGCTGGGATTGACATACCTGTTTATCGCCCATGACCTGTCTGTGGTCCGCCATATATCCAACCGGATCGGGGTTATGTATCTGGGCTCCCTGGTGGAGCTGGGGGAGAGCTATGAGCTGAACCGCCACCCCATCCATCCCTACACCCAGACCCTGCTTTCCGCAGTGCCGGTGCCGGATCCAAAGCTGAGCCGTACCAGGCAGAGGATCGTGCTGGAGGGAGATATCCCCAGCCCCATGAACCCGCCCAGCGGATGCCGGTTCCACACCCGCTGCCCTTACGCCACAGAGAAGTGTAAGATGGAGACCCCGGTATTTAAGGAGCATGAGCCGGGACACTGGGCAGCCTGCCATCTGTTAGACAAGTAAGCCTTCACAGGCCCGGCAGCGGATTTTTAAAGAAGACCTTTATGAATGTGGTATCCGGTCCTTTCAAAGGGAAGGACTTTATGATACAAAATGGGCAGCCTTCGGAAGCTTCTGCAGCGATGCAGGCCTGTCCGGAAGCGCCTGCAAATTAAAAAGGAGGATAATGGATTATGAGAAAAACAAAGAAAGTATTGTCTCTTGCTCTGGCCTCTGCCATGGCGCTGTCTTTAGCAGCCTGCGGCGGCGGAAATGCAGGAGACACCACCACTGCGGCTCCTGCGGAAACCACCACGGCAGCGGCAGCTGAGACCGAGAGCGCAGCAGAGGAGAGCGAGGCTCCGGCAGAAAGTGAAGATGGATTTAATTTAGCCGTGTGTCTGGCTTCTGAGCCCCAGTCCATTGACCCGGCATTAAACTCTGCAGTGGATGGCGCCATCATGATTAACCACCTGTTTGAGGGCTTGACCAAGTGGGTGGATGACGGCAAGGGAAACGCTATCTTAGCTCCTGGCCAGGCAGAGTCCTTTGAGAAGGCAGAGAATGAGGACGGCACGGTTACCTATAACTTTAAGCTCCGCGACGGCATCAAGTGGTCTGACGGAAAGGATGTTACGGCGGCTGACTTCGAGTACAGCTGGAAGCGTCTGGCAAATCCTGATACAGCGGCAGACTACTGCTATATGATCGATATGGTAAAGGGCTATGCAGAGGTTGCTGACGGCAGCGCTGACCCGGATACCCTTGCAGTAAAGGCAATCGACGATAAGACCCTGGAGGTAGTATTAACCTATGACTGCCCCTATTTCGAGGAGATTGTGGCATTCCCGGCTACCTTCCCGGTTCGTCAGGACATGACCGAGGGTAATGACGAGTGGACCTACGATGTGGCAACCTATGTTGGCAATGGCCCCTACAAGATGAAGGAGTGGTCCCACAATGCTTACATCGAGGTAGAGAAGAATGAGAACTACTACGATTACGCGAACCTGGGCCCGGATACCATCCGCTTCACCCTGCTGGATGACGAGAATGCTATGCTGGCAGCTTATAAGAGCGGCGAGCTGGATTTCATCGAGAACCTTCCTATGGACGAGCTTCCCAACTACTTAGCCTCCGGCGAGCTGGATATCTCGGATTATCTGGGAACCTATTATGTATGCTTTAATACCGAGGATGAGGTATTTAAGGATCCCAAGATCCGCAAGGCATTCTCCCTGGTAATTGACCGCAACTACATCGTGGACAATGTATCCCAGGCTGGCGAGGTTCCGGCTACCGGCTTCGTTCCCGCTGGTGTAAATGACGCGGCAGGCCCCGGACATGATGACTTCCGCACTGTAGGCGGCGAGTACTACAGCGTAGACGAGGCGGATTATGAGGCAAACTGTGAGGAGGCAAGAGCTCTGTTAGCAGAGGCCGGCTATCCAGGCGGCGAGGGCTTCCCAACGGTTGAGTATCTGTACAATACCGCTGACAACCACAAGAAGATCGGCGAGGCTCTGCAGAATATGTGGCAGGAGCAGTTAGGCGTAACCGTTACCCTGAACAACCAGGACTGGAATGTATTCCTTGAGAACCGGAAGCAGGGCCACTATCAGATCGCACGTAACGGCTGGATCGCAGATTACAATGATCCCTGTACCTTCTTAGATATGTGGTATACTGACGGCGGCAACAATGATGCCCAGTACTCCAACCCGGATTACGATGCACAGATCGATGCAGCGAAGGCTACCTCTGTGGCAGAGGAGCGGATGAAGGCATTCCACGCAGCTGAGGATATCCTGATTAAGGATGACAATGTTCTGGCTCCGATTTACTTCTATACGCAGCCGAATATGCTGGCTGACGACATCAGCGGCATGTACTATACGCCACTGGGCTACTTCTTCTTTGGATATACTTCTAGAAATTAGTTGAAAATTTGAAATTGAAACGCCTCACAGGCTTTTGGGCCTGTGGGGCGTTTTTTTATAAACCTATTGACTGGTAGGTTACGGTAGGGTATACTGAAAGGAAAAAGAAGGTGATATTTCTTATGACTGGCAGCGATGGACTGATAAGACAGATAGAGGAAAAGATTGCCGCGCTTCCTGCGGGATACATCTCCAAGAAAAATATAAAGGGAAAAACACGGTACTACCTTCAGTGGAAGGAAAATGGAAAAATAAAAAGCCAGTATCTCCGTGAGGGAGAAGCAGAAGAGCTTCGTGCACAGATCGAGGAGCGCAGGCAGCTTCAGAAGCGTTTAAAGGAATTGAAGAAGAGGCTTCCAACATTGGAAGGAAACGTAAGGCAGTTTGAAACCAAGGTAAGGACAGGAAGTGGACTTGCGGCTATGGCTGCTAGTGTAAAGGGGCTGGAAAAAAGGGAGATTTATTACCGGATTCCCCAATATCTCTATGGAAATGCACGGACAAGAGTATGTGTGGTTTATGGGCTTAGGCGGACCGGAAAGACTACCATGCTCCTTCAGGCAGTCGCAGACATGTCTGCGGAAGACTTTGCAAAAGCCGTCTATATCAAACTTCGGACAGTTGATGAGATGGATTCGCTTACCCGTGATCTGGACCGGCTGTACCAGGCGGGATATCGGTATATCTTTTTAGATGAGGTTACTCTGATGGAGGATTTTATTGATTCGGCCGCTCTTTTATCTGACATTTATGTGCCTATGGGGATGCGGATTGTACTCTCCGGCACAGACTCCCTTGGATTCTGGTTTGCCAGGGATAATGAACTGTACGACAGAGAGAGGACATTCCATACTACTTTTATTCCATACCGGGAATACAGCCGTATCCTTAACATGAACAGTATTGACGAATATATTCGTTATGGCGGCACCTTAAAAGCCGGGGAGATAGAGTTTGATGATGAAGAGCTTCTGGAAGAGGGCGTGGCTTTTTGGGATGATGAATCAACACGCAGATATATTGACACGGCTATCTGTAAGAATATCCAGCATTCCCTGGACTGCTTTGCATTCGGGAAATATTTCGGCCATCTGCAGAGCCTTTATGAGGCGGGGGAGCTCACTGGCGCGATTAACCGCATTATAGAGGATATGAACCATCGGTTTGTGCTGAAGGTTCTGACAAGACCCTTTGTTTCTCATGATCTTGGCATTACGGCAAGGAATTTAAAAAGGGAGCGCGATCCAGGGAAACGTACGGATATTCTGAAAGCCATCGATGAAGACACAGTGACAAGAAACCTGATGAAGATACTAGATATCCGAAATCAGGAGGAGCAGAGGATAGGGATAACCTCTTCCCATGTGGCACAGATAAAAAAATACTTGGAGGCTTTGGATCTCATCGTACCCTGCCCTATTGAGTACGGTATAGCCGGGATGGAACCGGAAGAGCGGATCCTTTTTACGCAGCCAGGCATGAGGTATTGTCAGGCACAGGCGCTGGTACATTCTCTGATGAAGGATGAAAGCTTTTGCATGCTGGACAATGAAACTATCTCTTATGTGACACAGCGTTTGCTGAGTGAAGTCCGGGGAAGGATGCTGGAGGATATCATACTGCTGGAAACATCCAAGGCCCTTGGAAAGGAGTATAAGGTATTTAAGCTCATGTTTTTAAATGGTGAGTTTGACATGGTTATCTTTGACAAAAAGAATAACGCCTGTTCCATTTATGAGATTAAGCACAGCAGCCAATGTATCCGGGAGCAGGCCAGGCATCTGCTGGATGAAGAAAAGCTTAGAGCTACTTCTCCACGATTTGGGAGGCTGGCGGGCCGGTTTATATTGTATCTTGGTGAAAACCTGAATACAAAGGATAAAATTGCCTACCGCAATGCGGAGCAGTTCTTAAAAAATCTGCCGGAAATTAATCTTGAAAGCGGACTGGAGGAAATACCAGAACACCTGCAGGACTAACTGCAATGCCAGAAATGATATGATAAAACCGTCAGAAAAAGTAAGCGATAAAGGGAAAAGAATAAAAAGTCCAGGTATATTGCAGATGATTAAAAAACTGATATAATAAAACCGTCAAAAATGAACAATAACACAGCACAAGGGCATTTCTTCTAATGGAGGGAAGAAATCCTTGAATATCCCATAGGATTTTTGTATAATTTAGGCAGATGCATGACAGCTGCGGGATTTTGCGTGTTTGGTACAGCTATTTACAAAAGGATGTGCCAGGAAATTTTGTGAGGGAAGCGGGGAAGTGAAGTATGGTGAGCAGAAGACGAGCCTGGTATCGCCAGGGGGAGGCATTGACTGAGGAGATAAGGAATACGGCCACAGAGGAGGGGGCTCTGGCCTTATGGCATCTGGGGCAGTGCGGCTTTGTGTGGAAAAGCGGGGTCAAAAACAGGGTTACCGTGTATATCGACCCGGTGCTGAATGATCTGACGGACGATGAGGGTGTGACCAGGAGGCATTTTCCAGCGCCCTTTTCACCGGATAAGGCGGAGGGGGACTATGTTTTGTGCACCCACTGGCATGGAGATCATATGGCTCTGAAGACCTTGGCCGGCATGGCAGAGGTGAATGAAAATATAAAATTTATCGTCCCCGGCTCTTGTGTGGAGGCGATGGCCGGCGCAGGCATCGGAAGGGAGCGGATTCTGATGGCCAGGGCGAATCAGCAGATCGATCTGCCGGGCCTGAGTGTATTGCCCATCTCAGCGGCTCATCCGGTGCATGCTTTGGATGAAAAAGGGCAGGATATGGCCCTTTGCTATTTTGTGACCATGGGAGGGGTGCGCCTTTTACACCTGGGGGATACCTATCTTACTGATTCCCTGCTGGAGGATCTGGAGAAGCTTCCCGCGCCCCACCTGTTTTTCCCGCCCATTAACGGGGGCGATTATTTCCGCACCAGCAGAAACTGCATCGGAAATATTTCTTATATTGAGGCTGCGGCCCTGGCCTGTATGCTGCAGGCGGATCTGACCATTCCCACCCATTTTGACATGATTCAGGGGAATACCATCGACCCGCTGATTTTCGCCGGGGAGCTGATGGAGCAGAATCCGGCGGCCAAATGGCACATCCCGGCTCTGGGGGAGCGGTTTATCTATCACCGGTAGATAAGTATGAAAAGCATCGGGTAGTTTGGTGATGAGAATCATAGCTCATAGCGGAACATGACAGAAGCGCTCCTGGAAACTCAGCCGCAAGGATGGGGCAAGGGAGCTTTTAGGAGCGTCGGCAGAAGGAATGGAGAGAGGAAAATGATAAATCAGGAAGAGCTTACCACAGGGACCAGGAATACAGCGCCTGCCGCGGCTCCCACTGCTGTGATCAGGGAACTGACGGAGCGGAAGTCTGTCCGGGTATTTACGGATCAGCCTATCACCGAAAGGGAGAAGGAGATGATCCTCCAGGCGGCCATGGAGGCGCCTACGGCGGGGAACCAGCAGCTGTACACGATTTTGGATATTACGGACCAGGGGCTGAAGGAAACCCTGGCAGAGACCTGCGACCATCAGCCCTTTATCGCTAAGGCGAAGCTGGTGCTGATCTTCTGCGCGGACTGCCAGAAATGGTACGATGCGTACCAGGCTGGGGGGTGTGAGCCCAGAAGGCTGGGGCCGGGGGATCTGATGCTGGCGGTGTCAGACGCGGTGATCGCCGCCCAGAATGCGGTGACTGCCGCCCACAGCCTGGGGATCGGCTCCTGCTATATCGGAGATATTATGGAGCAGTGCGAGACTCACCGGGAGCTTCTTCATCTGCCGGAGTATGTGTTTCCCGCCGCCATGGTGGTGTTTGGCTATCCCACGAAGCAGCAGAAGGAGCGGAAAAAGCCGGAGCGGTGCAGCTTAAGCCATATGGTCCAGGAGAATGGCTATCACCGGATGGATGAGGCGGAGCTTCGGGAGATGTTTAAAAAGGAGTACCGTGAGGGGGACTTTGAGCACTGGATCCAGGCGTTCTGCAGGCGGAAGTATAACAGCGATTTCTCCAAGGAGATGAGCCGCTCGGTGGAGGAGTATTGGAAGAGCTTTTATGGACAGCATACGAATGCGCCGAAATAGAGAAAGGGAATTGCATTGGAAAATATATTCGCAGAAGAATTCTGCAAGGTAAAGCTGACAAAAAGCCAGAAAAAAATAGCGCAGTATTGCATGGACAATCAGTTTCAGGTATGCCAGAAGACGCTCCATGAATTTGCGGAAGAAGCCGGGGTGAGCGAAGTATCTGTCCTGAATTTTGTGCGGAAGCTTGGATATGACGGGTTTTCTGAATTTAAGGCAGAGATTTATTCCCGCATGATGGAATGTGTGAATCAGCAGGAGCCTTATTCCAGAGCGCTGGAGGAACGTCTGAGGTCAAACAGGCAGGAACGCACCCAGGATACGCTGCTGGAGGATTATCTGAAAATAGCGGTTGGGAATGTGGAGAGCTCCCTTCTTCAGAATAAGCAGAAATCATTTGAGGATATTGTAAATTTGTTTTTGCACGCGCCTCGGATTTATGTAGTTGGAATGCGGAGCCTGAACGGAGTGGCAGAACGTCTTTTTTATGGCCTGAATTATCTTCTGGACGGGGTGGCCTTTGTCCATGGAGATCCTTATAACCTTTTTCAGTTAATCAGCAGCGCGGAAAGGGAGTCCGTTTTGTACCTGATATGCCTGCCCCGCTTCTGCCATTCGGATGTGGAAATTTGTAAAATGGCCAAGGAGCGGGGAATGAAGCTTGTATTGCTGTCAGATACCCCCCTGTCGCCCCTGGCGGTCTACGCAGATTATCTTTTGACTGCAGAAATAAAGAGCATCAGCTTTTTTAATTCCATGGCAGGCTTGAATGCGATTCATGAATATTTGTGTGCTATGATTGCGGAGCGAATCGGAGATAAGGCATCGGATCGGTGGAAAATGATCGATAAGTATATGGCTGACTTTCGTTTTTAATAGTTTTATGTTTGAAATATAAGAATCTTTGTATATTTTGTATAATATACAAGGGTTCTTTTTTTGCATTATACCAACTTGACAAATAGAAATTGGTTTGTTATAAATAAAGTAAATACTTTAAATTAAAATTTTAATTAAAGAAAATACTTTAAATATTCCATCCACCAAGCCGGTCGCATGCCCGGTAAAGTCTGGATAAGGAAGTTTATACCAGAAAGGAGATCCATAGGATGATTCAAGATCTTACAGTATTATTTTGCTTTTTGCTGGCGGGTTATCTGCTGCGCGAAATCATAAAGCCTCTTCAGAAGCTTTTCATTCCGGCGTCTGTAATAGGCGGGATGATTGCATTAATTGCAGGCCCCCAGATACTTGGGCTGATTGAACTGCCAGAATCATTTTCCGCGATGGCCAGCCCGATGATCGTGCTGGTTATGACAGCGATGTTCCTGGGAAATTCCATCATAAAGGTAAGCTTGAAAAACTATGCTGCCGCTACGGATATCAGCGTGATCCTATATTACGCGCAAGTAGCCGTCGGGCTGGTAGCAGGTCTGGTTTTTTCCGGCATATGGAAGGGAATGCCGGATCACTGGGGCTTATTGGGGGTGTTTGCCTTCTATGGGGGACATGGGACAGCGGCCAGCGCCGGCAATATATTTGAGGAGGCAGGGATTTCCGGCAGCCTGGATCTGGGCATTGTGTTTGCGACCGCATGCCTGGTGCTGGCTATGGTAGTTGGCGTTATCATTATTAATTTCGGCGTACGCAGAGGATGGGCAGCGTCCAAGGGTACTTTGGACAAAAGCTTTTACGGAGGCTTGATTGAGAAGGAGAAGCAGAAGCCCATAGGGTTTGAAAATGTATCGGGAAGCGGCATTAACTCTCTGGCATTACAGCTTTGTCTGCTTTTCGTATCCATCTGGATTGGAGGCAGGATCTTCGGTATTGTGGCGTCCTTCCTGCCATTAGCCGGGAAATTTCCCTCATTTCTTCATGGTATGGTGGGAGCGATGCTGGTCTGGCTTGTGATGCGAAAGACTGGCCTGGATGGATATGCGGACAAGACTTCGATTAATACCATATCAAACCTGGCGCTGGATATCTGCGTTACCTCCGCCGTGGCAACGCTGAACCTTACCATCGTGTCAACCTATTGGCTGCCGATTCTGCTTTATAGTGCCGTGATCGTCCTTACGAATATCCTGATCTGCTTCTTTATCGGAAAGCGGTGGATCCGGCAGGACTGGTTTGAGACCATGCTGATCGTATTCGGCCAGGCGCTGGGCTCCTCTACCACCGGTATGGCCCTGGGCCGGTGCGTGGATCCGGAGGCAAAGACGACGGCATACGAATCCTTTGGCATATCTGCCGGCGTTACAGGGCCTCTTGCCTCGATTATGGTAGCGGTTTTGCCTCTGCTTGTTATCCAAAGTGAGATAATGGTTCTGTTTATCAGCCTTTTGGTTGTGGCTGCCGGAGTGGTGATCGGAGAATTGTTCCTGAGGAAACGATAGAGGGGATTTTGAAAATGGCTTCCAGAGGGAGCTGTGAGACCATGTTAACAAAGTAACAGGAACGTGAAGGGAGGAAGAAGGATGCAGGTTTTTTTAAATGAATTTATTCATCCGAAGGCAGTGGAATATTTAACCGCCCATGCGGAGGTTGTAAAGGATCTGGAGCATCTGGAGCAGGCGGAGGGGATGATCGTCCGCGGTATCCGGGTTAACAGGGAGATTATGGAGAGAGCGCCGAAGCTGAAGGTGATTGCCAGGCACGGGGCCGGATTTGACACCATTGACGTGGAAGCGGCCAGGGAGCGGGGAATCCATGTCCTGAATGCGCCAGGCGCTAATACGGTTTCTGTTGCGGAGATGATCGTGGCGCGGTTTTTAGAGATGAGCTGGGACCTTTATAAAGCGAATGTGGGATTACGCAGAGGAAGCTTTCACCGGATCGCTCCCCCGGATATGCTGGGAACCGAGGTGAGCGGAAAAACACTGGGGCTCATCGGCATGGGACGGATCCACCAGTGTGCCGCGAATATGCTGAAGGCTGCATTTCAGGTAAGGGTGACTGGATACGACCCCTTTGTGACAGAAGAGGAGGCAAGAAAAAGAGGAATCCAGAAGATGGATACAGTGGAGAAGCTTCTGGAATCCTCGGATCTGGTCAGCATCAGTATCTATCTGACAGAGGATACGAAAAATTTTATCCATGGCAGCATGTTTGACCATTTTAAGAAAAATGCGATTTTTGTTAATACAGCCCGGGGAGGCATCGTAAATGAAGAGGATCTGTATCATGCGCTGAAGGAGGGCAAGCTTCGCGGGGCAGCCTTTGATGTGTTTGCCTCGGAGCCCCTCAGGGCGGACAGCAGGCTTTTGGAGCTGGATAATTTCTCAGCAACGCCCCATATCGGAGGGAATACGGAGGAAGCGCTGTACCGCACAGGAATGGCTGTAGTGGAGAATACACTCCGTGTTCTTCGGGGTGAGCCTGCGGAGGGTATCATTGTTTAGATCAAATGAAAGGATTTAAGGAGGAAAATAAATGTCAACACCAGGGTTAAGAATTTTTAAAGATTTCCAGAGACCGGATCCGGAGCTGATCCAGGCATTCCGTGATATTCCGGTAGCAAATATTTCTGATTGTATGGGGCGGCTGTTCTGCCTGCATTCTTCCATAAAGCCAAGGGGAAAATGTAAAAAAATCTGCGGGCCGGCTCTGACGGTAAAGGCGGATATGGCGGACAATTTACTTTTCAACAAGGCGATCGCCCTGGCACAGCCGGGGGATGTGATTGTAGTAAATGACAGCGGGGATCTCACTCACAGTGTCTGCGGGGATATTATGTATCAGTTTGCTCATTATAAGAAGCTGGGCGGCTTTGTGGTGGATGGCTGTGTGCGTGATACCCAGTATTTGGAGGAAGAGGATTTCCCGGTATATTCCAGAGGAGTGACGCCCCGCGGCCCCTATAAGAATGGATATGGAGAAATCAATACAGATATTGCCTGTGCCGATCAGGTGGTTCATCCAGGAGATATCATCGTGGGAGACGAGGATGGTGTGGTGGTCATCCGGCCTCAGGATGCCAGGGAGCTTTTAAAAAAGGTAAAGGGGGTTATCAAACGGGAGGCGGAATTCGATGTACTGATCCGGGAAGGCAAATGGGAGGCAAGCCCGGGCTTTACCATGATTGATAATAATATTGCCAAATGCGGTTTCGAGATCTATGAAAGGCAGGAGGAATGAGCGCTGGTTTATTAAGAAGCGAAAGCTGATAGAACCAGAAAAGAAAGGCACCTCACAAGATGTTTTGGTTTGGAGGTGCCTTTTGGCATTGTGGTAACAGCAGTCCGGCCCGTTTCGGTGTTTATACTTTGGGGAAATCAAAACGATGTACTAGTATAAGCCAATTTTATTATAGAAAACATTTGAGATTCTTAGGCATATATTGTAAAATGAAAGTGAATCGCAACAGCTCAGATAGATCTGCGCATTTATTATTAAGATGAACTATTAGGATGGACTCTTGAATTTTTTCTTGACAGAATCTTCCTTTTGGAATATAATAATACGCTCATAGGAGGTGCGCCATGGCAAAAAATAAGTATTATGCTGTCCGAAAAGGGGTAAAAACGGGTATATTTGAAAACTGGAGTGACTGTCAGGCTGCTACTGCTGGCTATAGCAATGCGGAGTTTAAGAGCTTTCTCACTTTGGAAGAAGCTGAAAATTATTTGAATAATGGCGCGGCACCTAAGGCGAATAAAAAGGTTGATTCAGTTAATATGGAACCGACAAAAGTTATTGCATATGTTGATGGGAGCTTTGACGAACGACTAAAAAAATACTCCTTTGGATGTGTAATATTAACACCTTCTGGAGATACTATAAAAGAACATGGAAACGGAGACAGTCCAGCATCTTTGGCAATCCGTAATGTTGCCGGTGAAATGTTAGGAGCCATGTTTGCCGTTAAATGGGCTATAACAAATGGATATTCAGAAGTGGAAATCAGGTATGATTATGCGGGAATTGAAAAATGGGTAATTGGAGAGTGGAAAGCTAAAAATGAGCTGGCCCAGAGGTATGCTGAAGCTATGAATGGATGGAAGAAGTCCATTAAGATAACTTTTTTGAAAATAACTGCACACTCCAATAATAAATATAATGATATGGCCGATGCACTTGCTAAATCTGCCCTTACAGAAGGAAATGGTATTCCTAAAATAAAAAAAGGGGATTATTGGTTTACTGCAGATGGTATAAACCGCCAAGATTTACTTGCTGTTATCGATCTGATTAAAGAACAGTATGATTCAAATATAACAGAAAATAAACAGGCAATCGCACATGGAATTTCTTATAGCTTAAGTTTGGGAAAAAAAGACAAAATAACAATTAACCATTATGATACAAATAAATTGATGGTTCAAGGAAAGCCACAAACATTGTTTTCCTGTATTACTACATATGTCACAGAATTAGTAGATATTGAGGAGATTCCAAAAATTTTTAATCAGACATATCAACTAAATATAGATAAAAATAATGTACGTGATGAATTCCAATATTATTTGCCAAATTCTTATGGCAAGTTTAATTTGAAAATGGAAAAGGTATTACATCAAGCTGTCTATAATTTGAATCTTTCAGGGGATATGTTTGATGGAACATTCTTAGCACAACCGGCCATGAGAGTACTTGAAGGGCATTTGAAGCGAATTGTCATCGAACGAAAAATCGTTCCGGATAATAAATATATAAAGAGAAATGGATTTGATTTTTTTGAACCTAATGGATCGAAATATCAATTAAAAGAAGGCTCGGCTGGAACAGCTACTTCGTCAGAAATAGCTTATCTGGGACGATGCTATACATTTTACCACAATAATCGTCACGTGCTGGAACATTGGGACGATCCCACCGCACCACTTGATACAACCAAGTTACTTGATTGCAGTCTGGCTCATGATTTAATTAAAAGAACACTGGAAATTATAGACGATTTTTATACTCTTTAAAAATATTTTTAATCAAATTTTACGGAAAGGAGACAGGGCATAATGAAGGAATATGATTTTATTAAATTAGAAGATCAGAATGTAATCCTGGTTTTAATTCAGACATGCGAGTCTCCTTTTGAATATTTATCGGAAATTGCTGATGATTTACGAAAACTGAATTATTCCGGTAAAATAATTTTTGATGAATTACTTCATAGTGGAAATTCTGATGAGCGCTTTATAAGCGGCACCTTTGAACACGAAGAATTTGTAACCGAATCATTTCAGTTTATACCAGTGAAAAGGCAAGCGCCTCTTCGCAAATTTATTTGCGAATATTTACAAAGCGATAAAGATTATCTGCATGCTTCTGGGCTTACGTCTTATCAACAAAAGCTAATAGAGAAGAATTGTGTAATTTAAAAGAAAATTTTTGCTTCAATCGCCCTCCTAAGCTCCAGCAAAGCCTGTGTGATTATGCAGCCGTGATCCACTGCGATCCCGTCGCTTGCCAGCAGCTGATAGCGCTCCTGGGTGAGGAGGGGGTGAGAGGAGCGGCAGATCTGTACCTTAGAGGAGAGGGAGATGCCCTGCTCCTTATGACACAGCTCCAGATGCCAGATCTCCCGGGAGGCTTCTGGATCCCGGGTTAGGGATACCTGGAACCACAGGGCGTCGTCAGCGTCATCCCCGGCCTTTACCGGCACATCCCCTTCCACAAGGGCAAGGAAGGAGGTGGTGATCACCCGCCACCGGGGATCCCGGCCGTAGGCTCCCCAGGTGGTCAGCTGCTTTAAGGGGAGCCCTTTTACTCCGGTCTCTTCTTCTAATTCTCTGGCAGCGCCAGCTTCTAAATCTTCTTTTAATTCCACAAATCCCCCCGGCGTGGCCCAGCAGCCGATGCTGGGATGATTGCTCCGCTTTACTAAAAGAACCTCTAAGGGCTGTCCCCAATGGGTGAGCGCCTCACGGCAGCGCACCACCACAATATCTGTGGTATTGCTGGGACAGTCATATTTTTTCGGGTCATAATGGTCCAGAAATTCCTCCAGGGTTTCTCCGGCCCGGTTCCGCTTACCGGTGCCGTAAAAGGGATGCAGATTTTCTAAAAATGCCATGGGTGTTCTTCCTTTCTGTATTAAGGAATATGGTAAGTTATTTTGGGACTGTTCCTAAGCAGCCTGTCGCAGTTTACAGTTAGATCCCTGGTACGCCAGATTTGTCAGTGGCAGTTTTTACAGGGAACATAGCCCAGCGCGTTTAGTGCGGCGGCATTATCACTGTAGCCCAGATTACTGGATTTGATGGTTTTTACGGAGCGGCAGGTTGGAACGTGGTATTTTTTCGTGTTGGTATTTACAATGATGGTATAGCCGTCATAAGGAACCCTCGATACGCCTGTGCTTCCGGCAGAAGAAACCGTCCGCGAGGCCTGATCCTGGGTCTGAGAGGGAATGGCCGTCTGCTCGGTCTGATCTTGGTCCGGAGAGGGGATGGCTGCCTGAGCGGTCTGGTTCTGGGACTGAGCGGGGATGGCCGTCAGGTCGGTCTGATCCTGGGAGGACGCCATCGGCAGCGGAGCGGCTTGAGTCTGGACAATACCATTAACCGTCCAGGCGCCGTCAGCATTCACTGTATAGCCATCCGGGGTGGTTGTGCTGACCAGGAGATAGCCCTTGTCGTTAAAACAATAATTTTCCGCGATGCCGTCCTGATTCCCGTCGATCCACTGCCAGCAGCTTACTGGATAGGAGCCGTCATCCTTCTGATACCAGTATCCGGCAGCGTCAGACTGCCATGCCCCTCCAAGGGCCGGAATGGTCAGGGTGAGGGAGAGCGCGGCGGTTAAAATCAGTGATTTCCAAGTTTTCTTCATGATGAATCCTCCTGAGAAAAATGTGCATTTTCTTGATTTTACCACAGTATTTGTCAGCAAACAAGCGAAAAAGAGGCTGTGATGGGCAGAATAAAAATTAAAAATAAAGTACTTTTTTCTGTCGGGGGTTTATGGTATAATCAAGAAAACGTATCACTTATCCGCTGCCTGGCGGCTGTGGACAAGGTATAATCAAGGAAACAAAATCAAGGGCAGGAGATATATATTATGGAGATGAAGCGAGTCCTATTAAAGCTGAGCGGGGAAGCTCTGGCGGGGGCCAGGAAGACTGGCTATGATGAAGACACAGTGAAGGAGGTGGCCCGCCAGGTGAAGATATCATCGGATGCGGGCGTCCAGGTAGGCATTGTCATCGGCGGCGGGAACTTCTGGAGAGGCAGGACCAGCAAGGCCATCGACCGCACCAAGGCGGATCAGATCGGTATGCTGGCCACCATTATGAACTGCATTTATGTGTCAGAAATTTTCCGCAGTGAGGGGATGGAGACAGAGATTTTCACTCCATTTGCCTGCGGCACCATGACAAAGCTTTTTTCCAAGGATGAGGCCAATGAGGCATTTAAGGCAGGGAAGGTTTTATTTTTCGCCGGGGGCACCGGACATCCTTACTTTTCCACGGATACCGGGATCGCTCTCCGGGCCATTGAGATGGACGCGGACTGTATCCTGTTAGCCAAGGCAGTGGACGGCATTTATGACAGCGACCCCAAGCTGAATCCTGAGGCGAAGAGATATGAGAAGATCACCTATCAAGAGGTGATCGAAAAGCAGCTGACAGCCATCGACCTGACGGCTTCCATCATGTGTATGGAGCAAAGGATGCCCATGGCAGTATTCAGCTTAAATGAAAAGGACAGCATTGCCAATGCAATGCAGGGAAAAATAAACGGCACGATCGTGACCGCATAAGCAGGAGGAAGAGATGACGGATACCAAATTATATGAAGAGAAGATGAACAAAACCCTGGATAATCTGGCTGGCGAGTATGACACCATCCGCGCAGGGCGGGCGAATCCCCACGTATTGGATCGGATCCGGGTGGATTATTACGGTACGCCCACCCCTATCCAGCAGGTTGGGAATGTTTCGGTTCCGGAGCCCAGGATGCTTCTGATCCAGCCCTGGGATAAGAGCCTTTTAAAGGCAGTGGAGAAGGCCATCCTTACCTCTGACTTAGGGATCAATCCCACCAATGACGGAAGTGTGATCCGCCTGGTATTCCCGGAGCTGACCGAAGAGCGCCGTAAGGAATTATCCAAGGATGTGAAGAAAAAGGGAGAGAATGCCAAGGTAGCCATCCGGAATATCCGCCGGGATGCCAATGACACCTTCAAGAAGATGGAGAAGGCAGGAGATATCTCTGAGGATGATCTGGATGAGGCCACGGAGAAGATCCAGAAGCTGACCGATAAGATGATCGAGAAGGTGGACAAGGCCATCGAGTCCAAGACAAAGGAAATTATGACTGTATAGTGAAACGGCGCCAGAATGGTCAAAATGACCATCTTGTGTGCATTCTGTTGCTGTAACGGCAGGGCCGCGAACAGCAGCCAGCAGAGGTATCAGGCAGGTGAAAGCCTGCCTGAATTGTTGTCTGAATGGATCGTGTGCCTTGGGTATACGCTTTTACGATGGGAAGGAGCCGGATATGGCAGATTTAACAAATATGGTAATTCCCCGCCATGTGGCACTTATTTTAGATGGAAATGGCCGGTGGGCAAAGCGGCGGGGGCTGCCCCGGACCATGGGCCATAAGGAAGGATGTAAGACAGTGGAAAAGACGGTGGAGATCGCGGCCCGGCTGGGGATCGATTATCTGACCGTCTATGGTTTTTCCACGGAGAACTGGAAGCGGTCTGTGGAGGAGGTGGGGGCGCTGATGCAGCTGTTCCGTTACTATATGGTAAGGCTGCTGAAGATTGCCAAGGAGAATAATGTCCGGGTAAGGATGATCGGGGACCGGAGGCGGTTCGACCAGGATATTATCGACGGCATTAACCGCCTGGAGGAGGAGACAAAAGAGAATACCGGCCTGACCTTTGTGATCGCGGTGAACTATGGCGGAAGGGATGAGATCGTCCGGGCGGTGGGAAAGCTCTTAAGGGATCGGAAGGATGAGGTTCCGATTACAGAGGAGCTCTTTGCCTCCTATTTAGACACGGCCGGGATGCCGGATCCGGATCTGCTGATCCGCACCAGCGGGGAGCTGCGGCTGTCAAACTACCTTCTGTGGCAGCTGGCTTATACGGAGATCTATGTGACAGACTGTTTGTGGCCGGATTTTAATCAGGAGGAATTAGAAAAAGCTATTGTGCAGTATAATAATAGAGAGCGCCGGTTCGGCAAAGCATAAGAGAGCACGCTCAAGGAGCGCTCTCAAAGACGAATGGAGGATGGCTATGTTTGCGACCAGGCTGATCAGCGGGATTATATTAGTGGTGCTGGCGCTTTTTATCGTGGGAAGGGGCGGCGTGCTTTTATTTGCCGCGTCTGTGGGGATCTCCTGCGTGGGGCTTTTCGAGCTTTACCGGGTGACCAAGATGGAGGATAAGCTTTTGGGGGCGGTGGGCTATGCCGCGGCAGTGGGATATTACGTGCTGGTGTGGTTTCATCAGGAGCAGTTTGTGATGCTGGTGGCGATATCCGCCCTGATGCTGTTTATGACCATCTATGCGGTGACCTTTCCAAAGTATGGGACTGAGCAGGTGACGGTGGCATTTTTCGGCATTTTTTATGTGGCAGTGATGTTTTCCTTCCTGTATCAGACCAGAGTGATGGCAGATGGGAAATACCTGGTCTGGCTGATCTTTTTAAGCTCCTGGGGCTGTGACACCTGTGCGTACTGTGTGGGGATGCTGGTGGGAAAGCATAAGCTGGCCCCGGTGCTCAGCCCGAAGAAGTCTGTGGAGGGGGCGGTGGGCGGCGCCCTGGGAGCCGCGCTTCTTGGATTTTTGTACGCTACGTTTTTCGGGAATGCCATGACCGAGGTGGCGAATCCGCAGATCGCCTGCTCCATCGCCTGCGGCATTGCGGCGGTGATTTCCCAGATCGGCGACCTGTCTGCGTCTGCCATTAAGCGGAATCATCAGGTGAAGGACTATGGTAATTTAATTCCCGGCCATGGCGGGGTGTTGGATCGTTTTGACAGTATGCTGTTTACGGCGCCTGCGATTTATTTTGCATTAACGTTTTTAAGATAAATGAGGAGATCTGAGGATGAAAACCATATCGATTTTAGGTTCCACTGGTTCTATTGGCACCCAGACCCTGGAGATTGTGCGGAATCAGAGAGATTTACAGGTCAGCGCCCTGGCGGCAGGGAGAAATATTGCTCTTCTGGAGGAGCAGATCCGGGAATTTTCCCCGGCGCTTGCCTGTGTCTGGGACGAAGAGAAGGCGAGGGAATTGCGCCATGCTGTGTCCGACTGCCCGGTGAAGGTGGTTTCCGGCATGGACGGCCTGATAGAGGCGGCGGCAGAGCCCTCCGCTCAGGTGGTGGTTACCGCAGTGGTGGGGATGATCGGCATACGGCCAACCATCGCCGCCATAGAGGCAGGGAAGGATATCGCCCTGGCTAATAAGGAGACTCTGGTAACTGCCGGCCATATCATCATGAAGCTGGCCAGGGAAAGGGGGGTAAGGATTCTTCCGGTAGACTCAGAGCACAGCGCGATTTTCCAGTGCTTAAATGGGGAAGCCCAGCATGGGAACCGGATTGAGAAGATCCTTCTCACTGCATCCGGCGGGCCATTTTTCGGCCGGAGCCGGGAGGAGCTTTCTGAGGTGAAGGTGGAGGATGCCTTAAAGCATCCCAACTGGTCTATGGGGCATAAGATTACCATAGATTCCTCCACCATGGTGAATAAAGGGCTGGAGGTTATGGAAGCCAGATGGCTGTTCGGGGTTTCCATGGAACAGATCCAGGTGGTGATACAGCCCCAAAGTGTGATTCACTCTATGGTGGAGTTTGAGGATGGGGCGGTGATGGCACAGCTTGGGACGCCGGATATGAAGCTTCCCATCCAGTATGCCCTGTATTATCCGGAGCGCCGCTTCCTTCCCGGAGAGCGGCTGGATTTCTGGAAGCTTGCGGATATCCGCTTTGCCAGGCCGGATATGGAGACCTTTCCGGGGCTTAGGCTGGCCTATGAGGCGGGAAAGGCCGGGGGCACCATGCCGGTGGTATTTAACGCGGCTAATGAGCTGGCAGTGAAGAAATTCCTTCAGCGCCAGATTCCATATCTGACCATAGCGGACATCATCCAGGCATCCATGGACCGCCATAAGCCTTTGGCGGATCCGTCGGTGGAGGAGATTCTGGAGGCAGAGCAGGAGACCTATGAATGGATAGAAAGCAGGTGGTAAATTGCTGAATATTTTTGCAGCAATCTTGTTATTTGGATTTATTATTTTGTTTCATGAGCTGGGGCATTTTCTGGTGGCAAAGTTAAATCACGTGTCGGTGGTGGAGTTTTCCCTGGGAATGGGCCCAAGGCTTCTTTCCTTTAAGGGGAAGGAGACACGGTATTCCTTAAAGCTGCTTCCCCTGGGAGGCTCCTGCGCCATGGCGGACGAGGATACGGATACAGGGGATCCCAATGGGTTTTTAAATAAGCCGGTGTGGGCAAGGATCGCTGTGATTGCAGCCGGCCCCGGCTTTAACTTCCTCCTGGCCCTGATTTTCGGCGTGATTATCGCAGGCTACCGGGGGTATGATCTCCCGGTGATTACCAATGTGTTAGAGGGGTATCCGGCAGAGTCCGCAGGTCTTGCGCCAGGGGATCTGATCCTATCGGTCAATGGGCAGAGGATGATGGATTACCGGGATTTGAGTATGTTTCTCCAACTTCACCCGGAGGAAAAGCTTACCATCACCTATGGAAGGGCAGAAGAGGGGACAGATGGGGAGGCAGACTGGTACAGCCGGAAGCGGGGAGAGTATCAGGTATTGACCACGACGCTGTCCACTGTGATGAATGAAGAGACAAAAACGTATATGATGGGAATCGAGCATTGGGCAGATTACCGCCCGGCGAAGAATGTATTTCATCTCTTCCAGCTGGGCTGGCATGAGGTGCTCTTTCAGGGGCGGGCGGCCATCGAGAGCTTTGGCCTTTTGTTCCGGGGATATCTGGGAACAGAGGATCTGGGCGGCCCGGTGCGGATTGTGGCGGACATCGGCCAGGTGGTGGAGCAGGTGCGTCCGGCCGGCTGGCTCAGCGTGCTGCTGACCCTGATGAATATGGGGGTGGTGCTGAATGCCTCCCTGGGTGTGATGAATCTGCTTCCCATCCCGGCCCTGGACGGAGGAAGGCTGGCATTTCTCCTTCTGGAGGCAGTTCGGGGGAAGGCTATCGATCAGGAAAAGGAAGGGATGGTCCATCTGGCCGGGTTTATGCTTTTGATGGCGCTGATGATGCTGATCTTGTTTAATGATGTGCGGAATTTATTATCCTGACAGGCCCTTTGAGCGGAACCTGAGGGTTTCAGCGCTGAAAATGGACAGAGCGGACACTTTCGCACATCTGACAAGAAATCATCTCACAAAATCAGGCACAGCGGGATTCCAAGGATATATCAGGGATAAAAGGAGGAGTACGATGGGAAGGGATAAGACAAGGAAGGTCCGGATCGGGGACCGGGAAATCGGCGGGGGAAGCCCCATAGCGATTCAGTCCATGTGCAATACAAAAACCGAGGATGCGGCGGCCACCATCCGGCAGATACACCGCCTGGAGGCGGCAGGCTGCGAGATCATCCGGGTTACCGTGCCTACTATGGAGGCGGCGCTGGCGCTTCGGGAGATTAAAAAGGAGATTTCCATCCCTCTGGTGGCGGATATTCATTTCGACTATAGGATGGCTATCGCTGCCATCGAAAATGGGGCGGATAAGATCCGGATCAATCCAGGGAATATCGGCGCTGCGGACCGGGTGAAGGCTGTGGTGGACGCGGCCAGGGAGCGGGGGATTCCCATTCGGGTGGGAGTCAACAGCGGTTCCCTGGAAAAGAACCTGATTGAAGCCTACGGCGGGGTCACTGCCCGGGGAATCGTGGAAAGCGCCCTAGACAAGGTAAGGATGATCGAAGACATTGGATATGATAATCTGGTGATCAGCATTAAGTCTTCCGATGTGATGATGTGCGTAAAGGCCCATGAGATCATAACCCGGGAGACGGATTATCCCCTCCATGTGGGAATCACTGAGGCGGGGACGCTATACTCAGGAAATATTAAGTCCTCCATAGGGCTGGGAATTATCTTAAACCAGGGAATCGGGGACACGATCCGGGTATCCTTAACCGGCGACCCGGTGGAGGAGGTGAAAACGGCCAAGATGATACTCCGGACTCTGGGGCTTCGGAAGGGGGGAATCGAGGTAGTGTCCTGCCCTACCTGCGGGCGTACCTCCATCGACCTGATCGCTCTGGCGAACCAGGTGGAGACCATGGCCGGGGAGTTTGACTTCTTGGAGGGGGTGAAGGTGGCTGTGATGGGCTGCGTGGTAAATGGGCCGGGGGAGGCCAGGGAAGCGGATGTGGGCATCGCCGGAGGCAAAGGGGAGGGCCTTTTGATCCGGAAGGGCCAGATGATCCGGAAGGTTCCTGAGGCCGGGCTTTTAGAGGCCCTTCGGGGAGAGCTGATTCACATTGCAGAGGAAAGGAACGTATGGCGAAAGGATTCTTAGAGGTATTTCCCGGACTGAATATTGCAGAGGAACTAAAGGAGCTTTTAAACTTGGTGGAGGTTTCCAAGGTGACCACCACCAGGGATAGAAGCTCTATTCGCGTTTATATTGAAAGCCCAAGACTGATCCATAAGCAGGTGATCTATGATCTGGAGCGGGGGATCGAGAAGCAGCTGTTTGCGGGAAAGCAGCTGACGGTCCGGTTCCAGGAGCGCTATCATCTGTCCAGCCAGTATACGCCGGAAAAGCTTTTGGAGGTGTATCAGGACAGCATTGCCCTGGAGCTTAAAAACTACAGCATTATCGAGTACACCATGTGGAAGAAGGCGAAAATAATCTTTCCACAGCCAGATCGGATGCGGATGACCCTGGAGGATACCCTGGTTTCCAAGGAGAAGGCAGGGGAGCTGAAGCGGATTCTGGAGAAGATTCTCCAGGAGCGCTGCGGCCTGGACGCCATGGTAGAATTTGACTATGTCCCGGCAGTGGAGAGCAAGGTGAGGCGCCAGGCCAGGGAAGCGGAGGAAGCGGCGGCAAAGGCTTATGCGGCAGTGCTGTATGGCGGACAGGGAGCCGGAGGTCAGGAGCCCTTGGATGGGGGAGATGGGAATTTACCCGGGGCGTCCCCCTCCTTCCAGCCCGGAACCAGAAACAGCGCAAAAGGCGGCGCATCCTTCGGAAAAGGCAAGGAGGCCGGGGAAGGCTCCGGCTTTTCCAAAGCGCCAAAGGCTGGAAAGGGAGATGGAAAGGAACAGACAGAGGCCGGATCCAGAAAGAGCGCTGCCGGTTCCGGTAAGGACAGCTTTGGAAAGGATAATTTCGGAAAGGGCAGCTTTGGAAAAGGCGGTTTCGGAAAGGGCAGCTTCGGAAAAGGGAGCTTCGGGAAGGGCGGCGCCGGATATTCCAGACGTTCGGATAATCCGGAGGTGCTATTCGGACGGGATTTCGAGGATAATTTTACCCAGATCGACACCATTGAGGGGGAGATCGGGGAGGTAATTATTCGGGGGAAAATCCTGACCGTGGATAAACGGGAGCTGAGAGGCGGGGAGCGCACCATCGTGATCTTCGATGTGACGGATTTCACCGATACCATCACGGTAAAGCTTTTTGCGCGCCAGGATATGATGGAGGATGTGGATAAGGCGGTGGTAAAAGGCAGCTTTATCAAGATCAAGGGCGTGACCACCATCGATAAATTCGACCACGAGCTGACCTTAGGCTCTGTGGCGGGGATAAAAAAGTGTGAGGATTTTACCAGCAAGCGCATGGATAAGAGTCTTGAAAAACGGGTGGAGCTTCACTGCCATACCAAGATGAGCGATATGGACGGGGTTTCTGAGGTAAAGGACATCATCAAGCGGGCAAAGGAGTGGGGAATGCCGGCCCTGGCGGTGACGGACCATGGCTGTGTCCAGGCCTTCACAGACGCTAACCATGCACTGGATAAGGGAGATTCCTTTAAAATCATCTACGGTGTGGAAGGATATCTGGTGGATGATGAGAGAAAGCTGGTGGAAAATTCCAGAAATCAAAGCTTCTCCGAAACCTACGTGGTCTTTGACATTGAGACCACCGGATTTTCCCCGGAGAAGAACCAGATCATAGAAATCGGCGCAGTGCGGGTGGTCGATGGAAAGATTACGGATCGGTTCAGCACCTTTGTCAACCCAGAGGTGCCTATTCCCTTTGACATAGAAAAGCTTACAGGGATCAATGACGCTATGGTGCTGGACGCGCCCAGGCTTTGTCAGGTTTTGCCGGAGTTTTTAGCCTTCTGCGGCGAGGCGGTGATGGTGGCTCACAACGCTTCCTTTGACATCGGCTTTATTACCCACAAGGCGAAGGAGCTGGGGCTTAGCTTTGCCCCCACGGTCTTAGATACGGTGGCTCTGGCCCGGGTGCTTTTGCCAAACTTAAACCGGTACAAGCTGGACACCGTGGCTAAGGCGGTGAATGTTTCCCTGGAAAATCATCACCGGGCAGTGGACGACGCAGGAGCCACGGCGGAGATTTTCGTGGAGTTTGTGCGGCGGTTCAGGGAGAGGGATATCGAGACTCTGGATCAGCTGAATGAACTAAGCCAGATGACGGCGGACATGATCCGCAAGCTTCCCACCTACCACGTGATTATCCTGGCGAAAAATGATCTGGGCCGGATCCACCTCTACCGCCTGGTTTCAGAATCTCATCTGGAATATTTTGCAAGACGTCCCAGGATTCCCAAAAGCCTTCTGCGTCAGTACCGGGAGGGGCTGATCATCGGCTCTGCCTGTGAGGCAGGCGAGCTGTTCCAGGCTATCCTTCGGGGGGCGCCGGACGCAGATCTGGCAAGGCTGGTGGAATTCTATGATTATCTGGAGATCCAGCCTCTGGGAAATAACCAGTTTATGCTCCGGGACGAGAAGAGTACAGTGAAAAGTGAACAGGATTTGATCGATCTGAACCTGCGCGTGATCCAGCTGGGAGAGCAGTTTGGAAAGCCAGTGTGCGCTACCTGCGACGTCCATTTCCTGGATCCTAAGGATGAGATCTACCGGCGGATCATCGAGGCGGCCTGCGGATTTAAGGACTGTGACCTGCAGGCGCCCCTGTATTTTCGGACCACAGAGGAGATGCTGGAGGAATTTGCCTATCTGGGCCCCAATAAGGCAGAGGAGGTGGTGATTACCAATACCAGGCGGATCGCGGATATGTGTGAAAGGATTTCCCCGGTTCGGCCGGATAAGTGTCCTCCGGTGATTGCAGAGTCGGATGTTACCCTGCGGAAAATCTGCTATGACCGTGCCCATGAAATTTACGGAAAGGATCTTCCCCAGATCGTAACCAACCGCCTGGAAAAGGAGCTGAACTCCATTATCAGCAATGGATTCGCAGTTATGTACATCATCGCCCAGAAGCTGGTATGGAAGTCAAATGAGGACGGCTATCTGGTGGGCTCCCGTGGCTCGGTAGGCTCCTCCTTTGTGGCCACCATGTCAGGAATCACAGAGGTAAATCCCTTAAGCCCTCATTACATCTGTCCAAGCTGCCATTATTATGATTTCGATTCAGAGGAAGTGAAGGGCTTTTCCGGTATGGCGGGATGCGATATGCCGGATAAGACCTGCCCGGTATGCGGCCAGCCCTTAAAAAAGGAAGGCTTTGACATTCCCTTTGAGACCTTTTTGGGATTTAAAGGGGATAAGGAGCCGGATATCGACTTGAATTTCTCAGGAGAGTATCAGAGCAAGGCCCATGATTACACAGAGGTGATCTTTGGAAAGGGGCAGACCTTCCGAGCAGGAACCGTGGGCACCCTGGCAGACAAAACAGCTTATGGCTATATCCGGAAATATTATGAAGCCCGGGGGCAGTCGAAACGGAACTGCGAGATTAACCGGATTGTCCAGGGCTGTGTGGGGGTGAAGCGGACCACAGGCCAGCACCCAGGCGGGATCATCGTCCTTCCCCTGGGAGAGGAAATCTTCTCCTTTACCCCGGTGCAGCACCCGGCCAATGATATGACCACCTCCACCATAACCACTCATTTTGATTATCACTCCATTGACCACAACCTGCTAAAGCTGGATATCCTGGGACACGACGATCCCACCATGATCCGCATGCTCCAGGACCTGACCCACATTGACCCGGTAAAGGACATCCCCTTAGACAGCAAGGAGGTCATGAGCCTGTTTCAGAATACCTCGGCCCTGGGAATTACGCCTGAGGACATCGGCGGCTGTAAGCTGGGGGCCTTAGGGATCCCGGAATTCGGCACCGACTTTGCCATGCAGATGCTTTTAGACACGAAACCAAAATACTTCTCCGATCTGGTCCGGATCGCCGGCCTGGCCCACGGAACCGACGTGTGGCTGGGCAATGCCCAAACCCTGATCCAGGAGGGAAAGGCCACCATTCAGACCGCTATCTGCACCAGAGATGACATCATGGTATACCTGATCGGGCGGGGAATCGAGGAAGGACTCTCCTTCACCATCATGGAGTCTGTGCGTAAGGGAAAGGGACTAAAGCCGGAGTGGGAAGCTGTGATGGAGGAGCACGGAGTGCCGGACTGGTACATCTGGTCCTGCAAGAAGATCAAGTACATGTTCCCCAAGGCTCACGCGGCGGCCTACGTTATGATGGCATGGCGCATCGCCTACTGCAAGGTATTTTATCCCCTGGCCTACTACGCCGCCTTCTTCAGCATCCGGGCCAAGGGCTTCAGCTATGAGTTAATGTGCCTGGGCCGGGATAAGCTGGAGTTTTATCTGGCAGACTATAAGAAGCGGTCCGACACCCTTTCCAATAAAGAGCAGGATACCCTGCGGGATATGCGGATCGTCCAGGAGATGTACGCCAGAGGCTTCTCCTTCCTGCCCCTGGACATCTACCGTGCCAAGGCCACCCACTTCCAGGTGATGGGGAATCAGCTGATGCCCTCCTTAAACAGCATCGACGGCTTGGGGGAGAAGGCGGCAGAGGGGATCGAGGAGGCTGCCAAGGAAGGGAAGTTTTTGTCCAAGGAGGACTTTATGAACCGGACGAAGGTGGGGAAGACCATCTGCGGGCTGCTGGCGGATCTGGGGATTTTGGGGGATCTGCCGGAGAGCAATCAGTTGTCGCTGTTTGATTTTTAAGTTGCTATTTAGGTGAGTCGCGGATAGCATGGGGTTCTCTAGCTAAGTGTCTTTCTAAACCCGTTAGGAGTCTCTGGCTAAGTGTACTACCGATCATTACCGATCCTTCTGGGAATCTCTGGCCAAGTGTCTTGCAGCCCATTAGGAGTCGCAGGCAGCGGGGAATATGCGCCTGCACCCATACCCCGAAAACTTGGGAGCCTTAACGGGTAACGACGTATACTTGGCTGGCGAATCCTAACGGGTAACGACACGCACTTGGCCAGCGACACACTAGACTTTCGCGATCACAAAGACTCACTTAAATAGCAATAGCACGCTGCAGAAACCAAAAAATTTTAGTTGCAAAATACCGGGTGGGGGTATATAATAAAACTACCCGAGGAGGAGAGATACACAGATGAATGAGGAAATGAACTGCTGTCACAAGCACAAGGAACGTTCGGAAAAGGAGTATCGTGACTTATTGAATCGGCTGAGCCGGATTGAGGGGCAGGTTCGTGGGATTAAGGGGATGGTGGAGAAGAATATGTACTGTCCGGATATCCTGATCCAGGTAGCGGCGGTAAATGCGGCGCTGAACAGCTTTAATAAGGTTCTGCTGGCGAATCATATCCGGACCTGTGTGGCCAGGGATATCCGGGAAGGGAAGGATGAGACCATAGATGAGCTGGTGGTTACGCTGCAGAAGCTGATGAAATAGCGGTATGAAGGAGATGTATTTAAGGGAACACTAAATGGACAGGAAGGATGTTTTGATTCATGGCGAGTACCCCGCGAGGCGTTTGGCCCACGGGGGGAAGGATTAGGAGGGAGAATTAATATGGAGCAATACACAGTTACCGGGATGAGCTGTGCTGCCTGCAGCGCCCGGGTGGAGAAGGCGGTTTCCAAGCTGCCTGGGGTGGAGTCCTGCTCGGTCAGCCTGCTGACGAACTCTATGGGAGTGGAGGGGACGGCGACTGCCCAGGAGGTGATCCAGGCGGTGGAGCAGGCTGGCTATGGGGCGGCGAGGAAGGCAGCCGGGGAAGCCAGAGGGGAAGCGGCCGGCGCCCCGGGGGCTGGAGCGGCGGAGGATGCGTTAAAGGACAGGGAGACCCCGGTTTTAAAGCAGAGACTGTTTGCTTCCATTGGCTTTCTGGCGGTTTTGATGTATATTTCCATGGGGCATATGATGTGGGGCTGGCCCCTGCCGGGGATTTTAGCGGAGAATCATTTGCTGATGGGACTTACCCAGCTGCATCTGACTACCATTATCCTGGTCATTAATCAGAAGTTTTTTATCAGCGGCTTTAAGGGATTGATTCATGGGGCGCCTAACATGGATACGCTTGTGGCCCTGGGGTCTGGCGCATCCTATCTCTACAGCATTTATGCCCTTTATGCCATGGCGTTTGCCGTAGAAAAGGGGGATATGGCCGGGGCCATGACTTATATGCATGAGTTTTACTTTGAGTCGGCGGCCATGATTCTCACCTTGATTACTGTGGGGAAGATGCTGGAGGCCCGCTCCAAGGGAAAGACTACGGATGCATTAAAGAGCTTGATGAAGCTTGCGCCTAAGACGGCGGTTGTGGAAAGGGATGGGAAGGAGACCGAGGTGCCCATCGAGCAGGTACAGAAGGGAGATATCTTCCTGGTGCGTCCAGGGGAGAATATTCCGGTAGACGGTGTAGTCTTAGAGGGCAGCAGTGCTGTGAATGAGGCGGCATTGACCGGAGAGAGCATCCCGGTGGATAAGGAACCAGGGGATCCGGTGAATGGAGCCACGGTGAACCAGTCCGGCTTTATCCGCTGCCAGGCGACCCGGGTGGGGGAGGATACCACGCTTTCCAGGATTATCCAGATGGTCAGCGACGCGGCGGCTACCAAGGCGCCCATTGCCAAGGTGGCAGATAAGGTGTCCGGCGTCTTCGTCCCGGTGGTGATAGGGATCGCCCTGGCGACCATTGTGGTGTGGCTGGCGGCTGGCCAGAGTGTGGGCTTTGCTCTGGCCAGAGGGATCTCGGTGCTGGTGATCAGCTGTCCCTGCGCCTTGGGGCTAGCCACCCCGGTGGCCATAATGGTGGGCAATGGCGTAGGTGCGAAGCAGGGGATTCTTTTTAAGACGGCGGTTTCCCTGGAGGAGACTGGAAAGATGGAGATGGTGGCCCTGGATAAAACGGGCACGATCACCAGCGGGGAGCCTAAGGTGACGGATATCCTGCCGGCAGAGGGAGTCGGTGAGGAGGAGCTTTTGGAGCTGGCCTATACATTAGAGCAAAAGAGCGAGCATCCCTTGGCAAGGGCCATCCTGAGCCTGGCCCAGGAGCGTGGTCTTACTGCCAGAGAGACGGCGGATTTCCAGGCGCTTCCGGGGAATGGCCTGACAGCCACAGTGGATGGAGTGCTGCTTCAGGGAGGCAATGGAACGTTTATCAGCAGCCGTTCGGAGGTGCCAAGGGAGCTTCGGGCTCAGGCGGACGCCCTGGCGGAAGAGGGGAAGACGCCTCTGTTTTTCAGCCGGGATAATCAGCTGGCGGGGGTTATCGCTGTGGCGGATGTGATCAAGGAGGACAGTCCCCAGGCGGTGCGGGAGCTGCAGAATATGGGGATCCATGTGGTAATGCTCACCGGGGATAATGAGAGAACCGCAAGGGCCATCGGTAAGCAGGCCGGTGTGGATGAGGTTATCGCCGGCGTTCTCCCGGATGGAAAGGAGTCTGTGATCCGCTCCCTGAAGGAAAAGGGAAAGGTGGCCATGGTAGGCGATGGGATTAATGATGCCCCGGCCCTCACCCGGGCTGATATGGGGATCGCCATCGGGGCAGGCACGGACATCGCCATTGACGCGGCGGATGTGGTTCTGATGAAGAGCCGGCTGAGCGATGTGCCAGCTTCCATCCGGCTGAGCCGGGCGACGCTGCGGAATATCCACGAGAATCTGTTCTGGGCATTCTTCTACAATGTGGTGGGGATTCCCTTAGCAGCCGGCGTGTGGTATCCTATCTTTGGATGGAAGCTGAATCCCATGTTCGGGGCGGCAGCTATGAGCCTTTCCAGCTTCTGTGTGGTGACCAATGCCTTAAGGCTTAACTGGTTCAAGCCTCATGATGCCAGCCGGGATAGAAGGTTAAAGAATGCCCGGCCAGCTTCCGGCGGACTTAGCACCCAGGGGCCGGGAGGCAGCCGAAAGGAAGAGGGCCGGGAAATGGAAACCAGGGAAGAACAGAAGGAAAGCCAAAGCATGAAAAAAGAAAATAAAAAAATGGAGGAAACAGCGATGAAGAAAACCATGAAAATCGAAGGAATGATGTGCGGACACTGCGAGGCCAGAGTGAAGAAGTGCTTAGAGGCATTAGAAGGTGTGGGAGAGGCAGTAGTAAGCCATGAGGCGGGAACCGCGGAGGTGACCCTGACTGGAGAGATTTCCGACGAGGTGCTGAAAAAGGCAGTGGAGGACCAGGATTATAAGGTGCTGGAGATTATGTAAAGACAGTAAGAAGGGGGAAAAGCATCCCTCCTGTTTGAACAGGTAGAAAAAGATCTGGATGTGATTTTAGGGTGGTAGAAATTGAATTATTAAGAGTAGAGCGGGACCATAAGAAGAGCGACAAAGGATAAATGAATATAAAAGTGGAGCTGATAAAATAGACAGCTCCACTTTTTTTGCAGCTCCCGGGGGGACTCGAACCCCCGACCCACGCATTACGAATGCGTTGCGCTACCGACTGCGCTACGGAAGCAAAAGGCTGCTGCTTTCGCAACAGCCTATGACCAATCCGGGAATCGAACCCGGGATTACGCCGTGAGAGGGCGTCGTCTTAACCTCTTGACCAATTGGCCGAACCTGGTAAAATCGAGGCGACGTGATTCGAACACGCGGCCTCTGCGTCCCGAACGCAGCGCTCTACCAAACTGAGCCACGCCTCGATACCTATGGTAGTATAATATAGTTTTGAAGAATTGTCAACTGGAAAATTTAAAAAATCTTTGCAAGAAAAATCTTTATAAAAGCTTATCCTCAAAATTTATCCCAGTCTGCTGTCCACATCCAGAGGCAGCACATCTTTTGGCCTTCTAAAGGTCAATTCCCGATATTTTTTTGGTGTAATATTCTTAATTTTGCGGAAGCAGTCGGTATAGTAGCTCTGATTGCAAAATCCCACGGCAACTGCGATATCGGACAAGCTCAGCTCTGGATCCTTTAACAGGTCGATGCTTTTATTCAGCCGCAGATGGTTTAGGTAGGAGATGAGGGACTGGCCGGTGGCGCGCTTGAAGAAGCGGCAGCATTCGCTCCGGCTTAAAGAAAGCTGATCGGCGATCTGCTCCAGTGTGATCCGCTCTGCATAATGATCCTGCATGTATTGGAGGATGATCTTCAGTCGGTCATTCTCCACCACTTCTACAGGGGCAGCCCCTCCGCTCTTTTTCAGCAGCTGGAAGGTGATCCTCCAAATCTGTAAAATTTCCATATGTATACTTAATTCTATAAAATCCGGCTGCTCCTTCAGCAGGCTTTGGATCTCCAGGATGGACTGAAGAAGACGCTGCTCCTCCTGCTCACGTCTGGAAAGCAGAAGCACCTGAGGGAAGGGGTGGCGGAGGATGGGGGCGATGGTTTTTTGGTAAACACGGCTGCGTTCATCGGGATAGATGAAGGCCGGGGGAATGTCCAGACACAGATAGGAGGAGGATATCCCGGTTTTTCCTTTGCTGAAATGTACCTGCTGGGTATTGATAAAAATGCCGTCTCCCGCCCGGACGTGATAGCTGGCGCCAGGAAGAAGGAAATCCACAGCCCCTTCTGTGACAATGCAGTACTGAAATGCTTCATGCCAGTGCCAGTTGATACAGTTATATGTGGCCTCATTGAAGGTGGTATAAAATACGGAGATGGGGAAGCCGGGCAGAATAGGTTTAATCAGCTCCTGGCTGTCTTCGGAAAATTGAATATCTTTTGCGATCATAGGACACCTCAATATTATAATAAAAAAGGTCAATTTAATGAAAGATTTCCTTTATTCTATCACAATATTATGAAAAAATCCATGGGAAATCCGATGGACACGGGTGATTTTAATAAAATGTTGGCAGAGGTAAAGAGAAAAATTAGGAATAATTTACAAAAATAAAGCAAAATGGAAATGGTATACGGTATACAGTATATTAAAATGGAAAAAAGTAGCAGGCAAGGGGAAAAAGGAATGTGGGGTGCTATCCTGGAAGCGCAAAATATTGATAAAATTAAGTAATAAATCAATATATTTTACAATTTTAAATCAATATAATAAAAACATAAAAGAAAGCTAAGAGAAAGGAGTGAAGGTTATGCAGAAAAGGTGGAAGCAGGCCTGGGGCATGGATGTGATCCAGGCGGAAGGCGGGAAAAAGGGCGTGCTGCCAGAAGCCTTTGGGATGGAGGCAGCCAGGGCGGCGAGAGCGTTTCATCGTCAGCTTCCAGGCTATCAGGAAACCTCGCTGGTCTGCCTTTCCAGCCTGGCGGACAAGCTGGGGGTGAAGGGGATATATACCAAGAATGAGGCCAAACGGTTTTCCCTGAACGCCTTTAAGGGCTTAGGCGGAAGCTATGCTATGTTCCGCATTCTGTGCAGGCGGCTGGGGCTTGATCCGGCGGAGACTTCATTGGAAAAGCTTCAAAGCCCCAAATATCAGGAGGTAATCCGCAGCACAGTTTTCGTGACCGCCACAGATGGAAATCATGGGAGAGGGGTATCCTGGGCCGGGGGGATTTTCGGATGTCCGGTTCATGTGTACATGCCTATGGGATCCGTAGAGGCCAGAGCAGAGGCCATCCGCAGGGTAGGTCCGGCAAGGGTGACGATCACCAATAAGAATTATGATGACACGGTTTCCTACGCTATGGAGCAGAGCCGAAGCAATGGCTGGTATCTGATCCAGGATACGGCCTGGGACGGCTATGAGGAGATTCCCGCCTGGATTATCCAGGGGTATCTGACCATGGCATCAGAGGCCTTTGAGCAGCTGGAGCAGGCCGGGGAAAGGCCGACCCACTTATTTCTCCAGGCCGGTGTGGGCGCTATGGCCGGCGGGGTGTTAGGATACGCGGCCCATTATTATGGGGAGCAAAAGCCGGTGACGATCCTCGTGGAGCCTTCAGCAGCGGACTGCATTTACCGGTCTGCCTTAGCAGAGGATGGAAAGGCCCACTCCGTAGAGGGGAATCCGGTAACCATTATGGCAGGCTTAAACTGCGGCACGCCCTGCAAGATTACCTGGCCGATCCTCCGGGATTTCGCAGAGTTCTATTGCTCCTGCCCAGACTATGTGGCGGCCCATGGCATGCGGGTGTATGCCGGGGAGGAGACGGACGGCGAGGCGGTGGTTTCCGGGGAGTCCGGGGCAGCCACCATGGGGGCCTTGTCCCTTATTCTGGAACGGACGGAGCTTACAGAGATTAAGGAGGCTATGGGACTTACCAGTGATTCTGTGATTTTACTGATTAACACAGAGGGGGATACGGATCCGGAAGGGTATCGGAACATTGTGGAAAAGGGGGCTTACCCCATTCCAGAGGAGCTACAGGAGGATATGAGATGAGTAAGGAAAAGAAACCAACAACCTTTGGTTATGCAGCATTTGTGATGATTGCCTGTTTTGCCTTTATTATGATTCCTGGGGCGCTTTTGGGGGCGAAGATCCATATTATGTTTCTGCTGTCATGGCTGATTGCAATTCCCTTGTGTATGTTTCTGGGATACAGCTATAAGGAGCTGCAGTCCGGCATGATCGGCTTTATTCCCAAATGTATTGTGCCGGTGCTGCTGATTCTCACCATCGGCGCCCTCATCGGCTCCTGGTGCGCCAGCGGAACCATCGCCTACATAACCTACCTGGGGCTCCAGGTGATTAACCCAAAATATTTTATGGCTACCGCCTTTGTGGTTACCCTTATCTGCGCCTGCTTTACCGGGACCAGCTTCGGCACCTGCGGTACTATCGGCGTGGCTCTGATGGGAGTCGCCTTAGGGATGGGGCTGGATCCCTACTGGGCGGCAAGCTCCATCCTGTGTGCGGCCGTGGTGGGGGACGGGATCTCTCCCTTGTCCGATACGCCGAATGTCATCGCCGGGTCCGCGGAGGTGGATATGTTTGAGAGCGTAAAGTTCCAGCTTCCCATGACCATCCCGGTAGCGATTTTAAGCTTCTTATTCTACCTGGTTATGGGCGCCACAGGTAATGTACAGTCGGCAGATACCTCGGCCATCGGCTCCTTGGTGGAGGCCATTGGTGAGAGCTATAACCTGGGGACTCACTGTATCATTCCCATTATCCTGGTATTCGGGCTTTTAGTGATGAAGGTTCCGGCTATCCCCGCTATCCTGGTGGGCAGCTTAAGCGCCCTTGGCGTATCCTGTATCTTCCAGGGGGAGAGCTTTAAGACGGTAATTAATGCCATGTGGAGCGGATACACCCTTCAGTCGGAGAATGAAATGGTCGCCAGCCTGTTCAGCCGGGGCGGGATCTCCGGCATGACCGGTACTTGTGTGCTGATTATCTTTTCCTTCGGATTATTTGGAATTTTAAATGAGGCAAAAATCCTAGATACCCTGGTGGAGCCTCTGGCGAAGCGGATCCAGTCCCGCTTAAGCGGTGTGATCTGTGTGATTATCCTAGGCTTTCTGGCGAACTTTTCTTCCTCCGCCAGCTTCTCCGAGGTATTTACGGGGAATATTATGACTCCGGTTTATGATAAAGCAGGATTAAATAAGCTGGATCTGGCCAGGGCGGCTACTGTAGGATGTCTGGCATTTTCCATGTATATCCCCTTTGTGGTTATGCCGGCCACGGTGACGGCGTCCCTGGGAGTGGACGCGGTAAAGATGATTCCCTACTACATCAGCATGCCCATTTACCTGGTGGTGATTTTAGTAATCACTGCATTAAATCTGGATAAAAGGCTGTTAGAAAAAGGAAAAAACAAAAAATAAACTGCAAATAAAGCGTAAAGGAGAAAGGACGGAGCAAAGGTATGGAAAAATTATATGAGGACATTGCAGCGTATATTGACAGTCATAGAGAAGAGATGTTAGGGAAGCTTTGTGAGCTGGTAAACCTGGAAGGTCACTTTGAGGAAAAGGAGCATGTGGAGGCGGCCCGGAACTGGCTCCAGAAGGAGCTGGAGGCGGAGGGCTTTGAGTGCCGGGTGCGGGAGGTAGCCCCGGACCGCGCCGGCATCCTTATCGGCGTGCTGGGAAAGGACCGCCCGGGAAAGGCGATCCTGTTCTCCGGACATGTGGACACAGTTCATTATACCGGCTCCTTTGGAAGGGAGAATCCCTGCAGGGTGGAGAATGGCATGATCTACGGGCCGGGGGTGCTGGATATGAAGGGCGGGCTGATTATCGCCCTGTATGCGGTGAAGGCCTTAAATTCCATAGGATACGACGCCCACCCCATCAAATTCCTGGTAGACGCGGAGGAAGAGTCAGACCATGTGGGAAATGACTGCGATAAGTACATGACTGAGGAAAGTCAGGGCGGCCTGGTGGCCTTTAATATGGAGTGCGGCGAATTACAGAACCGGCTGTGCACGGCCAGGAAGAGCCAGTTTACCTATTATCTCACAGTGGACGGCGTGGGCGGCCACGCAGGAAATGATTTCCTCCGGGGAAAGAATGCCATCCATGAGGCGGTCCATAAAATCGAAGAGATTATCAAGCTGACGGACTTAGATCAGGGCACCACTGTAACCACGGCGGTGATCAAGGGTGGCGGCCATACCAGCGGCATCGCGGATCACTGTGAGGTTGTGTTTGATGTGCGTGTTTCTAATGAAGAGGAGGCTAAGCGGATTCTGGACGCCATCCATGAGATCGCCGGGAGAACCTATATCGAAGGAACTACCACCAAGCTGGACTACTACCGGGCAAAGCTGGCTCCCCTTCAGGAGACGGAGGAGGTGCTCCGGTTCTTTAACCTGATTAATAAAATCGCAGTGGAATCCGGGTTCCCGCCCTTTGGGAAGATTCACCGGGGCGGCGCCACGGATGCGGGAAATATCAATGCTGCCGGCGTGCCGGTGGTGGATGCCTGCGGAATCCGCGGGGACTTCGCCCACAATAAAAAGGAATATGGAGTAGAGGAGTCCCTGTATGAGCGGGCGAAAATCTTTGCCGGTGTAGTGGCAAAAATCGAGGAGATGTAAGACCATGAGCTTACCCATGAGCCCTCTGTTCTGGGCAGCGGCACTGGCGCCGGTATTATTTCTTCTGGTTGTTATCATGAAATTCGGGTGGGGAGTGGCAAAGGCTGCTCCCGCCGGAATGGCTTTGGCCTTAGGCATCGCAGTGCTTCTCTACCGCTCTTCCCCCACAGCGCTTCTGTATGAGAGCGGCAAGGGAATCTGGAATGCCCTCACCATCCTTCTCGTAGTGTGGCCGGCAGTGTTTTCCTATGAGCTGACCTGCGAGTCCAAAGGATTCCAGGCCATCCGTCAGGGGATTCAGTCCCTGACCCGGCATGAGCTGCTGCAGATCTTGATTTTAGGCTGGATTTTCCCCAGCTTCCTTCAGGGGATCACCGGCTTCGGGGTAGCGGTGGCAGTGGGTGCGCCCCTGCTTTTAAGCATCGGCGTAAAGCCGCTGTACAGCATTATTATTGTCCTCCTTTGCCATTCCTGGGGCGGGACCTTCGGAACCTTAGCCTTGGCCTGGGAGGCGCTGGTGGAGCAGTCTGGCATCGCCGGCGCCCAGGCAGCCCAGGCGGCGTTTCTGGCAGCCGCCATGATCTGGATCTTTAATTTTCTCGGGGTCTGCCTGTCCTGCTGGTTTTACGGCGGGGTAAGGGCCATCCGGGCCATGGCGCCGGTCCTGCTGATTCTCACTGTGATCACGGGAGGCGGGGAGCTTGCCCTGGCGCCTGTAAATGCCACCATATCCAACTTCCTGCCCTCCGCCGCCGCCCTTCTGGCGGTATTCCTCCTGTGCCGGATTCCCGGCTATCAGAAGGAATGGGCCATGGCAGACAGCAGGATTATGGAGCGGAAGGGGGCGGAGGAGGGCTCCAGAGAGCAGGAGATGAGCTTTCATGAGGCGTTCCTTCCCTACTATGCTCTGACCTTAATCACCGTAGTCTGCCTGCTGATTCCTCCAGTAAACCGTGTGCTGAATCAGTGGAAAATCGGCTTCGCCTTTCCGGAAACGGTCACCGGCTTCGGCTATGTGACGGCTGCTGAGGAGCAGCTCTCTCCTCTGAAGCCCTTGACCTATGCCGGAACCTTCCTGGCGCTGTCTGCCTGGATCAGCTGCGTATATTATAAGAAGAAAAAATATCTGGACAGGGAGGGCATCCGCCGCGCTGCAATAAGAACAGCAAAAAAATGCAAGTCGCCGACCATTGCCATCACCTGCTTTATCATCCTGTCAAAATATATGAGCAGCAGCGGACAGATTTACATTTTATCCCAGGGAATCGTCTCCGCACTGGGACGGTACTATGTGATTGTGGCGCCATTTTTTGGTATTCTGGGAACCTTTATCACCAGCAGCAACATGTCATCTAATATTTTGCTGGGAAAATTCCAGATGACGGCGGCAGGACTTTTAGATATCAGCCCTGCAGTGACCCTGGCGCTGCAGACCGCCGGCGGGGTGCTGGGAACCGCCTTTTCCCCGGGATGCGTAATTATGGGGATCTCTACCACAGGAATCACCGGGGCGGAGGGAGATATTCTCAAAAGGATCGTACCTCTGGCAGCAGGCTGCGGCCTGGCCTTCGGGCTTTTCGCCTTCCTGTTCCTGTGATACATGGCCTGCTTTACAGTTTTTTTTTGCGGCAATGAACGAGGTATACGGCGCCTATTTCACCGCTCCCTATCCCGCCAGAGCTGCTTTTCAGGTGGCGGCCCTTCCAAAGGGAGCTAAGGTAGAGATCGAAGTGGTTGCAGAAAAATAAGCGGCTGTTGGACCTGGGCTATGGGGAAAACAGGCAAGTGGTGGCGAGCTATTTGCAAAACGATGAACGAGCATGGAGGAATCAAGATGGAAAGAAAGCCGATTAAAATCGTAGAGACTGCATTTCGGGATGCCCACCAGTCCCTGCTGGCCACCCGCATGAGCACAGAACAGATGCTGCCCATCTTGGAGAAGATGGATCAGGCGGGCTTTCACGCAGTGGAATGCTGGGGCGGCGCTACCTTTGATACAGCGCTGCGGTTTTTAAAGGAGGATCCCTGGGTTCGGCTGCGGAAGCTGCGGGAGGGATTTAAGCACACAAAGCTGCAGATGCTTCTGCGGGGGCAGAACCTTTTAGGCTACAGCCATTATTCCGACGATGTGGTGGACTATTTCTGCCGCAGGTCTGTGGCCAATGGCATTGACAACATTCGTATCATGGACTGTCTCAATGACATCCGAAATCTGGAAACTGCCATGAAGGCTACTCAGGCAGAGGGCGGACGGGCCATCGTGGCTCTGGTTTACACCCTTGGAGATGCCTATACTCTGGACTACTGGAAGGAGATTGCCAGACGTATCGAGGATATGGGGGCGGATGAGCTGGGCCTTAAGGATATGGCAGGACTTCTGACTCCCTACCGGGCGGAGGAGCTGGTCCGCGCCCTGAAGGAGACGGTGCACATTCCGGTGGCGGTACACACCCACTATACCGCCGGCGTGGCGTCTATGACCTATTTAAAGGCAGTGGAGGCGGGCTGCGACAGCATTGACTGTGCTATCTCGCCCCTGGCCTTGGGAACCAGCCAGCCGGCCACGGAGGTTATGGCGGAGATTTTTAAGAATACCCCATATGACCCAGGACTGGACCAGAAGCTTCTGGGAGAGATCGCCGACTATTTCGCGAAAATCCGGGCGGAGGCCGTGGAGAGCGGCTTGCTGAGCCACAAGATGCTGGGGGTGAACATTAAAACACTGCAGTATCAGGTGCCGGGAGGGATGCTGTCTAATTTAGTGATCCAGCTGAAGGAGGCTGGTCAGGAGGATCGATACCGTGAGGTGCTGGAGGAGATTCCAAGGGTGCGGAAGGACTTTGGAGAGCCGCCGCTGGTTACCCCTTCCTCCCAGATCGTGGGAACCCAGGCTGTGCTGAATGTGATCTGCGGGGAGCGCTATAAGATGACCACCAAGGAGTCCAAGCGTCTGCTCCAGGGAGAATTCGGCCAGACGGTGAACCAGCCGGATCCGGAGGTGAAGAAAAAGATCATCGGGGATCTGCCCTGCATCACCTGTCGGCCGGCTGACTTGCTTCCTCCTCAGCTGCCTCAGCTTGAGAGGGAATGTGCCCGGTGGAAGCAGCAAGAGGAGGATGTGCTGACCTATGCCATGTTCCCGGCAGTGGCGAAGGAATTTTTCCAGTACCGGGAAGCCCAGCAGACGGGAGTGGATATGTCTGTGGCGGATACCGTCCATGGGGTGTATCCGGTGTAACTGTTCATAGGCAGTATCCCGCGAGGCGTTTCCTGTGAGTGAAAGTCACAGGAAACCCAAGGATTTCAGCGCCAAAATGGACAGAATGGCCATTTTGTGTGCATTTGTTGCTGGGCACGGCAGGGCCGTGAACAGTAATATCCGGTGTAACTGACAGCTTCGATTTTGGAAAATATCCTTGAAAGGTCCCTGGGATTATGTTATGGTAAAGCTATCAAGAGCAGGTAATTTCAGGAAAACCGGAGAGGAAGGCTATGGTTACGATAAAGGATATGGCGGATATGGCAGGAGTGGCGCCTACTACCGTCTCGAATGTCCTCCATGGGCGGACAAAAAAGATGAGCAGGGAGACACTGGAGCGGGTGGAGCGGATCATCAAGGAGTGCAATTATGTGACCAATATGGGGGCCAGGCTTCTGGCGAATTACGGCTCCCGGATTATCGGGGTCATTATGATGTACGGCCGCAGGGAAGAGAAGGACGCAGTCCAAAATCCCTTTTTCGCGGAGATGATGGGCGGCCTGGAGCGGATGATACGGGAAAATGGATATTACATGATGCTCTATACCTCCGGGAATGTGGAGGAATCCCTGCGGATCGCCGCTTCCTGGAATATCGAAGGGCTGATTATCCTGGGCAGCCAGCCGGAGGACTCGGTGAAGCTGAATCAGCAGGCAGGGATCCCGGTGGTATTTATTGACTCTTATTTTGCCGGTGAGGAGGATGAGTATGTGAATGTGGGGCTCCAGGATTATGAGGGCGCCTATGAGATGACCCGGTATCTGATGGATCAGGGACATAAGCGGATCGGGTTTCTGGCAGATGAGAAGGAGCCGGTGGGTGTGGACAGACAGCGCCTGGAGGGCTGCCGGGCAGCGCTTCTGGAGCAGGGGCCTGCTGTGGAGGAGAGATATATTGCTCTGGATTTCCGGGAAAAGGAGCGCCATGAATTCCTCCGGCGATTCTGCCGGGAAAAGCTGGCCCATGGAAGCTACACAGCTCTGATGTTTGCTTCCGATTATTACGCCATGGATGCGGTGAACGTATTTTTCCAGGAGGGGATTCTGGTGCCGGATCAGATTTCTGTGACCGGCTTTGATGATAATGTATTTGCCAGACAGTGCAGGCCCCAGCTGACCACAGTTCACCAAAGTCCGTTTCAAAAGGCAAAGACAGCTGTGGAACTGCTTTTAAGCTTGCTGAAGGGGGAAGAGATACCCAGAAGGAATATCCGGCTGGCCACATCGCTGATATTCCGAGGCAGTGTAAAAAATATAAGCGCTGAATTAAATTAGATATAGAAAATATGCATAAAAAAAGCACATAATATTGTGAAAAATATATAGTGTTGCAAAACACTATTGAAGTTCACAAGGTTATGTGCTATTTTATATTTGATAGGTGTTTCGTAACACTAAAAGAAAAAATAAAAAATTTTTGAGCGTGCTCACCAATGTGCTCCCGAAATCTCTGAGAGCATTCAGCAGAGTGCTCTCAACAGGGAAAAGGAGGAGAGGGTGATGAGAAAAGCTGCATTTATTTTTGCGGCTGCGTGCTGCTGCATGATATGTGCGCCCGTGCAGGCTCAGGCAGAGCCTCTGACGGTTCAGGTAACGGCCGGCGGGGAAGAAGGGGACGCCGGGCAGGCCGGAGTGGAGGCTTCTAAAAAAGGATGGGATTATCGTCCGGAAGTAAATGAATGGTATTTTTACGGGGACGATGGAGCGCTGCTTACAGGCAGGAGGGACATCCAGGGGAATACCTATTTTTTTGACGAAACCGGCAGGATGATGACCGGATGGGTTCAGTGCGGCGACAAGGAGGGGGATGAGGCCAGCGCTTTTGAAAGCGGCGGCGTGGACGATGAGGTCCATTTTTGCACCACCACAGGGGCGATGGCAGTGGACAGCTGGATTTTTTCTCATGTTCCGGACGGAGAGGCGCTGGATGTGAATCATGAGGGGGACTGGTTTTACTTTGATTCCAAGAGCAGAGCCTATCGGAACCAGAAGGTAAGCTATGAGGGAAATGACTATATATTTGACGAGAACGGCGCGCGGGTGAGCGGCTGGGTCTATGAGTGCAGCGAGAAGAACGGCTATGAGCAGACGGTTTACGTTTCCGTGGATGAGGATACCCAGGAGGCGAAGAGCGGAGACCTTCACGGGGACGGCACTTATGCGGAGGGTGTGTTTGCCCATAATCCTCAGTATTACCTGTACTGTGATTTGGAGAGCGGAAGCGTGGTAAAAAGCGCCTGGATCGACGCTCTGCCTCCGGGAAAGGGAGAGGAGGAGGACAGCCGCTTCTACTATTTTGACCGGAAGGGGCATCTGGTTTCCCAGTACCGCTATGGGTTTATGAGAGAGGAGGGGGACTGGGACCATTATCCCCAGGAGCTTCACGCTTATGTGTCTGACGACAAGGTATGGCCATGTAAGATTGAGGATGAGAATATCGGCACCTACAGCTATCAGGGAGCCCCCGGCAGCGGGACAGATGACGTGGGCTTTGAAGGCTTCATCATGAAGGCTGAGGACGACCGGTATTATTTGTGTGAAAATAATGGGGCCAGGCTGGACAGCTTATTTCTTATCCGGCATAAGGAGTCAAACAGCAGGCTCCAGTTCCCCAACGGCTTCTATGATTTCAGCGACCGGACAGCCATGATCACCGGAAAGGGAACCAAGGTGAATCCAAATACCGGGGAGGAGTTTTACTACTATTTTGCGGAAAGTACGGGAGGCGGAAGGAAGAAGGGCAGAGGCGTCACCGGCGTGTTCGGCGGGAAGCTTTACTACCAGGGACTGGCGGTGGGAGCTGACGGGGATGATCCATATGAGCTGGTATATGTGCCGGAGATCGCGAATAAAAGCCGGGAGGCCACCGGGATTTTCCTGGTGGACCGGGAAGGTAATGTAAAGAAGGGGACGAAGCAGAAGCAGAATAAGAAAGGGCAGCTCACTGGAGGGACGAAATATCCTATGGATAACGGATATACCTACCGGGTATGCACCCCTCCCCAGGGAAAGGCGGATAATGGATATGAGGTGTACCGGATCGAGAAGGATCTGGACATTCCTAATGATCCGGGCAGTCTTCTGGGAGAGGAGGATGCTTCCTATATTTATCTGAAAGAAGTGGAAGAATAGGGGGAAAATCAAATGAAAGGAAGAAAGAAGGTCTGGCAAAGAAGGCTGGCCTGGCTGACGCTGGCAGCCATGCTCTGTACATCGGGGACCCAGAGCGGGCTCTGGGAACCCCTGGAGCTTCAGGTATATGGACAGAATCAGGAAAATGGACAAAACAAGGAGGATGGACAGGAAGAGGCCGCGCTGGCTCTGGCTACCAAGACGTCAGCGGCGCCTGCGGCCACCAGCTCAACCGCCCAGAAGCCTGTCCAGGACCAGCTGCCGGAGCCGGAGGAGGAAGAGCAAGAGCCGGAAAAGCGGAAGGCAGCCTCCGGGCAGCGGTCTTTTACCGAGGACGGGGGGGTATATACCTTTGAGGCGGAAGAATATTACGACAGGACGACAGCAGAGGGACAGGCAGCAGACCTGCAGCCCCACACCCAGATAGAGCTCCCCTTAAGCCAGTTTACTGGCTTTCCTGAGGGCATGTACAAGGTTGAAGTGATGTATGCGGGAAACGGACAGACCCTGGATCTCAGCGGGGGAGGAAGCACCCTTCAGGTAGAATGCCCGGATGTGGGCTTTGACTGGAACGGAAGAAGGGTGGCTTACGGGGGGATGCTGAACCTGTCCGCCCAGGACAGCCTGACCATAGCTGCTGTCACAGACGGCAAATACGGCTGGGTGGACTGGGTCCGCCTGACACCGGTGAAGGAGATGCTGTATCTGGCAAAGGATTATGTGGAGCCGGCAGATAAGATTACCGGCGGCGGAACCTGCGCCAACATGGATCCCGGGGTGAAGCTGGTTATGACCATGGATAACAATTTCAGCGGAGGCGCCTATGAGATCCGGCTGAGAACCTGCGGAAATGCCAGAACCTATCAGGTGAAAATCAACGGAGTGGAGCAAGATGGTTATGAGACCACAGGTTCTGACTTTGGTACGGCAGGTCTCCACGACGAGAGCTGGCAGGGAAGATATGTGCTGAATCAGGGGGATAAGCTGGAGATCATAGCTCCGGATGGAAGCTATGGGTGGATCGAGTCGATTTCCTTCAACGAGCTGCCGGTGTCCTTTTATCAAAAGGACGAGGAGACCGGGATTAAGCTTGAGGCCGGGGAAGGGGTGCTTCCCAGAGGAACTCAGGTGAGGATTCACCAGATTCAGGACAAGGAGAGCGACACCTGGTTTGAGGAGTTTACCATTCCTCTCCGGGCGGTTTATTTCACTATCAATCTGATTCTGCCCGGCAGCCGGAAGGCGAGAGCAGCGGCTCAGGCGGAAGAGGAAGCGGATGGTTCCCTGGGAGAGATCTGGCTGGAAATCCCTGTGCCTGCTGGAATGGACGCGGAGGCAGACGAGCTGGAGCTGATTCTGCCTCCTGAGGCTACAGGAGAGGCGAAGACAGAATTCCGGTATGACGGGGAGGATTATTATCCGGCATCCCTCTACAGCCCGGCAGCGGACCTTCAGGCAGGAGAGTCTATCCATTTTGTGCTCTCTGACGACCCGGACTTTACAGCCGGCCGATACCGGCTCAGTGTACTGTCCAATGGAACCAGGGAACAGTTTATCGTAAGTGTGAACGGAGCTCCTGTGGGAGAGATCCGGAAGGAGCGGGCGGATTACAGTGACATTGATTACAGCCAGGATTATCTGGAGGGCGCCCTTACTCTGGCTCCCGGAGATATCCTGACCATCACCGGACAGGACGGGGATCATTTCGGATGGGTAAATTATATCTTGCTGGAAAAGGAGGAGTAGAGCGTGAGGAAGGCAAAGCGAATGTTATCCTGCGCGCTGGCGGCGGCCCTTATGACCGCCGTGGCGCCAGGCCCGGGGGCAGCGGTCCGGGCGGAGGAGACCGGGGAGAGGAGCTTTCAGGTGAAGGACGTAGAGGAAGCGGGAAAATGGATCCAGGATATTTATACGGATAAAAGTATGTACCAGCCGGGAAGCAGCGGGGTGGTAACAGTGGAGCTTAAGGAGGCAGGAGCGAATGGGATGGGGCTTTCTCAGATGAAGCTTACCCTCCAGCTGCGCCATCTGGGAGATCTGGTGATGACGAGGGAGGTTTCTCTTGCCGGAGGGAGCCAGGCAGTTTCTATCCCTTTGGTGATGCCAGGGACGGACTTTACCGGATATTCCCTGGAGGTGTATCTCTGGGGGGGAGGCCGGGCTGGCGGACTATGGGATGTCCGCGGTGGATGTTTCCTCAGACTGGAATGTGTTTCCACGGTACGCCTATATCACCAAGCTGGACAACCGGACCGATGGGGAGATCAATGCCGCCCTGGATCGGCTGAAAAAGCATCATATTAACGGGTTATTTTACTATGATGTGTTTGATTCCCAGGAGACGCCTTTAGCGGGAACGGTGGAGGCGCCGGCCCCGGAGTGGAAATCCCTGGCGGGGCAGACTGTCACCGGGGAATCTCTGCGAAAAACCATAGACGGGGGCCATCAGAGGAATATGAATTCCTTCTTCTATAACCTGATTTTCGGCGCCTACGACGGCTATGAGGAAAAGGGCATCCAGCCGGAGTGGGGGCTCTACAAGGACGGACGTCATATGGAGCAGGATGTTCACGATCTCTCAGGCTCCGGCTGGGAGACGGAAAAGCTTTGGATGTTTAATCCGGCGGATCCCCAGTGGCAGGAGCATTTTGTTCAGGTTCACCGGGATCTGCTGTCCGTGTATCCCTTTGACGGACTGCAGATGGACTCCCTGGGGAACCGCCGACGATATAAAGCCGTACACAGACCCGGTATTTGAGAACAATATCCCATTGACACAGACGGAACGGCTCACCATGAACAGCCGCCCG
>CATOJE010000005.1 GCA_951800145.1 uncultured Lachnospiraceae bacterium | reverse complement strand
ATCCTTGGTGCCGCCGGCCACCTCCTGGCCTGTGGCTGCGCCCTTCGTGGGCTCTGCCGGTTTCTCAGCCGGCTTTGCCTCTGGTTTTCCGCTGAGAGTGATTGCAGATACTGGCTTCTTCTCCTCAGCCTGAGCCTTCTCCGGAGCCTTTTCCGCCGGGGTCAGGGTCTTTACCGGGGCTGCCTGCGTCTTTGTCGCCGGCTTTGCCGCCTGAGCCGGACGGCTCTCCTGTCCTAGCGCTGCCTTTGGCTTCTGGCCTGCCGGGCGGCTTTTAATCTGCTGTGAATTCTGGGGACGGTATACAGCCACCAGCTTTTTCTTAGGCGAAGCGCCGGACTTTGCGCCTTCTGTCTGCTCGCCCTGGGCTCCTGTCATATCCTTCCCCGGGTTCCCTTTCTCTTTTCCAAACTCATTTATACTCATCCTTCACTACCTCCGTTCATAGTCATTTGTTTCCCGATTGCTTCTGCAAAACCCTCATCCTCTACTGCCACGGACGCCCGCATCGCCTTCCCGCAGACTTTGCCCAGCTCCGCTTTTTCTCCTAAGCAGATGCACTTCACGTGATGATACCTGCACATGTCCTGGAACATCTTCGTTGTATTCGCCGATGCCTCCTCCGAAATAATCACCAGGCGGGCGCGGCCCTTCTTAATCGACTGCTCGGTAGAAAACTCGCCGCTCTTTGTCTTGCCCGCCTTTGTGGCCAGGCCGATTAAATTGAATATTTTCTGTTTAGAATCCAAGCTCTTCCATCTCCTTTTCCAGCGCTTCATAAACCTCTTTTGGAATCGCCATCTTAAAGGACCGGTCAAGTCCCCTGGACTTCACTGCCTTTTTCAGACATTCTCGGGAAGGGCACAGATAGGCTCCTCTCCCGTTCTTCCGCCCGGTGGCATCGATCAGGATATCTCCCTGAACCGTTTTCAGCACGCGGAGCATTTCCTTCTTGCTCTTCATCTCCCCGCAGCCGATGCATTGCCTTAACGGTATCTTTTTTTCACTCACGCTTCCGTCACTCCTGCCTTCTTTCTATAATTTATGATGTTAGGGGCAAAGGGTCTTTTGAACCCTGATGTCCCAAAGTCATGTTGACATGCGAGCATGTCATACATGGCCTTTTGACCCTGGCATCATGTTACATGGGTTTTTCATCAAGCATGGTCACTCTGATCCTCCCGGCAGGCTTCCTTCTTCAAAGGGCTCTTCCCCCATCTCTTCCCGGGCTCCCTCTTCAAAGGGCTCTTCCCCCATCTCCTCCCGGATTCCTTCTTCAAGGGGCTCATGGCCGGTATCGTAAGCCTCCGGAGAATCCTGGCTCTCCGCCAAGCCCTCCTCCTGGAAGCTGTCGTCATCCTGGTAGTTGTAATCCACCATATCCTCCTGATACTCGATTCCCAGCTCCTCGAACAATCCCTGTTCCTTAGCCTGGGTCTCACTCTTGATATCGATCTTGTAGCCTGTCAGCCTGGCTGCAAGCCTGGCGTTCTGCCCTTCCTTGCCGATGGCCAGGGAAAGCTGATAGTCCGGCACGATCACCAGAGCCTCCCGCTCCTCCTCGTCCGCCACCACGCAGATCACCTTGGCAGGGCTCAGGGCGTTCTCAATCAGGTAGGCTGCATTGTCATCCCAGTTAATGATGTCAATCTTTTCACCTCTGAGCTCATTCACCACTGCATTCACCCGGGCCCCGTTCATGCCCACGCAGGAGCCCACCGGATCCACATTGATATCATTGGACCACACGGCAATCTTGGTTCTGGAGCCGGCCTCCCTGGCTATGGCCTTGATCTCCACGGTTCCGTCCTTTACCTCTGCCACCTCTGACTCAAACAGCCGCTTTACCAGGTCAGGATGGGTCCTGGATACAGAAACTCTCGGTCCCTTGGAGGTATCCTTCACCTCCAGAATGTAAACCTTAATGTGGTCATTGGGACGCAGCACCTCATTCTTCACCTGCTCGCTCTCGTTTAAGATGGCGTCAAGCTTTCCTAGATTGATGCTGATGTTCCGTCCCAGGTGCTTCTGCACAATACCGGTGGTGATGTCCTTTTCCTTGCTGTAGTAGTCATTATACAGCTCCTTGCGCTCCTCCTCCCGGATCTTCTGCAGAATCACATTTTTCGCATTCTGGGTGGCGATACGGCCAAATTCCTTGGACTGCACAGCAATGGGAACGATGTCGCCGGGAATATAGCGGGGGTTCTTCAGCCTCGCCTCCTCCACACAGATCTGGGTGAGAGGATCCTCCACCTCCTCCACTACCTCCTTTTCCGCGAATACGGAGAAGTCTCCGGTGTCCGGATTAATATTTACCTTAATATTATCCGCCTTTCCGAAATGGTTCTTGCAGGCGGTGAGAAGAGAGTTCTCAATCGCCTCCAAAAGCACTGCCTTGCTGATGTTCTTCTCCTTTTCAATCATTTCCAATGCTAATAAAAGTTCCTTATTCATGTTTATCCTCCTAAACCTCTGGGCCAGCCTTAAAAATCAAGGGCCAGGCGAATCAGCGCAATGTCTGCCTTCTGGAAAACCATCTGCGAGCCGTCCTCCATCCGGATGGTAACAGACTCTTTATCATATGCGTCTAATGCCCCGGTATACTCTTTACTTTTATTTACCGCTTTATAAAGCCGGATTTCCACATCCTTTCCGATGCTTCTGGCAAAATCCTTCTCTTTCTTTAACGGCCTTCCAAGGCCGGGGGAGCTCACCTCTAAGATATAGCTGTCCTGGATAAAATCCTCCTGATCCAGCCAGTCGCTTAAAATCCGGCTGATCACCTCGCAGTCATCCACTGAGATACCGCCTTCCTTATCAATGTAGGCTCTGAGATACCAGCTGCCCCCCTCCTTCACATACTCTACATCCACCAGTTCAAACTTATGCTCTTCCATCAAAGGTAAAAGGAATTTTTCCGTTCTGGATTCATAGCTTTCTTTCTTTGTCATTCCTGCATCACCTTCCCTTCCTATTCCTGCGGCATAAAAGTAAGAGTGGACTTACGCCCACTCTTACTATCCTACCTTATCTTGTTATCGTAACCATAATAGCACTATTCTGGGAAAAATGCAAGTGTTTTTTCGAAATCTTTGCTCCAATCTTTGCTCCATAGTAACAGTTCGCGCCCTGTCGGGCTGTGCCCGGCCACTGCGGTTTACGCCCTGTCAGGCTGCGCCCGGCCACTACGGTCTACGGCTATAGGTCTGCACCAGCCCCAGAAATTCCTTTCGATAATCATCGGAATCCGGATGGATGCAGGACTCTGCCAGGGCCATCACACTGTCTAAATCTGCCGTTCCCCTGTTCTCGCTGTTTCGCAGTACCATGCCGAATTCTGCCACAGCCGCGGCAAAGGTCAGGTTCTCTGACGCCTGCTCCTGATAGCAGTCCGCTTCCACCGGATATTCTAACAGCCTGCTGGTATCCCCGTTAGGTGCCTTATACCGCAGGCTTACCGTGAGAAGCTCACTGCTTCCAGTGGTGCTCCCCCCGGTCTGGTACTTTAATCCGGCCTCCGGCTCCATCCCTCCGGCCGGGAGGAGCTCATAGAGGGCGGTCACTGTGTGGCCGGATCCAATCTCCCCGGCATCCACCTTATCATTAGCAAAATCCTCCTGATCTAACAGCCGGTTCTCATAGCCGATGAGCCGGTAGCCTGCCACCTGCTCCGGGTTAAATTCCACCTGGATTTTCACATCCTTGGCCACCGTTACCAGCGTTCCCCCCATCTCATCCACCAGCACCTTTTTCGCCTCATAGATGCTGTCCAGATAGCTGTAATTCCCATCCCCGTTATCCGCCAGAGCTTCCATTTTATTATCCTTAATATTCCCTGTCCCCACTCCTAAAACCGATAAATGAACACCGGTTTTCTTCTTCTCCTGGATCATCCGGGTTAAGTCGCCCTCGCTGCTGATTCCCACATTTAAGTCCCCGTCTGTGGCCAGGAGCACCCGGTTATTCCCGCCGGGGATGAAATGCTTCTGGGCCAGCTCATATGCCTTCTGGATCCCCGCTGCCCCGGCGGTGGAGCCTCCTGCCTCCAAATCGTCCAGGGCCGCCGCGATCTCCGCCTTCCGGTCCCCTGAAACCCCGTCCAGCACCACTGCCTCATACCCGGCGTAGGTGACGATGGAGATTTTATCCCTCTCATCCAGATTTTCCGTCAGCATGGTAAAGGCCTTCTGCACCAGGGGCAGTTTGTCGTCGGAATACATGGATCCTGATACATCCAGAAGAAATACCAGGTTGGACGCCGGCCGGTCCTGGAAGTCGATCTCCTTTGCCTGAAGGCCGATAAGCAGCAGACGGCTGTCTTCATTCCAGGGGCAGTCCGAATATTCTGTAGTAACAGAGAAGGGGGCCTCCCCCTCCGGCTCCGGGTAATCGTAGTCAAAGTAATTGATCATCTCCTCAATCCGCACCGCGTCCGCCGGGATCCTGGAGCCGCCGCGGATCATCCTGCGGATATTTCCGTAAGATGCAGTATCTACATCTGCCGAAAAGGTGGAAAGAGGCTCCCTGACCACCGACTGAAAGCCATTTTCTGAAATATAGGCATATTCCTCCGTATTCCAGTTCTCCCCTCCGGCAGAATCCTGGCCATAGGCCTCCTGATAGCGTCCGGCTATGGAGGCTTTATTCTCCGCCATCCCATCCATGGCAATCCCATTTTCTCCCTCCCAGCTCTCCCCGGCCGGGGCCTCCTCCGCGATTCCCTCTGCCGCGGCCGCTGTAACTAGCATATCCGCGGCCGCCGTGGTGCAGGCAGCTGCCTGTCCCCCTGACATCCCGGACTGATCCGGCGCGGCGCCGCAGCCCCAGAGAAGGGCTCCCGCGGTAAAAAATCCTATCCCTCTATAGGCCAGCCTTCTCCCGATTCTTTCAAAGCGCCCGCCTCCGGGCCCTGTCCTCTTAGTTCCTCTGTCCTGTGCGCTCATTCTTTTCTTCATAATTTTCCATCCTCCTCATGGTTTTCTCAGGCTTGTTCTCAGATCCGCTCTCTCTTTCTTTCGCCTGTTATAATCGATACGTTTGAGGGGGAGAAATTTATGGAAAAAATAAAAAAATATGCAAAAAAGCGGTATCCAATGATCTTCATCACTGAATCCCGCTTCTTCCAGCAGGGGAAGAGGGGCTCGAACCCCCATCTACGGTTTTGGAGACCGCTGCTCTACCATTGAACTATTCCCCTGGATGGTTGTTTCTTACAACGGTTAACAGTTTAGCATAGATCCCTGGCCTTGTCAATCCCTTTTCCGAGAAATTTTTGTAGAAATTATGGAGCTGTTGTTCTCAGGTGGCGTCCCGCGAGACGCTCGGCCCCTGTCCTCATTTTCCAGAAGAAGTTCTTGAAAGGAACCATCTTTTTTGCTATAATCGTAAGAAATGATTTTTAAACCATAGAAAAGGAGTTAACGATCATGGCCAAAAAAGGAAATATTATCGTAGGACAGTCCGGCGGTCCTACCTCTGTGATCAATTCCAGCTTAGCTGGTGTGTACAAAACCGCAAAGGAAAGAGGCTTTCACAAGGTTTACGGCATGCTTCACGGCATCCAGGGATTTTTGGATGAGCAGTATGTAGACCTGTCCACTCAGATCCATTCGGATATGGATATCGAGCTGTTAAAGAGAACCCCGTCTGCATTCTTAGGCTCCTGCCGCTATAAGCTGCCGGACATTCATGAGAATCCGGAGATCTATGAGAAGATTTTCTCCATCCTGGATAAGCTGAATATCGAAGTCTTTATCTACATCGGCGGTAATGATTCCATGGATACCATCAAGAAGCTTTCAGATTATGCCATTGTAAAGGGCCACCGTCAGAAGTTCTTAGGCGTTCCTAAAACCATTGACAATGACTTAGCCCTCACCGATCACACCCCTGGCTTCGGAAGCGCTGCAAAGTATATCGGCGCCTCCACTAAGGAGATTATCCGTGACGCCCAGGGTCTTACCTATGATAAAGCCATGGTTACGGTAATTGAAGTAATGGGAAGAAATGCGGGATGGCTTACCGGCGCCACTGCGCTGGCTAAAACCGAGGAGTGCGAGGGCCCGGACTTAATCTATCTCCCGGAGGTGGCCTTTGATATTGAAAAGTTCTTAAAGAAGGTATCCGATCTGCTGAAAAAGAAGGTGTCTGTGGTTGTGGCTGTGTCTGAGGGCATTAAGCTGGATGACGGGCGCTATGTATGTGAGCTTTCCGGCGGAGCTAATTATGTGGACGCCTTCGGCCACAAGCAGCTTCAGGGGACTGCCTCCTATCTGGCCGGCTTCTTAAAGCATGAGCTGGGCTGCAAGACCAGAAGCGTAGAGTTCTCCACCCTTCAGCGCAGTGCTTCCCACATGGCTTCCAGAGTGGATATTAATGAAGCGTTTATGGTAGGCGGCGCCGCAGTGAAGGCTGCCGATGAGGGCGACACCGGCAAGATGGTTGTCATCGACCGTGTTTCCGATGACCCCTACATGAGCGCTGCCGGGATCTACGATGTCCACAAGATTGCTAATAATGAGAAGACCGTTCCCAGGAACTGGCTGAATAAAGAAGGAAATTTCGTAACCGATGATTTCATTAATTATATTGAGCCTTTGATTCAGGGCGATTACCAGCCCTTTATGGTAAATGGCCTTCCTCAGCATCTGGTGCTGAAAAAATAAAATTGTTCCAAATTATTGGAGAAATGAAAGAGAAACCACCACCGTTTTTCTTCCATTTCTCCTATTTTTTTCTTCTTAAGGAGCAATCTGGCTAAACTTTTCCCAGGAGAATCCATTTATTTAGACAGATAATGCAAGATTTTCGAAAAAAGCCGCCCCTCCCACCCCTTTGCCATGATTTGACTTTTTTTCAAGTTCATGTTATAAATAGGACGTTGCTTCATATAGAAACTATGTGGCATGGATTGGATTCTATGCCGCGATTTGATTCGAAGAGGAGTGAAGTCTTATGGAAGAAAAGAGAATTAAACTGCCAACAATCGCTGATGCAAAGGAATTTGTGGAAAATGCCTCTAAATGTGATTTTGACATCGATGTATATTATAACCGGGTGATTATTGACGCAAAGTCACTGTTAGGGGTATTAAGCCTGGATTTAACCCGTGTGCTGACGGTAGAGATGCACGGGGAAAGTCCCGAATTTTCTCAGTACCTTGAGAAGCTGGCCGCCAAAACCATGGCTGCCTAACCGGTTTGATTGCCCCGGGCATAAGCCAGACCAGGTACTGTGCCTTAACAGGCACCTGACTCATTAAAAAGGGAGGCCGTCGCGCCAGTGCTTTACAGCACCGCCGCGATGGCCTCTTTTACATTTGCCACTCCGATGAGGCGGATTCCATCCGCCCTCTGCTTCATCTTTTCCAGGCAAAGCTTCGGCAGGATACAGGTGGTAAAGCCCAGCTTTCTGGCCTCATGCACCCGCTGCTCTGCCATGGATACCGCCCGCACCTCCCCGGCCAGGCCCACCTCCCCGAAAATCACGGTGCCCGGGTCTATGGGCCGGTCTTTATAGCTGGAGATAATGGCCAGGATGATGGCCAGATCCATGGCCGGCTCGCTCATCTTCAGTCCTCCGGCCACATTTACATAAGCGTCAAACCGCCCCAGGTCATACCGGCACCGCTTCTCCAGCACGGCCATTAAAAGGTTTACCCGGTTGTAGTCCGCTCCCGCCGCTGTCCTTCTGGCCATTCCAAAATTAGACTCTGTAACCAGGGCCTGGACCTCTAAGAGAATGGAGCGGGTTCCCTCCATCAGGCAGGCCACCACTGCTCCTGAGGCATCCTCCGGCCTTCCGCTTAAGAGAAACTCGGAAGGGTTCTTCACCTCGCTTAATCCCTCCTCCAGCATCTCAAAAACACCGATCTCATTAGTAGAGCCAAACCGGTTCTTCACTCCCCGGAGTATCCGGTAGGCAGCGGTCCGCTCCCCCTCAAAATACAGCACTGTGTCCACCATATGCTCCAGCACCCTGGGGCCGGCTACCACTCCCTCCTTGGTCACATGGCCCACGATAAAGATAGCGATTCCAAGGCCCTTGGCCAGCTGCAGCAGCACCCCGGTGGACTCCCGCACCTGGCTGACGCTTCCCGGGGCGGAGCTTAAGTCCTCCCGGAACATGGTCTGGATGGAGTCAATCACCACCACCTGGGGCTTCCTCTCCTGGATCCCTTCCTGGATAGTCTCTACATTTGTCTCACATAAGAAGCGCAGCTCCCCGGACACGGTTCCGATCCGGTTGGCGCGGAGCTTGATTTGCTTTAAGGATTCTTCTCCGGAGATGTATAGCACCTGCTTCCCATCTGCCGCCAGATTCCGGCAGACCTGTAAAAGCAGGGTCGATTTCCCGATCCCCGGATCTCCTCCCACTAAAACCAGGGAGCCGGCCACCACGCCGCTCCCCAGCACCCGGTCTAATTCCTCAAAGCCGGTTTTCATCCGGTCCTGCTCCTCTAAGGATATTTCTGACAGAAGAACCGGCCTGGCCCGGTTCCTGTCCCCTCTCCCAGCTTTCCCCTGGGAGGAGGGGAGGACCTTTGCCGCCGGTTCCTCCACCATAGTGTTCCACTGTCTGCAGCCTGGGCACTGGCCCATCCATTTGCTGCTCTCGTATCCGCATTCCTTGCAGAAGAATACAGTTGTCTTCCCCTTCGCCATGATTTTATGCTTTCGCCTTCAGAATCTTTAATTCCACCGGCTTTTCATCCTCCAGGTCGATATTCACTCCCAGCTTCCCGCTGACATTGGTGGTGATCTCCACTGTGACCTCGCCGTCCTCGTAAATCTGGTAGGGCGTGTTCTCCTCCAGCTGCACGGTAATCTGGGAAGCCTTGTAGCCCTCTACCTGACAGGTAATGCCCTCATCGGTCTCTGTAAAATGGGATACCTCCGTGCCTGGAACAGACTCGTATACAAACATGCCGTTTCGCTCCAGCTTGGTGATCTCGTAAAAGGTCTTCACCTTGTACAGATCTCCCTGATATTCAAAATCCTGTTTCTTCGCCTTTTCATTTAAAGTATAGTTTCCGAAGCTAATGGTTCCATCCTGCTCAATCTGGATTAATCCTTCGATTCCTGGCATCTGTTTGCCCTCCTAGTATTTTTGCTTATCCTCTTTGTGTATCTCCTGCCATGCCGGCATCCTGCAGATACGTTATCATTATACACGAATTCCCGAAAATTGGCTAGTACATCGGACAATTAATTTGTAAAGCTAAGGGCCCCTTCTGCCGCCCCCACAAGGACTGCATCCCCTTTTTGAATTTTCCCGTCCAGGATTTCCTCGGCCAGCTTATCCTCCAGCATGTTCTGGATGGTGCGGCGCAGGGGGCGGGCTCCATATTTCTCGTCATAGCCCTTGTCAATCAGGACCTCCGTCGCCTCCTGGGACACCTCCAGGGTAATCCCCATCTGCTCCTTTGTCCGCTTCTTTATCCCCTTTAAGAGAATCTGGGCTATCTGCTTCATATGCTCCTTATTCAGCTGATGGAATACGATAATATCGTCAATCCGGTTTAAAAACTCCGGCTTGAAAAGGCGCTTTACCTCCTCCATCACCCGATCCTTCATAAAGCTGTAGTTCGCCTTCTCATCGATGGCAGAGGAAAATCCCAGCCGTTTAGGGGAGATGATATTTTCCGCCCCGGCATTAGAGGTCATAATCAGGATGGTGTTTTTAAAGTTAATCTTCCGCCCCTGGGCGTCTGTAATGTGGCCGTCATCCAGAACCTGGAGAAGGATGTTAAATACATCCGGATGCGCCTTCTCCACCTCGTCAAAGAGAATGACGGAATAGGGATTCCTCCGCACCTTCTCACTGAGCTGGCCGCCCTCGTCATAGCCCACATAGCCTGGGGGAGAGCCGATCAGCTTGGACACACTGTGCTTTTCCATGTATTCTGACATATCCACCCGGATCAGGGCGGACTCTGTGCCGAACATAGCCTCTGCCAGGGCCTTGGTAAGCTCTGTCTTTCCCACGCCGGTGGGCCCCAGGAAAAGGAAGGAGCCGATAGGGCGCCTGGGATCCTTTAATCCCACCCGGCCCCGGCGGATAGCCTTGGAAATGGCAGTCACAGCCTCCTCCTGGCCCACCACCCGCTGATGAAGAATCTCCTCCAGCCTGCGCAGCCGCTCCGACTCCTCCTCCTCCAGCTTTTTCACAGGGATCTTTGTCCAGCCGGACACCACATCTGCGATCTCATTTTCCCCCACCACCAGCTTCCTGGTGTTTTTCTCCTTCTCCCATTTGGTTCGGATTTTATCAATCCGCTCCCGCTTTTTCTGCTGCTTTTTCTTAATATCTCCAGCTTTCTCATAGGCCTCGGCCCGGACAGCGGCCTCCTTCTGGGCCTCCAGCGCCTCGATTTCCTTCTCCAGCGCTTTGATCTCCTCCGGCTCCACAAAATTTGTCAGGCGCAGCTTTGAGGAAGCCTCATCTATTAAATCAATGGCTTTATCCGGCAGGAAGCGGTCATTAATATAGCGGGCGGAAAATTTCACCGCCGCCTCCAGGGCATCGTCGGTGATGGTTACCCGGTGATGCTCCTCATACCGTCCCCGCAGCCCCTTTAAAATCTCCACAGCCTCTTCCTCGCCAGGCTCCTCCACGGTAACTGGCTGGAACCGGCGCTCCAGGGCCGCGTCCTTCTCGATGTATTTCCGGTATTCCTCAATGGTGGTGGCGCCGATGAGCTGAAGCTCCCCCCTGGCCAGGGAAGGCTTTAAGATATTGGAAGCGTCGATGGCCCCTTCCGCGCTGCCGGCGCCGATGATGGTATGGATCTCGTCGATGAATAACAGCACCTGACCGTCCTCCATCACCTCCGCTAATACCCGCTTAATCCGCTCTTCAAACTCGCCCCGGTACTTGGACCCTGCCACCATTCCGGATAAATCCAGGGTCACCACCCGCTTTGCCGCGATGGTCTCCGGCACATTCCCGGCGATAATCATCTGGGCCAAGCCCTCCACCACGGCGGTCTTGCCTACTCCGGGCTCCCCGATAAGGCAGGGGTTATTCTTCGTCCGCCTGCTTAAAATCTGGATCACCCGCTGAATCTCCGCCTCGCGGCCAATCACTGGATCCAGCTTCTCCTCCCTGGCCATGGCCGTCAGGTCCCGGCTGTAATGATCCAGGGTCGGGGTCTGGGTACGCCCTCTGCCCACACGTCCGCTCTGAATATCCTCCCGCATCCCGGCCGGCGCATCCTCCCCCATCGCGGATAAAAGGTCAATGTACAGCTTCTGAACGCTGACCCCCATGGTATTTAGCAGTCTGGAGGCCACACAGTCCCCTTCCTTAATCAGCGCAATCAAAAGGTGCTCTGTGCCGATCAGGGGCGCGTGAAACCGGACCGCCTCCTTATAGCTGTTCTCCAGCACCCGGCTGGCACTGGGGGTATAGTCATTCTGGCCTGCTAATCCCACAGAATTGTTGGGGGAAATTAGCTGGCTCACCAGCTCCAGCACCTTCTCCTCCCGGACGCCGCTCTCCTCTAATACCTTAGCTGCCACGCCGGTTCCCTCGTGGAGCAGGCCGATGAGGAGATGCTCTGTGCCCACATAATTATGTCCCAGGGTCTCCGCCACATCCACCGCAAGGGTGATCGCCTCCCTGGCCTTTGCTGTAAATCTATCGATCATGAATCTTCATCCTCCTAAAACAGGTTCCTGCAGAATTTCATAGTACCTCCGGCAGCTCATTCCGAAGGTAGGCTGCTCTTGCCATATCCAGTTCCTCCTTGCTCAAAGGCTCATGAGAAAGCTTCTGGAGATTTGCCGTCTGGATTCCCAGCATCAGCCGGTAAATGGAGCAGGGCTCCCGGAAGGTAAGGATGCCGTCATCCACCCCTGCCATCATCTGGGAAAGGAATATCATGGCGTCCTTGGCAGACAGCCTCCGGGCGTACTTTAACACGCCGTAGGACTTGTAAGCCTCATCCTCCCGCTCCAGACGATGATTTTTCAGGGCCCGCTCCCGCACCTGCTGCTCCTGATGGTTCAGCTGGTTCGCCGTCTGGGTCACCAGGTTAAGAATCTCCTGCTCAGAGGAGCCCAGAGTCTTCTGATTTGCCACCTCATACAAGGCCCCGTAATTCTCGCTGCCTTCTCCATAAACCCCCCGGAGCGTGATGCCGAACCGGCTCATATCCCCCACCAGGCTCTGAAATTTCTTTCCCAAGGAGAGGGTGGGCAGATGCAGCACCACCGACGCCCGCATCCCGGTTCCCACATTGGTGGGGAAGGAGGTGAGATATCCATACTTCTCATCAAAGGCATAGGAAAACCGGGCATTGATATAATCATCCATCTGATCCGCCCTCTTCCACAGCTCCCCCAGATGAAGCCCTGGAGAAATCACCTGAATCCGGATGTGATCGTCTCCATTCAGGATGATGCTGACGCTCTCATCCCCGGACACGATCAGTCCCACGGTCTCCTTCTTTTCTAAGATGCCGGTGTTTAGGATCCTCCGCTCCCGAAGGGCTCTGCGGCTCAGCTCATCCAGCTCCTCCAGATAGGCATACTCGTACTCCTGCCCGTCCAGCTCCTTTAAATTCTTCAGGCCGTATTCCAGCCGTTTTACTAATTCCTTACTTTCCTGGGCAGTCAGGGATTTGGGGAACCGGTACTGATCCCAGTTCCTGGCCAGACGGATCCGGCTGCTGACCACATTGGGCTGCCCGCTCTCTTTCTGTTCAAACCACTTATTCATATTGCTCCTCCCTGTTACGAATTTTCCTGCCAAGTCTCCTGGCTTAGCTCCCGGATCTCATCCCGGTACCGGGCCGCCAGCTCATATTCCTCCTTCCGCACAGCCTCCTGAAGCCGCGCCTTTAAAACCTCAAGCTGCTCATCCCTGGAAAGCTTTGGCTCGGCAAAGGGCTGACTCCCCTCCCCCTGCTGAGTCATCGCCTCAATCTTCTGGTATTTCGGCTTCTTTCCGGTATGGGTTCCATTGCCCTGAAGCTTCTTAATCTTATCTCCGATCAGCAGGTCAAATACGCTATAGCAGTCCGGGCAGCCGAAGCGGCTGTTCTCCACAAACTCCTGATAGGTGGTCTTGCAGGTAGGGCACATAATCTGATGCAGCTTATCCTCCTTCTGGCTGCTCTCCTCCAGCCCCAAAAGGGCGGACAGCAGCTTACCCAGGGGAAATTCTCCGTCGAAAATAGCCGAATAATGGCCTAAATCCATCTCCTTCGCACATTGGGCGCAGAGATTATGCTCATTTTTCACCCCGTTAATCACTTCTGTATATTTGATATTTGCTTCCCTGATCTTGCACTTTTCACATAACATGGTCGTCCTCCTCACTCCGGTCTCCTGCCAGAGCCCTTTGAAAACAGGTCATAGATCTCGTCTACCAGCTGATGTGCCTCATGTCTGGAAACATTTCTGCAAATCCCTCTGGCCAGCACCACACTTAAATTCTGGCGCATCTCCTGAATCGCCTGCAGCTTATCGATATCTAAGGCGATCACTGCCCCTCTGCGCCGGTCCAGCTTCACAAAGCCCTCCTGCCGGAGCATAGAATACGCTTTATTTACTGTATGCATGTTAATGCCGATCTGGTCCGCCAGGGTGCGGACAGAGGGCAGCACATCCCCCTCGCAGATCGCTTCCGTCGCAATGCCGAGAATGATCTGATTACATAATTGGAGGTAAAAGGCTTCGTCACTGTTAAAATCAATTTTTAATATCATAGGCTCACCATCTTTCGTTTTTCATGCACCTGTTATACGAATTATATAACAACAGGTAGTAAAATGTCAAGTGGATGAAACTGTTAGAAAAAATTCATAAATCGGAACAGCCGTGAAGCATAACATTTTCCTGTTGTGCTTCACGGCTATTCTCCGCCAGAATATTCCATCTATACCATCTCATAGCTCCCATCCGCCAACGCCCGAAGCGTCATATCCCCATCCATGGAGCGGCTGAGACAAAGCCTGGCATTATAAAGGTCACTGCTCTCCACAAACCTTACAGCCTGGTCATAGGCAGTCCCGCTGGCCGCCTTGCGGGCGATGAGACGCTCCCGCAGCATCTCTGCATCCGCAGTGATTTTAATGGTGTAATCCGCATATGCCTTCAGCTCCCGCCAGCCGTCCTCATCCAGCAGAAGGTAATTCCCTTCCAGCAGGATAATGTTCCCTGTTACCTGGAGGCTGTCCTCCACCGGATTATGGAGGAGCCGGTTATATTCCGGCCAGCCGCAGTCCTCCCCCGCAGCTACCCGGGCCAGCCTCTCCTGAAGCAGTTCCAGATCAAAGGTTACCGGCGCCCCTTTAATGGCTACCATAGGGATTTTCTTCCCGTCCCGGATGGTGGTGTGGCTGAGCAGGTATTCCTGACGCCGGTGGAATCCGTCCATGCCGATCACCGTCACAGGCGTCAGGCCAGGGGTCGTTATAGAAAGCTTTTTAAGAAAGCTGGCCAGTGTGCTTTTACCTGCCCCGGGAGGCGCTGCCAGCATAGCCAGAATCCTTCTTCCCTTCTCCTGCTGCAGACGGGTGAGCCGGTTAAGAAGCGGCAGGAAAATCTCCTGGATATCCTTCTCCCGATAAACCGCATCCACCATCAGCCCATTAATCTCAATCGAATATCTCATAACCTCTCCAAAATTCCTTATGTTGCTTCCTGCTTCAAAAGCGCGGCCAGCTGTGCCTTTAGGGCAGCGATCTGCTGATCTTTACTCGTCAGCTCTTCTTCCTTTTGGGCCAGCTTTTGATCCTTCTGTTCCAGCTCCTGATCCTGTTTCTCCAATTCCTCTCTTTTTTGCGCCAGCTCTTCTCTTTTTTCCACCAGTTCCTGGCTGATCTGATCTAATTCCTGTTTCGCTTCATTTACCTGCCCCTGCAGCTCGTCAATCATGTACAGTACCGTGTTCCGGTCCATCATCTGAAGTTCCTTTGAATACATCCCCATCACCTTTTCTGTATTAAGACATAGATCATAGATATCCTGATACATAGCCTGAAACCGCGGGAATCTGGTAATCAGCTCCTCGATCCGATTTGGATCTGTAAAGCTTAAAAATGCCAGCCATGCTTCAAGTTCTGTATCGATAGTCTTATTTTCCATGCTTTTTCGGAAAATGTCAAGCGGGATAAAAAAATATTCCTGGAGCAGCTCCATAGCCAGAGAAGGAAAATACACAGATAAATTCGTACACTGCAGTGTAGCTTCCGCAGACTTCGACGGATCGGCTGCAGATAATTCCTTTAATTTCATCATAAAGCAAACCTCCTTAAACAGTTTCTTTGGCAGAACAAGTCAACGTCCTTCCAAAAGCATATAAGCAGCAAAAACAATGGGATTAAAAAGATACAAATGAATCACAAAATAAGCGCTCCGCAAATACTGTGGATGCTAAGGCCAAGATGCCTTTTGGATAGGACATATTATCAGGGAATACTCTATCCCTGCGGCAGAATGCCGCAAATATGACTGCCTCCGCTTACTGCGCCCTGTCGCGAAAGCTTTGGGTTATTGATAGTATATCATGATTGGAAAATAATTACAATTACTTTCTTAAAAAATTTGTAATCAAAATTTGCAATTTTTTCTTACCTATGATACACTCAGGACTATAATCGCCTTGTATTTTACCAGGCATGAAACAAAGGAGGACTCTATGAGAAAATTCATCGAAGAATTTAAAGCATTTGCCCTGCGGGGGAATGTGATGGATATGGCTGTCGGCGTGATCATCGGCGGCGCATTTTCCGGAATCGTCACCTCGCTCACAGACAATTTTATCAATCCCATCTTAAATGTATGTACCGGACACGCACGGTACTCCCTACAGGATGTAGCAGGCTTTGCCTCAGCCTTTCTCTCTTCCGTGGTAAACTTCCTGATTATGGCTTTTATCCTGTTCTGCCTGATCAAAGTAATTAATAAAGCGGCGAACCTTGGGAAAAAGAAGGAGGAGGAAGCCCCCAAAGCCCCCACCACAAAGCTCTGTCCCTTCTGTAAAAGTGAAATCCCTATCGAGGCGACGCGCTGCGCACACTGTACCTCCCAGCTTGCCCCTGCTGATCAAGCCCACACGCAGGAGGCGTAGGGCTAAATACCAGTACTCTGTACTGAAAACCTGTATGGGCCCGGAGGAGCAGACAGCAAAGCCCATGCCGTGCAGTCTTCACTGCCGTCGGCATGGGCTTTGTCATCTCTTAAGGCATTTCCTCTCATAACATTAGTTCAGTTTTGCAGTTCTCTGCTGTGTTTCCAAAGCAGCCGGCTCACCGCCCTGCTCTCACAGCCGTTCCGGCGGGGCATCTTCTTGCCCATCTGAACCGTTGCCCAGAATCACATCCCAGATCTCCTCCCGCCCCTGCTTCGTCTCCGCCGAAAAAGGAATCAGGATATCCTCCTTCTTCATCCCTAATCCATCCCGCAAAAGCTTCACCTGCCTTGCCACCTGGCTCCGCTTTAATTTGTCCAGCTTTGTGGCGATAATCACCGGGCGGTAGCCGTGATACTCAATCCACTCATACATGGAGCGGTCATTCTCCGACGGCTCATGGCGGATATCAATTAAAAGAAACAAGGTTCTAAGCACCCTGGTCCGCTTTAGATAATTCTCCACCATTTTCCCCCACTTGGCCTTAGCCTCCAGAGAAACCTTGGCATAGCCATAGCCAGGCAGATCGACGAAGTAAAGGATGTCATTTATATTATAAAAATTTATGGTCTGGGTTTTCCCCGGCTGGGAGGAGGTCCTGGCCAGGGATTTCCGGTTCATCAGGGCATTAATCAGAGACGATTTCCCTACATTGGACTTGCCCGCAAAGGCAATTTCCGGAAGAGCATGGTCCGGGATCCTGCTGGTTATGCCGCACACCGTTTCCAGCTCCGCTTTTTTAATGATCACATTGCTCATATTCTATCTCCTATTGCGGTTCACAGGCATTGGCCCCGGAACCGGCAAATTCCAGCGCTTCCTCAAGCACCTCTTCCATCCGGCTGACAAAGACGATCTCCAGCCCCTTTGTAATCTCCTTCGACAGCTCATGGATATCCGGCCGGTTTTTCACCGGAACCAGGACCTTTTTCACATGGGCCATCTTCGCCGCCAGAAGCTTCTCCTTCAAACCGCCGATGGGAAGCACCCTCCCCCGGAGCGTGACCTCCCCGGTCATCGCCACCTTCGCCTGGATGGGCTTTCCCGTCACTGCGGAAAACATGGCTGTAGCCATGGTAATTCCCGCGGAAGGGCCATCCTTGGGCACTGCGCCCTCAGGGATGTGGATGTGAATATCATGCTTTTCAAAGTAGTCATGCTTCACCTGATAATCCGGGCAAATGCTGCGGACATAGGTAAGGGCGGTCCTGGCAGACTCCTTCATCACATCCCCCATCTGGCCGGTCATTAAAAGCTCGCCCTTTCCAGGCATCACATTCACCTCGATCTGAAGGGTATCTCCTCCCACACTGGTCCAGGCTAAGCCTCTGGCGATTCCAACCTGGTTCTCCTCACCCGCGTCCTCAAAGGTGATCTTTTCCTTTCCAAGATACTTTTCCAGCGTGCTCTCCGTCACCCGGATGGTCCGCTTCCGGTCATCTAAAAATTCCCTTGCCGCCTTCCGGCAGATGTCCCCGATCCGGCGCTCCAGATTCCGGACACCGGCCTCTCTGGTGTAATTGTGAATCATCTTCTCCAGCGCATGATCTGAGATCGTCACCTGGCCTGAGGTCAGGCCATTTTTCTTCAGCTGCTTTTCCACCAGATATTCCTTTGCGATATGGAATTTCTCATTCTCTGTGTAGCTGTTCACCTCGATGATCTCCATCCGGTCCAAAAGCGGCTTGGGGATGGTCTGGGTGGTGTTGGCTGTGGCGATAAACAGCACCTGGGACAGATCAATGGGTACCTCCACATAATGATCCCGAAAGCGGACATTCTGCTCGCCATCCAGCACCTCCAGGAGAGCCGAGGAGGTGTCTCCCTTATAATCACTGCTCACCTTGTCGATCTCATCCAGAAGCATCAGAGGATTGGATACCCCCGCCTGTCTTAATCCCTCCACCAGCCGTCCCGGCATGGCGCCCACATAGGTCTTCCGGTGCCCCCGAATCTCTGCCTCATCCCGGACGCCCCCCAGGCTGATGCGCACATACCTTTTATTCAATGCCCTGGCCACCGAGCGTGCCACCGAGGTTTTCCCGGTTCCCGGAGGGCCCACCAGACAGAGAATCGAGCCGCTCCCCTCACCGGTGAGAATCCGCACAGCCAGATACTCCAGGATCCGCTCCTTCACCTTATCCAGGCCGTAGTGATCCTCATTTAAAATATCCTCTGCATGGTGAATATCATTATTATCCTTTGACGTCTTTTTCCAGGGAAGCTCCAGCAATGTCTCGATATAGGTGCGGATCACATTACCCTCCTGGCTTCCTCCAGGAGTCGCTCTCAGCCGATCGATCTCCTTTTTAAGCTTCTCCTTCACCTCTTTATCCGCCTTTAAGCCCTTCACCTGCTTCTCATAGTCATCTGCGTCAGACAAGGTGTTCTCCTCACCCAGCTCCTGGCGAATCACACGCATCTGCTCACGGAGAATATACTCCTTCTGGTTCTTCTCCACCGCAGCCTTCACCTTCATCTGAAAATCCCGCTTCACCCTTGCCACCTGAATCTCCATAACCAGCTTTTGAATCACATATTCATAGCGGGCGGACAGGTACAGGCTTTCCAGCACATGCTGGCGGAACTCATAATTCCAGGGAATCTGGATGGCCGTCTGATCCAGCAGCTCCTCCAGATTTTCAATCAACAACAGATTAGAAATAACCTCCTTCATCATGCGCAGGTTAATCTGGCCGTATTCCTCCAGCTTCTCCTTCACCATCCGCAGCATGGCCTCCATGGCCACGTATTCCAAGGGCTCCAGCAAAAGGGCCGGCAGCGCTTCCTCCACCTCTGCCAGGAAGTAGGCCCCATCCATATCCAGATGGATCAGCTCTCCCCGTCCGCATCCCTCCACCATCACCCGGATAATTCCTCCAGGCATTTTAACCAGCTGCTTCACCTGGGCGATGCAGCCCACCTGATATAAATCCTTCTGCTCCGGCTCTGACACCTCTGCCTGCCGCTGGGTGATTAAAAATACCTGCTGATCCTCCATCATGGCCTTTTCCACCGCTGCCACAGACTTATCCCGGCTGATGTCAAAATGAATCATCATCCCCGGCAGCACAGTCAGGCCCCGAAGGGCGATTGCCGGTAGTGTGTATACTTTTTGTTCCATTGTCATCCTTTCTGAATCCGCAGATATCCGCCCTTACGGGGGATAAGGCGCGGCTGTCAGTTTCTTATGCTATAAAAAGTGCGCGCATCCTCCGGAGAGCTTTTGTCCCATCGGACGCGCTATCCGATAGAACAAGAAAAGCGCTGCAGCATCTCCTTACACAGCGCCTTTCTATCTATTATGCTATCTCCCCGGACTGCTTCTTCCGGGTTCTCCGGTTCGATGTAGCCCTGGGAACTGCCGTATCCCGGTAAACGATGTCCGGAGTCCCCTCCCCAAGTATCACCTCTCTGGTAATGGTCACAATGCCGATGGTGTCATCGGACGGGATCTCATACATCAAATCCGTCATCACACTCTCCAGGATCGAGCGCAGGCCTCTGGCTCCGGTCTTCCGCTCCGCTGCCAGCTCAGCAACCGCCATCAGCGCATCCTGGGTAAATTCCAGCTTCACATCGTCCAGCTCAAACAGCTTCTGGAACTGCTTGGTAAGGGCGTTCTTAGGCTGGGACAGGATCTGTACCAGGGTATTCTTATCCAGCATATTTAATGACACCGTAATAGGAACGCGGCCGATGAACTCCGGAATCAGACCAAACTTGCTGAGATCCTGAGGCAGCACCTGATGAAGCAGCTCATCGATGTCCGTCTTATTCTTATCTACAATGGTAGCATTAAACCCGATGGAACCGGCATTTAACCGCTGCTCCACGATCCGCTCCAGGCCGTCAAAGGCCCCGCCGCAGATAAATAAGATATTCGTGGTATCGATCTGGAGAAGCTCCTGATGGGGATGCTTCCTTCCTCCCTGAGGGGGCACGCTGGCTACGGTACCCTCCAGGATCTTTAACAGAGCCTGCTGTACTCCCTCTCCGGATACATCCCGGGTAATGGACACATTCTCCGACTTCTTGGTGATCTTGTCAATCTCATCGATATAGATAATGCCATACTCTGCCTTACTGATATCATAATCCGCAGCCTGAATCAGCTTCAGCAGGATATTTTCCACATCCTCGCCCACATAGCCCGCCTCTGTCAAAGCAGTGGCGTCGGCGATAGCAAAGGGAACATTCAAAATCTTTGCCATCGTCTGGGCCAGGTAGGTCTTGCCTGAGCCGGTAGGCCCCAGCATTAAAATATTGCTCTTTGCGATATCCATATCTATGTGCTTAGACGTGGTAACCCTCTTATAGTGATTATAAACCGCCACGGAAAGCACCTTCTTCGCCTCATCCTGGCCGATCACATATTCATCCAGGAACGCCTTGATCTCCTTAGGCTTCATCAGATTAATCTCGCTGAAGGCCGAGAGCTCCTCTTCCTCCATATCCGCAAATTCTTCCTCCAGAATCTCTGAACACAGCTCGATGCACTCATCACAGATATAGACATTATTCGAGCCGGCGATCAGCTTCCGGACCTGATCCTGGGACTTCCCGCAAAAGGAACATCTGACCTTCTCCTCTGTTCTGACAGCCATACATCCACCTCATTTCTCCAACACTAACGGCTGGTGATTACTTTGTCAATCAGGCCATAGGCAAGGGCTTCCTCAGCGGTCATATAATTATCCCGCTCCGTATCCCTCTCGATCACCTCGATGGGCTGGCCGGTATTAGCCGACAAAATCTCATTTAGCTTTTTCTTGGTCTGAAGAATCTTCTCTGCCACAATCTGAATCTCCGTCGCCTGTCCTCTGGCGCCGCCAGAGGGCTGATGGATCATCACCTCCGCATTGGGAAGAGCCATCCGCTTGCCCTTGGTTCCCCCGGCCAGAAGGAATGCCCCCATGCTGGCCGCCATGCCGATGCAGATCGTGGAAACATCACATTTAATATAATTCATGGTATCATAAATCGCAAGCCCTGCAGACACAGAACCGCCCGGGCTGTTGATGTACAAGGAAATCTCCTTCCCCGGATCCTCAGACTCCAAAAACAGAAGCTGAGCCACCACCAGGCTGGCGGACACATCCGACACCTCTTCCCCGAGGAAAATAATCCGATCCTTCAGCAGCCTGGAATAAATATCATAGGAACGCTCCCCTCTGCTGGTGGACTCCACTACATAAGGTATTAAACTCATGGAATACTCCCCTTTCTTCTTAAAAAATACGCTGGACAACCATAGGAAGGTTGCAGCCGTCCCCAAGCCATGAAAACTGCTGCAACCCCACAATGATCTATGCTGTGATTCCGCAGTACAGCTCCCCCATGCTGTGCTCAGCCTATTACACCAGCTTCGCCTCTGCTACCAGGAAGTCAACCGCCTCCTGAACCGCAAGATCCTGCTTCATCTGTTCCTTCTCAAAATCGCCCATATATTCCTTCAGCTTATCTGCTTCCATCTTATAGGACTCTGCCATCTTCTGAATCTCTTCATCCAGACGCTCATCACTCACCTGGATATCCTCTGCCTTCACCACAGCCTCCAAAACCAGCCGGGTACGGATCCGGCGCAGGGCCTGTGGACGCATCTGAGCCCGCAGAGAATCCATGGTCATGCCTGTATACTGCATGTACTGTTCAAAGGAAAGTCCCTGGCTCTGCATCCGGCGGGCATTCTCCTGTACCATGCTCTCCACCTGGCTGTCCACCATGGGATCCGGGATGTCCATGGAAGCATTCTCCACAACCTTCTCCACAACCCGGTCCTCGTTCTCAGTGGCCGCTTCCTTCTGCTTCTTCTCCTCCAGCTTCGACCGCAGGTCTGCCTTATACTCCTCTAAGGTATCAAAATCAGAAACCTCGCTTGCAAACTCATCATCGATGGCCGGAAGCTCCTTCTTCTTAATCTCCTTCACCGTCACCTTAAATACAGCCGGCTTGCCAGCCAGATCCTTGGCATGATACTCCTCCGGGAAGGTCACATGTACCTCACAGCTCTCTCCGATGCTCTTTCCGATAAGCTGCTCCTCAAAGGTATCGATAAAGGAATGGGAGCCTATGGTCAGAGGATAATCCTCCGCCTTTCCTCCCTCAAAAGCCTTGCCGTCCACGGAGCCGTCGAAATCAATCACCGTCTGATCCCCGTCCTCCACTGGCCGATCCTCGATAGTAATCAGCCTGGAGTTCTGGTTCTGAACCTTTACCAGCTCAGCAGAAACATCCTCATCCGTCACCTCCGCGGAGGCTCTCTCCACCTCAATGCCCTTGTACTCGCCTAAAGTAACCTCCGGCTTCACCGCCACGGTTGCAGTATAGATAAAGGGCTTGCCCTTCTCGATCTGCTCTATGGAAACCTCCGGCCGGGACACGATCTCCAGCTGGCTCTCCTTCATGGCGTCTGCATAAGTCTCATTCATCGCCTCATCTGCCGCGTCCTCATAAAATACGCCGACGCCGTACAGCTTCTCGATCATGTGCTGTGGAGCCTTGCCCTTGCGGAAGCCGGGAATAACAAAACGATTTTTATTCTTCTTGTATGCGGTCTTAATGCACTCCTCAAACTGCTCGGCCGGAACCTCTACGGTCAGCTTCGCCATGTTCTTTTCTAATTTTTCTACCTGTAAACTCATTCTATGGGTTCCTCCTTAATCTATCTGAGCGCCGTCAGAAGCTCCTGTGCCTGGTCCTGGCTTCCCAGTCTTTTCCAAAACGCTCCTCCTGTGAACCGCCTGACCTAAGGGCGCTACACTTCAATTTAATACTATAGCATATCTGTGAATGAAATACCAGTCCTAAAATGCAGAATTTTTGCAGGGTTTCCTTCAAACCATTACCTCCAAAACCTTCGTGGCTGGCTCCTGCCGCTTTTAAAGCACTACAGATATGAAGCAGCCATTCAGACGAATCTACAAAGCCCATTCGCCCAAACAGCTGCAAACCATGTCTCATCCAAATATCTGCCGTATCCCCATCTCGCGAATATTGTCCAGCCATTCATAAATGAATTCTTTTCTATACCGTTTTTTCCCATCGGACAAGGCCTCATGCTCCATAGCATAGGCCAATAATGCATACTCATTTTCTAATTTTGTAGCAAACACGCCTTTGTCATCCGTATTGATGGACACATTGATTTGAGGGCATTCCATCAGCTCCTGTTCATTTTTGGTAAGGCCCAGATTATAGAATGTCTTAATAGGATGCCCGCAGCCCATTCCCAAAAAGCGGATTGCCTCATCGATAGCCCTGAGCCCATCTGCAATATCCAGATAATAAAACAATGCGGAAAATACATGGAAACAAGAAGAAAGCACATCAATCAAACATTCCTCTGCTTCATTGATGTGCTCTTTATCATATCTTATCGTATAATCTGTACAGCCTGTCAGTTAACCTCTTAACTCCTCTTCAGCTGAAACTTCCCAATCAATCTCTTCAGGATCTGAGCCTGCCCGGCCAGCTCTTCACTGGCTGCTGCACTCTCCTCCGAAGTAGCGGAGTTGGACTGAATTACTGTAGAGATCTGATAAATGCTGTCCTTAATATGATTAATCGCAGTTTCCTGCTCCTGAGACGCATCGGAAATCACCTTGATCTGGCTGGTTACCTTGCCAGCGCCTTCTACCACAGAGTTTAAGGAATCCTGGGTCAGGCCGGTGAGCTGGGAACCATTCGCTACTACCTGAAGCGTCTTCTCGATAAGACCCGTGGTATTCTTCGCCGCATCGGCACTCTTCGCCGCCAGGTTGCGGACCTCATCCGCCACCACAGCAAAGCCCTTGCCTGCGCTTCCTGCTCTGGCTGCCTCTACAGCGGCGTTCAGCGCCAGGATATTCGTCTGGAAGGCGATGTCCTCGATGGTCTTGATAATATGCTGGATCTCGCCGGAGCAGGAGCTGATCTCGTTCATGGCATTTGCCATCTCCTGCATCTGCTGATTACAGATGGCGATCTGCTCTCCTACATTGTCCGCCTCGGTTGTGGTGATGGCAGCACTTTCTGCATTACTGTTAATCTGCTCTGTGATCTGCTCGATCATGTGAAGCAGGTTATCTACCTCAGAAGACTGTTCTGTAGAACCCTGGGCCAGGCTCTGGGCACCTACAGCTACCTGATTTGCACCGGAATCCACCTGGCTGGCGGATGCATGGATCTGCTCCATGGTCTGGCTCAGCTCATTGCTGATGTCTCCGATGGCTTTTTGAATCTGGACAAAGTCGCCTATATACTGGATGCTGCTCTGACGGCCCAGGTTGCCGGAGGCCATATCGTCAAGCACCTCGGAAATATCGGAAATGTAACGCTTCAAATTCTTCACGGAGGTATTCAGGCTGTCTGCCAATACTCCGATCTCATTCTCACTTTCCACGTCAATGTGGAAGTCCAGACGTCCCTCGGAAAGATTGCGGCTGGATTCGGTGATTATCTGGAGAGGATTCACAATGCTGTTCATCACATACAGCACCAAAAGGATACTTACCACCAGGATCACCAGAACAGTAATCACAGAAATAACCTGTGTCCTGGTTACTGCGCCCAGCAGACCCTGCTGATTCGCGCTGGTGTGCTGCTCGGTTATGGCTGCCACCTCATCCAGGATGCCTACTAACTGCTGTACCTTTACCCTGGTATCCTCCAGATACATCTGGTTTGCCGCTTCCGGATCGGTTTCGTTTAGGTCCAGAATCGTCTGGGCCGACTCGTGGATCGCCTGATGGATAGGCTTCATCTCCTCGATCAGCCTCAGAACCTCGGCATCCTCAACCTTTGACAAATCGGAATTATAAAACCAATTTCCCAGAACACAAGTCCGGTAATCCTTGCTTCCTGTAAACTCTGTATTCATAGTTACAGCAGAGCAAAGATTCTCCACCCAGCTGTAATGAGCCTTCTCTGCAGTCAGTACAAGAGAATGGATCTCTGACGCATCTTCTGTTGACTTACTGTAGCGCTTTACCCGGTTCATCCCGCTCAATGTTATGATGCCGCTGACGATCACCACCACAAAGATCAAGATAATCCGAATCATAATATCCTGCTTGATACTGCGTTTCATAAAAATCTCCTTCTGCCTATTCCCGTTACATTTTAATATTTGTCATTGCTCCCATAATATACATTCTGGCTGCTGCTGCCTGGCTCTGTGTATCCGCCATAGCTTGCAGAATCATCTGGTGCAGATGCGGAGTAGGACTGAGTCGGAGCGGGCGCTTCCCCCTCCAGACGGAACTTGCGGACCAGCTCCTTAAGCAGCTGTGCCTGGCTGGATAACTCCTCGCTGGCCGCTGCACTCTGCTCTGCGGTTGCAGAGTTCGTCTGAACTACGCTGGAAATCTGATCGATTCCCAAAGTAATCTGTGTAATGGTGTCTGCCTGCTCCTGGGACGCCTTGGCAATCGAATCCATCATTCCTGCTGCTTCGCTGACGCCGGACATTACACTCTCTAAGGATTTCGCGGTCTCGTCTGCGATCTTCTTTCCATTCTCCACTGCATTCAGGGAGTTCTCGATCAATACTGCTGTATTCTTTGAGGCCTCAGCGGACTTGCTTGCCAGGTTGCGGACCTCATCTGCAACTACAGCAAAGCCCTTGCCTGCTGCTCCTGCCCGCGCAGCCTCCACGGCAGCGTTCAAAGCAAGAATATTCGTCTGGAAGGCAATGTCCTCGATGGTCTTGATAATCTTTCCAATCTCTCCGGAGGAAGCATTGATCTTTGCCATAGCATCCAGCATGTCGCGCATCCGGCGGTTGCTCTCGCCTACCTCCTCACCTACCAGGGCGGACTTATTGCTGGCTTCCTTGGCGCCCTCTGCATTCTTATTAATATTGCTGGAAATCTCATTAATGGATGCTGCCAGCTCCTCCACGGAAGAGGCCTGCTCGGTAGCGCCCTGGGACAGAGCCTGCGCGCCGGAGGATACCTGGTCAGAGCCATTCGATACCTGGCTTGCAGACTGATTCAATGTATGCAGGGTAGCGTTAAAGCTGTCCTTAATCTTCTTCATGGAGTCAAAAATCGTCTCATAGTCCCCCACATAAAGCTCTTTTGCTGTGGAGTGAACGGTAAAGTCCCCTGCGGCCATAGCGCTTAACACGGTCTCGATATCCTTTATGATGGAGCGCACACTGCTGGTCATCTTGCCCATGCTCTGAGCCATCGCGCCAAATTCGTCTTCACTGACATAATCCACATGGGCGGAAAGATTGCCCTTTACGATCTCGTCGATGGTATCCTCGAACTTTTTCACCGGAACCAGAATATAGCCGGTAAGCTTCAATCCAATAATGCAGGTGAGGACAAAAGCAACCACCGCAACACCGACTGTCACGCCTGTAAGCATGTTCTGCATCTTCAGGGAATCCTCATAATTCTTCGCGCTCACGGACTCCATCTGATTAAAGGCATCTATAAGGCAGGAAATACAGCTTTCTACCTGGGGAGAATACTCTTCCAGCAGAAGCTTGCGGGCCTGCTCATCTGCCTCCGCCGTTCCCGCCACCGCGTATTCGGCGATCTCATTCTGAAGCTGCATGCTGTTTTCCAGCTCAGTCTCAAACTGCTTTAAGGCAGAGAGATCCTCCGTGTAATTCGCATGTATCCACTGAAGGTCATTTGAAATCGCCGTCATGTACTGATTTACATTGTTGATATGTTCCCTTGCCTCCTGGCCGTCTGAGATGACTCCCATCATCATCTCATATAAGCCTTTTCTCTGGTTAAGGCGAATCTCGTAAATGCTGCTGATTACCTTATAATCCGTGGTATAAAACTCTTTATAGCTGGACTTCGCCTTACTGATCCCCAGACTGGCAGTACCGATGGATATCAGAAACAATACCAGTATCGTCCCGAATGATACGATAAATTTCAGACTGACCTTTAAGTTCTTCATTATAACGCTCCTCCTCGCTGAACCTTCTTTTGCGTTTTCCGAAATCTTCGGAAGGCTTAATAAACACTCTATAAGTATCTCGGCATATTTTTTAAATAAATAATACAATCGCAAAAAAATATTTGTGATTTTTTTTCGCCCCTTAACTATTTTGAATTTTCGCCGATAAACAAGGAAGTATGTTATGTCTGTCGCCATTCACAGGGCGGACTGTTTCATTTTCATGCGATATCAAAAGAGATAGGTGGTGTAATGGAATGGATAATGGTATGGAAAGTATGCTGGATACATACCTCTTTGAAACAAACTCCCTTTTGGACAATCTGGATGAGATGCTGATGAAGGACGAGAAGCTGGGTGACTTTTCCCCGGAAGATGTGAATGAGATTTTCCGCATCATGCACACGATCAAGGGATCCTCGGCTATGATGGAATTCGGCTCCCTTTCGAGCATTGCGCATCATATCGAGGATTTGTTCTATTATATTCGGGACAAGGGGATCGACTCTCTGGATCCACAGCACAAGAAGGAGCTTTTTAACCTGATGTTCCGTTCAGAGGACTGCCTTCGCGGACAGGTGGAAAAGGTGGAGAACGGCGTGCCCCTGGACACGGATCTGGATTCCTTTGCAGCTGAGATCAACAGCTTCTTAAAGAAGATCAGCGGTGCGGCACAGGAGGAGCCCTCCCCCCAGCCGGCAGCCGGTGGAGCGCAAAAAAGCCAGACAGAGCCGGCCGGCAGCTCTTCCCTTCCCGAGGATCTCCCCGATGACAAGAATGCCACATGCTTTATCCATGTATTCCTGGACGAAGGCGTGGGGATGGAGAACCTGCGGGCATTTATGATTGTCAATTCCCTGAAGGAATGCGAGCTGGAGTTCCGGTATTATCCGGAAAATATGGAAAGTAATCCCGATTCCTGTGCCTCTATTATTGAGAATGGCTTTTACATGGCCTTTGAATCCATGGAAACCGCCCAAAAGGCAGGGGATCTCCTCCGGACCCAGAATCACATCCGTTCCTATGAGCTGGTTGAACTGCCGGAAGAAGAGCCGGAAGCAGCGGCTCCCCCTCAGGAGAGCCAGCCCTCAGCGGCTGCTGCACAGCCGGCGGTTCCTGATGCCAAGCCGGCTCCCAAGTCCAAGGCTCCTGCCAAGCAGAACCAGGCTCAGGGCCAGGGACCGGTGAAGCAGAACTTAATCAGCGTCAGCCTGATGAAGCTGGACAGTCTCCAGAATCTGGTGGGCGAGATCGTTATCACTGAGTCCATGGTTACCTCGGCTCCGGAGTTAAACCAGCTGAGCCGGGACGCCTATGATAATTTCATGAAGTCCGCCCGCCAGCTGAGAAAGCTTACGGATGATCTGCAGGATATCTCCATGTCCCTGCGGATGGTTCCCATCTCCGGCGTGTTCCAGAAGATGAGCCGGATCGTCCGGGATATGAAGCAGAAATTAGGGAAGGATGTGCGCCTCACCCTGATTGGCGAGGACACAGAGGTGGATAAGACCATCGTAGACAGCATTCAGGATCCCATCATGCACATGGTCCGCAATGCCATGGACCATGGAATCGAGGACACGGCAGATGAGCGTATCCAGGCCGGAAAGCCCTCCCAGGGCGAGATTATCCTCTCCGCCTCCCATACCAGCAGCGAGGTGGTGATCTCCATTGCCGACGACGGAAAGGGCATGAATCCGGAAAAGCTTCTGGCAAAGGCCAGAGACAAGGGACTCCTCACCAAGCCGGAGAGCGAGTACTCCAGAAAGGAAGCCTTAAGCCTGGTTATGCTGCCTGGCTTCTCCACGAATCAGACGGTTACGGAGTTTTCCGGCCGTGGTGTGGGCATGGACGTAGTAAAGAAGAACGTAGAGGCGGTAGGCGGCGTGGTATCCCTCTCCAGCGAGGAGGGCAAGGGAACTACCTTTACCATGAAGATCCCCTTGACCTTAGCCATTGTAGACGGTATGAAGGTGACGGTGGGCAAGTCTATCTTTACCATCCCCATTGCCAATATCCGCCAGTCCTTTAAGATCACCACGGATGAGATCATCCGGGATGAGAATAATTGTGAGATCGTGGAACGGATGGGTATCTTCTATCCGGTGGTACGGCTTCACCAGTTCTACAACATTGACACTGATGTCACCAGCCTGGAGGAAGGAATTTTACTCTGGGTGGAGACCAGCGACCGCTCCTTCTGCCTCTTTGTGGATGAGCTGATCGGAGAACAGCAGGTGGTGGTGAAGCCCCTTCCCGCTTTCTTAAACTACTTTGACCTGAAGGATTACGGCATTTCCGGCTGTACCATCCTGGGCGATGGAAATATCAGCATTATTCTGGATATCCAGAGCCTTCACATGGCAGCCTTGGAAAACAAATAGAAGGGAGGAACCAATCATGTCTGAACCAATGAATAATCAGGAAGTTCTGGATCCGGAGCTGTCTGACACAGAGGAAGCTTCTACCATCGAGCGCTGCCTCACCTTCGAATCCGGAGGGCTCATTCTATATATCAGTACCAAGCATGTGATTGAGATTATAAACAATCACACCATTACCACTCTCCCGCTGATGCCTCCTTTTATCAAGGGCATCATTAATCTGAGAGGCCAGATCCTTCCCGTAGTGGATATTCAGCTGCGCATGGGCAAGGAGGGCTCGGAGTTCAGCAGCAATACCTGCATCATCGTGCTGGATATTGATTCCATTTCTCTGGGAATCATTGTAGATTCTGTCCGCCAGGTGATCGACATCGACCTATCCAATGTCCGCCCCATACCGTTAAAGAACCAGCAGAAGCTTCTGGACGGCATGGTAACCATGGAGGACGGAAGTGTCTTTATGTCCATCGACTGTCAGGCCCTATCCAGTCCGCAGTTCTAATTGTGAAATAACCGAGGTAATTTCGATGCTGACATTAACTGAACATGATTTTCAACGTCTTTACGGATATATTAAGCAGCACTACGGAATCGACTTAAGTAAGAAAAAGCAGCTCATCGTCAGCCGCCTTTCCAACACGCTTTCCGCCCAGGGCTTTAAGGATTTTTCCACCTATGTGGATCACATTTTATCCGGCCGTGATCCGGAGATGGTCACGGCAATGCTGAATAAGCTTACCACCAATTATACTTACTTTCTCCGGGAGGAGGCTCACTTTAAATATCTCTGGGATGTGATACTCCCTGACCTGCAGAAAAAGCACGCCAGGGATAAGGTGCTTTCTATCTGGAGCGCCGGCTGCTCCTCCGGTGAGGAGCCCTATACCATCTCCATGTATTTAAAGGAGTTTTTCGGTCCTCAGGCGAATCAATGGGATACCCGGATCCTTGCCACAGACATTTCCCAGAGGATCCTGGACAGTGCCATCACGGCTGTTTATAGTGAGGAGAGCACAGCAGCTCTGCCCCCGGCCTGGCAGAAGAAATATTTTGTGAAGGAGGGCCCGGACCGCTATACCGTCGCGCCGGCCATCAAGCAGAATGTAATCTTCCGCACCTTTAACCTGATGGACTCCATTACCTTTAAGAAAAAGTTTGACTTGATCTTCTGCCGTAATGTGATGATCTATTTCGATCAAACTACAAAGGATGCCCTGGTGCGCCGCTTCTATAATGCTACGGTTCCCGGCGGCCATCTTTTCATCGGTCACTCCGAGGGCCTTACAAAAACCACCTGCCCTTATAAATATGTGCAGCCGGCGATTTATCGGAAATCGTAACGGTTTTATGGCTGGATTCCCTTACGGTCAGCGCAGCTGCTGCGCTGGCCTTGCCGGATCGTTACCGGAAATCATAAGAAAGAAGGTTGCTCTATGAATCAGAAAATCCGTCTGATGGTTGTGGACGATTCTGTCCTGTTCCGTAGCTGGCTGGTCCAGAGCCTGGGTTCAGATCCCCGGTTTGAGGTAGTGGGATATGCCATCAATGCTCTGGACGCGAAAAATAAACTTCCGATCTTAAAACCGGATATCATAACCCTGGATATCGAGATGCCGGGGATGAGCGGCCTGGACTTTCTGCGGGAGGTTCTTCCCACCCACCCCATCCCGGTGATTCTGGTATCTTCCCTGAACGTACGTGTATTCGACGCATTGGCTGCCGGCGCAGTGGATTTTGTCCGGAAGCCTAATGAGCAGGACGGCGGACGGGAAGCGTTTCTCACTACCTTGAAGACAAAGCTTTCCGTGGGCGCTAATGCGAAGGTGCGGCTTCCCTCCAGGACAGTGACCGTGGCCTCCATCACCGGCCAGGCCTCCCCTTCAGGGACGAAGCCAGCCTCCGGATTAGGCGGGGCTGGCGGCGGACAGGCTCTTCGCACTCCTGTCTCCCAGGCTCCCTCTGTCTTCGGCCGCAGCGCGGCTCCCGGCCCGGCTGCTTCTACAGCCGGCCAGAATGCTCAGCTGCCTTCCAAGCGGACCGTATCTATGCCCTCCCCCTATCCGGGGATTGACGTGATCGCCATCGGCGCTTCCACTGGGGGGACCGAGGCGATTCTGGAGGTAGTACGGCAGTTTCCTGCCAGGATGCCGGGGATCGTCATCACGCAGCACATGCCTCCAGGCTTTACTGCTATGTATGCAGAGCGTCTGAATCGAATCTGCAAGCTGGAGGTGAAGGAAGCGGCCCATGGGGATAAGGTTCAGCCTGGTCTGATTCTCCTGGCTCCCGGCGGCCTGCAGATGCGGATCGTCCGCATGGGATCCGGCTATGCAGTCAGCTGCACCGACGAGGCGAAGGTCAGCGGCCACCGGCCATCGGTGGATGTGCTTTTCGACTCGGTGGCCATGCACGCCAAAAGTCATGCCATCGGCGTTATCCTCACTGGAATGGGTGCGGACGGCGCTGCCGGTATGCTGCGGATGCGCAAGGCAGGCGCCTACACCATCGGCCAGGACCGTGATACCTGTGTTGTTTACGGAATGCCTATGGAGGCTTATAAGATCGGCGCTGTATGCCAGCAGTCTCCCCTTGGCTCCATCGCTCAGGCAGTTATGGGCCATCTCGCGAAAGGATAAGTTGATATGCCAGGAAAGCAAAGCTTACCTCCATTAAAACCAACCTCTCATTCCGCTAAAAAACCCGGAAAGCGGGGCTCCGCTTTTCGGGTTTTGAATTCCCCTAAAAAAAAGCGCCCCAGAAAGAGCGCTTTGGAATGGCTGGTTATCAGCAGCATCGTCGCTGCCTCCCTTGCCATCTTTTTCAGCCTGCTGTTTTATTTCCATCCCTTTTCCCTGGCAGATGTTCAAAACCTTGCTTCCTCTGCCTTTACTCGTGTACAGGAATGGGGTCGGGATCACCTTTTCCCAAAAGAGGAGCTGACTGACGGGAACATAGAGGATGACACCTCCCCCCTGGCCTCAGCGCCGCCGGACTCTCCTGCCCCCATCCCCCTTACCACGGTTCTGGGAGATGTGGCCGACTTTACTGCTGAACCAGTCTTTCCTGAGCAGGAGGATTCCATTTACTCCTGCTTTCTGGATACTGCCATCGGTCCTATGCTGTACTACAACCAGGGAGATCTCCGCTGGAAATCCTATCTCTACGGCGGCTCTGACCCCTTAAGTAAATATGGCTGCGGGCCGGTCTGTGTTGCCATGATTGTCAATAGCTTTGGTAATATCGGTGTAACCCCCATCGAAATGGCGGACTGGTCTGCTGCCAATGGCTGCTTTGCCGCCGGCGGAGGCTCCTATCACGATTTAATCCCCAAAAGCCTCACTGCCTTCGGGCTCCAGGTGGAAAGTGTTACAGATCGCACTCCGGAGAATGCCGCCCGGCTTCTTGACAGCAACCACATCCTGGTTGCCCTTATGGGAAAAGGAACCTTGACCGATAATGGACATTTTATTATCATTGCTCAGCTCACCAGCTCCGGAAATGTTTACATCGCCGACCCGGCGAACTATGAAAACAGCACGAAAGAGTGGGATCTGCAGCAGCTGATGGATGAGCTAAAAAGAAGCTACGACAGTGGAGGGCCGCTCTGGGCAGTATCCTTAGGAGCTGGGGCTTCGGTCTTAGATCCTGCCTCAGATTCTCTTAAGAACTGATCCACCTGCTCTAATTCCTCCTGGGTAAACTGCCCCCGGATTACCTGGACTAATTCCTCATATCCAGCCCACATAGCCACCCGGAGGACAAACAAACGGGCCTTCCGATCCTGGAAGTCATAGAATGCCCCGCCCAGCACAGAGGCAACCTCCTGGGCGCCCTTCTCCCCTTTTCCCAGGCGTTCCATATCCTTGCGGAATGCAGAGACCATCAGCAGCGCTGCATTTTTTAAGTAAGGATTTTCCTTTAAGAGCGCTGTGGTCAGCCGGACGCATTCTGCTAAGTCTCCATTATTAAAGCAGCACATGGCTAAAAGCTCATAGATCTCCATAATCCTGGTTGAAACCAGGCTTGACCGGAGAGCGGTCCCGTAGCACTCCAATGTGGCCAGCGCCTGACGGATATACTTCTCCCCCGACCGGAAGTCTCCACGGTTCGCATAATATCTGCCTAAAATATAGTCAAAATCCCCCTCCTCCGGCCAGCCGGTCTTGGCAAAATCATAGACCTTCAGCAATTCCTCCCCTTGTCTCAGTGCCAAAAGCTCCAGAAGCCGAAACACAATCCCGGAGGTGCTCAGATCGTAAACACCCCGCAGCTTCTCGGGGATCCGGGCAACGGCTTTCCCATAGACCTTCTCCGCCTCATCCCACTCCTGAAGGGACTCATACTCATTCCCCAGATATCCAAGCATCTCATAATCATCCGGACGCTCTTCCAGTTCTGCCAGAATCAGATTCAAATTTCTCCTGCTCTCCCGCTTGGCCTGGCTCTCCGCTTCCCCGTAGCCTGTGTGGAAGATAGATAATATCTCCGTCCCATCCCAAAGGTCTGGCGGACGTATCCCGTCAACCTTCAGCTGCTCATGGATCCTTCTTTGATACCGCAGATTCGGCTGATTGCGGAACAGGCGGATCTGCGCCTCGATGGCCATGATCTCTCCCCCGTTATTCAGATGTATCCAGCTGGTCAGGATCCCCTCATGTCTGCTGCCCCGTAGCTTCTCAATGCAATCAGGAAGCTTCTCTGCATCCTCCCGGGAAAAATACTCATCCGCATCCAAAAAGGCGATCCAATCACACCCCGCCTTGCTGATGGCAAAGTTCTTTGCCGCCGAAAAATCGCCATTCCATGGGAAATGATAAACCCTCGCCCCCATCTCCTCTGCTATCTCCACCGTGCGGTCAGTGGATCCTGTGTCCACCACGATCTGCTCTGCCACAATCCCCTTTCCCCAGGAAAGTGCCTGACGGATATGCTTCTCCTCATTCTTTACAATCATACATTGAGAAATAGGTGCTACTTTGCTTGAATTCTGAATTTCCATGCCTTATCCCCGTTTTCTTATCTACATTTTCCTGGTGCTCTCTTTGTACTCTTTTTTGTCACTGCGGCTTCTGCCCCATAGCCTGGTCCACCAGCTGCATCTCCCCCGGTGTAAAGAGGCCTCGAATCACCGAAACCAGCTCCCCATATCCTGTTTCCATGGCGGCGCGCAAAAGAAAAAGACGATCCTTCAACCCCTGGAGGTCATAAAAATTCTTCCCCAAAAAGGCTGCCACCTCCAATGCACCCTGCTGTCCTTTTCCATTGGCATCCATATCTCTGTTAAGGGCAGACAACAACAGGAGAAGCGCCTTCATCTCATATGGATTCTCCTTTAAAAGTGCACCCGATAGGCGGACGCACTCTGCCAGGTCTCCATTATGGTAACAGCACTCGGCTAAAAGCTGGTACACGGTGCCGAGCCTAGCCAAAAGCTTTGCCGATTTGGCAAAATTACCATATTTTTCTAATTTCTTCAAGGCCTGGCTCAAATAATGTTGACCGGAAGGATAATTCCCAAGGGTCACATAGTAATCCCCCAGAACGTAATCATAATCTCCCTCCTCCGGCCAGCCATCAACCGCCTGTTGGTAAAATCCCAGAAGCTCCCCTTCCTCGATTCCCTGCTTGACAGATAAAAGCTCCAGCAACCGGAACATGCATCCAGAAGTAGTGCCATCATATATCCCGCGCATTTTCTCCGGCATCTGGGACACCGCCCTCCGGTAGGCCTCCTCCGCCTGCGCCCACTCCCCGGTAACCTCGTATTCATTCCCAAGGTATCCCAGCATTTCATAATCATCCGGGTGCTCTGCCAGCTCCTCCAGAATCAGCTTCCGGTTCCTGCCCTTTTTCGTCTGAAAAGCCTCTGTAGTGTATCCAAGATGGTAGATAGACAGGTTATCGGTTGCATCCCAGATCCGGAGATCATGGCCGTCTGCGGCTGCCAGATGTTCATGGATCCGCTTTTGATACCGCAGGGACGGATCATTTCGAAAAAAGCGAATCTGGGAATCAACCGACTTAATGCTTCCCTGATCATTCAGATGAATCCATCGGGTCATCACCCCGTCGCACTGGTGATTCTGCAGCATGGCCAAAAGCTGAACCAGCTTCTGCCGATCCTCGTCCGGAAAATATTCATCCGCATCCAAAAAGGCAATCCAGTCACCCTTCGCCTGCTGGATGGCATAATTTTTCGCTGCTGAAAAATCATCAATCCATGTAAAATCATACACCCTTGCCCCCATCCTTTGGGCAATCTCCACGGTACAGTCAGTGGAACCTGTATCCACCACAATCTGTTCCCAGAGAATCCCTTTTCCCCAGGACAGCGCCTTTTCAATATTTTTCTCTTCGTTTTTTACAATCATGCATTGAGAAATCCGAACCGGTCTCCCCTGTCTCCCTTTATACAAAAATAGCTCCTCCCTCCTAAGCATTTCTAATCTCCCTCTGTCGAGGTCTCAAACGCATCAAGGTCGAAGCTTACGAAACACAATTTCCTTTCTCCATCACCAGCTCACGAACATAATTCGAAGACAGATCAGTCACCTGGCAGATCTCCTCTTGAGAATAACGGCCGCAGTGAATCATCCGCTTCGCTGTCTTCTCTGCCTGCTCCAGGATCCCCCATGAGATTTGCTTTGATATTCCCTGAATCCCCTCCGGATTCATATCCGCAAAAACTGCCTGCGCAACCTCTCTGGAGCGCTCCGGTGAAAGCCACTGAGAAAGATCACGGAACACCTGCTTTGATATCACTTCCGTAAACTCCTGGGACAGTTCTCTCGCATCCTCTATGGAAAGTCCCCGGGTGATCTCTGGTGTAATCCCTTCCGAAAATCCCTGAATCAGCTTTTCAGAAATATTTTGTAAAACTAACTGGGATACCGCCTGTCCCAGGGAAAAACCTGAATTATAAGCTGCCTTTTTATCCATGGCGAACTCCACTCCCTTCCCTGTATCCTTCCTTTATCGTCCTCGCTTTTCAGTCCTTACCATACCTGTCGCTGCACTCACTGCAGCTCACAAGCCCTTCAGCTGATTATACCTTGTCCGCAGCTGTCAGGCTGCGGATGAGTAGTACGTTCCCTTATTATACCACAAAAAGAACTGTGGGGCAAGCAAATGATAATCCTATTCGTGATATGTGTACCCATTTGCCGATCCCTTCACTTTCTACAGACGATTTTTAAAGTGGTCTTCTTAAAGAACCTTCGCACTCCGAAGCTGCTCCTGCTGCTCTTTGGTAAAAAAGCAATCCTTCATATATACTGTGAACGCTTTGCGCTCCATCGCCTCTACCGCCTTAATTAAAAACAGCTGATCCTTCAATGCAGATAAATCATACAGCTTTGCGAAGAAATTAAGGATCCCAGGATATTGTTCCATACCTGAATCCCCCTCTGGAACCAGTACCTGCACCAGATGGACCAGCACTCCCATCTCATACTTACTGTATTTTAAATATTGCACAGCATAGGCTGCACACTTTTCTCTCTCTCCCACTTCATAAGAGCACCGTACCAGAAGATCGTAGGCAGACAGAAGGTGAGCTGCCAGCACATTCGCCTTATCCGCGCATCCATACTTTTCCAGCTTTTGAATAGCCCGCTCCAGATATTCCATTCCTTCCCGGGCCTGATTTGCAGCAGCAAAATTACATCCCATGGTATAGTCAAAATCCGCTTCCTCCGGCAGGAGTGTCACAGCCTTTTGGTAAATTCCATGGATTTCCTCCTGCAAATCCCGTCGTTTCTCCTTTGACATAGACTTTCCGCGCTCTCTTAACTCCACCCATAATATAGCCATCAGACCATTCAGGGTGACCGCGCTTCTCTGATCCGACGGATCCAGAGCATCTGGCATAGAGCGGATCGATTTACGATACCACTCCTTTGCCTCTTCTGTTTCTCCCTGCCCCATGCAGTCATCCCCCATATAGCCCATCATCTCATAGCTGTCAGGGTGATCCTTTAGCTCCTGTAAAATTAAATTCCGGTTTCTCTTACTCTTCTTTTTCCCTGCCATCGCTTCCGTCTGGTATCCTGTATGGAAAATAGACACATCCTGAACCAGATCCTTCAGGCGAAGAGCTCTCCCGGAGCACACGACTAAATTTTCATGAATCCTTCTCCAATAGCGGATATCCGGGTGATTCCGGAAAAACCGGACCTGTGTTCCAGAAGCAACGATACCCCCTTCATCATTCAAATGCTGCCAGCCTGTGGATATGCCATCATATCCCTGCTCCGACACCTGCTGAAGCATAGATGTAATCTTCTCCACTCCATCCGGCATCATATACTCATCTGCGTCCAAAAAGGCAATCCAATCTCCCTGCGCCTGTTCAATGGCATAATTTTTCGCAGCAGAAAAATCATCCACCCACGTAAAAAAGCATACCCTTGCTCCCATCTCTTCCGCAATCTCTACGGTACGGTCCGTGGAGCCTGTATCAACCACAATCTGCTCCCACATCATATCCCTTCCCCAGGATAAGGCCTGGCGGATATTCTTCTCTTCGTTTTTCACGATCATGCACTGGGAAATTCGAATCCCTTGTTCTCTCTCCAATTATTTCACCTCTGAACTATATTATTATCCTGCAAGCTCCAAATCTCATAGCAGCCCGAACTGCTTTTGCTGCTCCTTGGAAAAAAAGTAATCCGCCAAAAAGGTCATAAATTCTTTCCGCTCTGCGCCAGCCGCAGCTTTTATCAAAAACAGCGGATCCTTCAGGCTGGAGAAGTCATACAGCTTTGAAAGAAATCCGGCGATAGCCGGATATTGATCCGCCGCTCCATCGTCCTTTGGAATCAGCACCTGGATCAAATCTGCCAGAACCCCCATCTCATACCTTTGATATTTCAGGCATTGCACCGCATAGGAAGCGCATTTCTCCGATTCCCCCGCCTCACGGCAGCATCGCGCTAAAAGACTGTATGCCGGGATAAGATTTGCTGCCAGCACAAGAGCCTTACCGGAACACCCATATTCATCCAATTTTTGAATCGCCAGCTCCAAATGCCTTATTCCCTCCTGGATTTGCCCTGCCAGGGCATAGCTGCAGCCCATAGTATAATCAAAATCCGATTCTTCCGGCCAGAGAGTAACCGCCCTTTGGTAAGTGCTCTGGATTTCCTCCTGAAGCTCCTTCCGCTCCTTCTCCGGCATAGATTCCCTTCCCTCTCTTAGCTCTTCAAGTAAAAGAGAAAGCAATGTATTCAATGTGACTGCACTTCTCTGGTCCGGATAATCAAAAGCAGCCGGCATATGCTGAAACGATTTGCGAAACCACGCTATGGCCTCCTTCTTCTCCCCGGAGCTCATATAGTCATCACCCAGATATCCCATAATCTCATAATCAGCCGGATGCTCTTCCAGCTCCTTTAGCAAGAGCTCCTGGTTTCTCCGGCTCTTTTTCTTCCCTGCCATAGCCTCCGTCTGATATCCGGTGTGAAAGATAGACACCTCCTGGGCCACATCACCCAGATGGAGCTTTCTCCCTGAAAGGGATACCAAATTTTCATGAATCCGCCTTCGATACCGGATATCCGGATGGTTCCGGAAGAAACGAACCTGGGTTCCGGAAGCGGCAATCGCCCCTTCATCATCCAGATCCTGAAGTCCTGTGGAAATCCCATCAAAGTCCCGGCCAGCGATCTGCTGAAACACAGCCCCCATCCTCTCCACGCCCTCCGGCGTCATATACTCATCCGCATCCAAAAAGGCAATCCAATCTCCCTTCGCCTGATCGAGGGCATAATTCTTTGCCGCTGCAAAATCATCCATCCACTGAAAAAAGAATACCTTAGCCCCCATCTCCCTGGCAATCTCCGCCGTCCTGTCAGTCGAACCAGTGTCCACTACAATCTGCTCCCACATCATCTTCCTGCCCCAGGATAAAGCCCGACGGATATTCTTCTCTTCATTTTTTACAATCATACACTGTGAAATACGTATCTTATTTCCCTTAGACAAAGCTTCCCTCCCCTGATCCCACGGTTCTCACTCACAAAACACCTGCCAATCCTTTTCGGAGAAGCTATCTTCCATACTCTGCAAGATAGGATTCCGCCTCTTCAAAAGACAGGCCTATCTTTTCCTGCAGCCTTCTCATAATCGTTGTAACATCCATCCCTTCCTCCTGCCCGATTTCAATAATCATCTTCGCCTGCCCTTGACGCATTCCCTGACGCACACCCTGGCGCATGCCCTGCTGCATACCCTGACGCATCAATCGCTCAGATTCTGTCTCAATTACCCTTCCGCCCATCACCTTCACCAGCCTTTCTTCACTTTTATTTCCATTTGCAATATGGGTGATTATCGTATTTACAAATCCCATGAGATCAACCAGCTCTGCATCTGATAATTCCTCTCTCATGGAGGCGCAGCAGCTCATCCCGAAAATAAGTCAAATCCTCTATCGCCTGGTCAATATTCCCTTCGGATACAATCTCCTTCTCATATCTGGCGATATAAAAAGGAATGTACGGAAACAACCGCTTCTCTACGATCTTCTCCCTAGTAAACTGCGCTAAGATCACATTATCCGATCCATAATCTACCTGCTGGCCATCTGGAAAAACGAATGTGATCACGGTTTTCTCCGGTGTCCTGTCCGTCCTCTTAATGTAGATTACTGAAAATCCCGGCATCGGGATCACCGCACGGCCGATATCCCAGACAGCATACTGTCTTCCGACGATAAAGGCATATTCCGCTATCCGGATCGCCATGGAGCCATCGTCATAGCTCTGGCATTCTAAAAGATAGACCTCATCCCCGATCTTAATCAGGAAATCAGAAACTTGCTCCTCAATCTCCTCGCTGCCATCCAAGGTTTCACTTTTTGTCAGATATCCTTCCGATGGGAGAATCTCCATCTTTATATCTGGCAGGTAGTTTCGGTGGAAGATATCATTAATGACAGGGACGAATAATCTCTTGTGTTTCATTTTCATCGTCTTGAATACATTATCATAATCCGGGGTTTTCTTCTGCATACCGCGCCTTTCAAACTCTTTCTTTATATTATACTTTTATCTTTTCTTTTCCAAGTCTTTTCTGTTTAAAAATTAATATGTTAATTTTTTCCATATGTGTAATAATACCATATAGGGGAGTGTTTTTCAATCATTTTTTCAAAATAATGTTGCTTTTGTAAACAGTAATCTGAGAAAACTGGCCGTGAGGATTCTGAACATTTGAAAAAAGAAAAAAGCCATTTCAAAGCTATGCTCTGAAAATGACTTTTTGCTATAGGCCCTTTACCTTGGCCAGCCGCCCGGAGGCCTCTGACCCTTGTGCCCTGAGGCACGTTTATGATACTCCGGCTCAGCTTACGCTGAGCCGGAAATCCTTTCATCATTAGCCAATCAGGCTCAGGATGCTCTGAGGTACGGAATTGGACTGTGCCAGCATGGACTGGGAAGCCTGCAGAAGAATATTATTCTTCGTGAATGCCGTAATCTCATCAGCCATATCAGTATCACGGATACGGCTCTCAGCAGCTGTGATGTTCTCGGAAGTTACCTTCAGGTTGTTGATGGTATGCTCCAGACGGTTCTGAGCAGCACCAAGTCCTGCACGGTACTGAGATACGATGTTGATAGCATCGTTGATTCTGTTAATAGCTGCATTACCACCGGACTGGGTGGATACATCAATCTTCTTGTCACCATTAATCTTATTTTCATCACCAGTAATCTTATAAGAAGAAGTAAGCTGATTTGCCTCCTTAATTGCATTCGCCGTAGTAGCAGCTCCAGTTACACCGTTTGAACCTAAACCTAAAGCGGAAGCGGTCATGGAGTACTTTAATACGCCGATGGTCTCATTCTCGCTGGGGCCGATCTGGAATGTCATGTTGGAAACGCTGGTATTATTGCTAGCGATTGGCTTAATACCATTGAAGTCTGTGTAGTTAGCGATACGGTCGATTTCCTTTAACAGCTGATCAACCTCTAACTGCAGGTTTGCTCTAGCTACGGTATTGTAAGTACCATTTGCGGACTGGCTGGCCAGAGTGGTCAGACGCTGTAACATGGAGTGAGTCTCAGTTAAGGCACCTTCAACGGTCTGAATCAGGCCTACAGCATCCTGTGCGTTCTTAGTAGCCTGGTTTAAGCCATTGATCTGAGATCTCATGGACTCGGAAATAGCCAGACCTGCAGCGTCATCGCCGGCACGGTTGATCCGGTAACCGGAAGACAGCTTCTCTAAGTTCTTGTTTAATCCGCTCTGATTGATTCCTAAATTTCTGTAAGAGTTAATTGCCGCTATATTGTGCTGAATAATCATAAATTGTTCCTCCTGTTTATGATACTTTCACCGGGAACCTCCCTGTCCCCGAGCCTCCCCGAAGAGGGCCCTACTTCGAGAAGTTTGTGTAAAGTTTATGTGAATTTTTCTTTACATCCTTAATTATCGTCAATGCTTTGAAAAACTTAAGGAAAATTATGAAATTTTATCCTTTATTTTTTGGTTACTGCTTCCCTACTGAATCAGGTTTAAAATCATCTGTGGAACTGCATTCGCCTGAGCCACCATAGAGTTTGACGCCTGATAAACGATGTTGTCCTTGGTAAAGGTTGTGAACTCATCTGCCATACTGGTGTCCCGAATCCGGCTTTCCGATGTGGTAACATTCTCAGAGGTTACGCTTAAGTTATTATGAGTATGCTCCAGATGATTATGAGCCGCTCCAAACTCTGCACGGATATCTGCGATCGCTTCAATGGCATTCTCGATATGAGGGATGGATGCATTTGCATCCTCCTGTGTGCTAAAATTGGTATAATCCGTAAGACATAAATTCTTACTGTTTACTTTATAGCGAGGGACATTCAGAATCTCCTCCTCGTGAGTGCCAATCTGGAGCGAGATCTCATCTGCCTTCATCATATCCGCCACCAGTGGAGGCACAATCGGATCAATCGTCTCCGGGGAATCAAATAGCATAATATCGTTAAAATCCGTATTCTCCCCGATTCGATCAATCTCACTTAAAAGCTCCTGACGCTCCAAATCCAAATTCGATCTGGCAATAGAATTATAGGTGCCATTCGCTGACTGCACAGCTAATGTCTTCATCCTTCCCAGCATAGCGTGGATTTCGGTCAGGCACCCATCTCCTGTCTGAGTCAAGCTGATGCCGTCGTTTACATTCCGCATCGCCTGATCTAGCCCGCGGATCTGCGCACGCATCCCTTCGGAGATAGCCAGCCCCGCCGCGTCATCGCCAGCGCGGTTGATCCGGTATCCGGAGGAAAGCTTTTCTAAGGATTTCTTCATTCGTCCTTCTGAGATTCCTTTATTTCTGGTGGCATTTAAACTGCCCATGTTGTGCTGTATAATCAATTTTAATCAACCACCTTCCATGCTCCGGCCGTATCCACTTCCCTGTTTCAACCATCTGCCGGGCGTTCTAACTATTATCAGCCTTATATCACTTGGTTTCTGACTATTATATCGGCAAAAATAACCAGGGGTTAAGTACATTTTTTTATTTTATGTCAAATCGCATTGCATATTCGTCATTACAAACATATTCAAATCAGGATATATAATTTATGCTAAATAATATCATCACTTATGAGGGAGGTTACACATTGATTGATTATTCTTACTTTTGGGAAACATTAAAAAATTCCGATGAAAACTGGTACACACTTACGGTAAAGCATCACATTTCTCACAGTACGCTTCACCGCCTGAAACACAATAAAGATATCTCTATGAAGACAGCCAATGATTTATGCCGGATTCTTCATTGTCAGATCCAGGATATAGCCCAGTATGTGCCATCCGATGACGACCAAATTTTGTAGAATCCAGTCAGAATACTGGAAGCTGACCGGCGGGGAAACTGTCTCCGCTGGTTTTTGGATCACAAAAGCCAGCGTTCCGTTAAGTTTAGGAACGCTTTCTTTTCCGTATTTAGTAAGGCTGCCAGATAGCAAAATGCACTGTTTGATAGAATCATCCCTTTGCAGCGGCTCATCAGCTGCAGATCCTGGTAATTGCCCCCCCGTATATTCCCTTCCACGAACGTAATTTTTCGAAATGAAGCAAATCGCAGCTCTTCTGCATGCTCCTTACACCAGGGAATGTCATCCGAAAATACAAATAGATGCCAATCCCTCCCATACATTTTCTTGAAATTTTCTATACACACGCGATAAAATTCCGTAGAAAGGGCCCAATTTAGCGACACGTAGTCTCCCCGTCGGATATGTATGGAAAGAGATAGATCCTCTGTGATCTCCTCCATATATTGGATATTTTTCTCATCTGTCACTTCCGGAAATTGGAGCTCTTCCAGAAAAATCTCTTTATATGCTTCAAACCAGCTTTTATTCAGCCAGTAACCGTGATAATAAATATTTCCAGCGGCATCCAAAATTTGCGGGAGATATTCATGGACAGGAATGTTATAGCGTCTTCCGTTAAATGGGTTAAACTGCTGGCTGCCTTCTCCCACCTCAGAGATCATTTGTATCATAATCTGATTTTCAATAAAGATCTGTGGAACACTCTTACCCTTCTGCTTTTCTGCCAGGATATGCTGCCATACCGCCTCATCAAAGCACTCACTCAGCATATGAGGATGAAGCCCAAAGACCTTTTCCAGCTCATAGCCATTGTGAACCGTATGGATGGCAAAATAGGAATCGTCCAGATACATCACCTCGCCTGGATGGGATAATTCGTAATATCGGGCAAAAATGTATTGAAAGGTCTGATTTGCCAGCCCGCCATTTAAAAATTGAATTTTCATTTTATAATATTTGCTCCTTCTCTGAATTTACCATATTTACGAGTAATATATCACAAACCCGCAATAACGTCTATCACTTTATATCTCTAACTGGTTCTGATTCTGGTTGGCATTTCCCCTGCTATGTGATATCCTAATTTTATCCAGTAAATATTTTACATTTTTATTATTCGTTACAAATATATCCATGAAGCTGTATCCTTTACACAGCTCATTGATTCTCATACAGCTCATTCATTCCACCATATCCCTACAGGAATGAATTCCCATAAAGAGATTTTTAAGAGAGCCTATCTGTAACTGCAAAATAAAAATCCGAAAACTATGCAAAATCTTTTTTGATTTTTGTTGAGCCAACGAAAGAAAACAGGTATAATGAAAGGAAGAAAGGGATGATTTATTCGCCAAAATCAGATTTGATTATGAAGGAGCTTTTCCGCAATGAGACGGTTCTGACCTATTTTGTCAGCGATATATTAAGCCTGCCACTAGAGGACATCCGCTCCCTCCGACCGCTGAATACTTTTCTCTGGAGACGATTTAAAAGAGAGAAGCTTGGCATCCTGGATGTGCTGGCTGAGCTGAATGATGAGACAAAGGTCAGTATCGAGCTGCAGGTAAAGATATTCCACCATTGGGATCGGAGGCAGATCTTTTATCTGGCAAAGCTATATACCGCCGATCTGCTTATAGGAGAAGACTATTCCAGGCTCCACCGGTGCGTGGGAATCAGCCTTTTGGATTTTAACCTGAGCGACAGCGAACGGTATCACCGGATCTACCGGCTAAGGGATACGGAGGGAGAAGAGTTTTCTGATATTCTGGAAATTCATATAATTGAATTGAAAAAGAAGCTGGCCGGAAGGGGCGTTATGGATGACTGGATCCGTTTTTTCAATGTGAAGACAGAGGAGGACTTGATGATGATAAAAACCAGCAATCCTGGAATATTAGAGGCAATTCGGGAGCTGCAGCGGCTGAGCATGAGCAATCCTATTCGGGTTCTCTATGAGGGATATCTGAAACGCCGGCGGGATGAAATCGCCAGGGAAAATTATGTGCGGGAGGAAGGTTTAGCCATGGGAAGGGAGGAGCTTCTTCTGGAAATGCTCCTGGCCGGAGAGCCGGAGGATAAGGTTAAATCCCTGGGGAAGCTGACGGAGGAACAGTTCCAGGAATTAAAGGGCCGGATTACTGACCAATAATTCCAGGAATTAAAGCGCCGGATTGCTGACCAATAAAAGCAATGCATGAATCATTTCGCAAAATGATTTGCCTGTTTTCCCGATTGCACAGGTCAAAAAGCGCAGGCGTAGCACCACACCACTACGCCTGCGCTTTTTGACCCGCACACTCGAAAAAGCATGCCGCGTGCTTGGTTCAGTTATTTGTTGAACGATGTACGATTTGTACGATTCACTATTCATAACGCAGCGCATCGATTGGATCCGCCTTCGCCGCCTTGGAGGCGGGATAGATCCCGAAGAAGATTCCCACCATAGCTGAAAAGCCCACAGCCAGAAGCACCACTAAGGGCTTAATCACCACCGGGACCCCCAGGAGCAGGCCGCCAAGGGACACTAAGCCGCTTCCGATCAGGATGCCGATGATCCCTCCCATGGCGGATAGTGTGGCGGATTCGGTTAAAAACTGAATCATCACATCCCGGGTTTTGGCTCCCAGGGCCTTCCGGATGCCGATCTCCCGGGTCCGCTCGGTTACAGACACCAGCATAATGTTCATGATGCCGATGCCTCCCACTACCAGGGAGATGGCGGCGATTCCGCCAACCGCCCCTGCCAGGCCTCCCATCATCTGATCCATGGTGCCCATCTGCTCAATCGCCGTCTCCACATAGATCTGCTCCGGCGTCCTTCCCTTGATTTTCGCGATATAGTTGGTAAAACGGCTATAGAAATCCATCAAATCCACATCCTCTGACGCATAGAGATGGAGATAGGAAAAGTAATCATTGGGCCAGACTAATATGGTGTAGGGAATATAAGCGGAGCCTCCCCCCTCATTCGTCCCCATCATCATGGCCTGGAAGGGGCTCACATCCTTTCGGTATACCCCCACCACAGTGTAGTCCTGCACTTCCCCGTAAACCGTCATGCGGAAGGACAGGCCCACTGCATTCTCTGTTCCAAACATCTTCTGAGCGCTTTTTACATCCATCACCGCGTTTTTCTTTCTTCCCAGGATATCTCCCTGGTTCAGATACCGGCCATAAACCATGTTTACCGGCTGCACGTCCTGGTAATTATAGTCGATTCCTTCCAATGAAAAACGGACGGTGTTTCTTCCATATACTGCGTCCCCGGAAAAGCTGGCGGCGCTGTCTATATAGGCGATCTCATCGCCAAATACCTCCTTAACCCGTTCCATCTCGTCTAACGTAAATAAATCGCTCTGGCGCCAGTCGTCCACCATCCAGCTGCGCACCTGGCAGTAGCCCTGGGTGACGCCGATATCCTCATACAGGCTGGCAAACATGCTCCGCATAGTGTCCCCCACTGAGACGATGGCGATGACAGAGCCGATACCGATGACGATGCCAAGCATGGTTAAAATCGAACGCATTTTATTCGCCCGGATGGCCAGAAAGGCCATAGACATATTTTCAATCAGCATTTCCCTGCTCTCCCTTCCGCACATCGCTGACAATCTGGCCGTCCCGGAAGCGGATAATCCGCTCCGTAAAGGCAGCGATATCCTCCTCATGGGTTACCACCACCACGGTAGCCCCCTCCTTGTGAAGCGCCCCGAACAGCTCCATGATCTCCACAGAGGAAGCGGTGTCTAAGTTTCCTGTGGGCTCATCCGCCAGAATCAGGGGAGGCTCATTGGCCAGGGCCCTGGCGATAGCCACTCTCTGCCGCTGACCGCCGGACAGCTCATTGGGCATGTGCTCGTACCGCTTTCCCAGGCCCACCCGCTCTAACAGCTGCAGGGCCCGATCCTGCCGCTCCTTCTTAGACAGCTTGTGGGCGTAGGTCATAGGAAGCTCCACATTTTTCAGCGCCGAGGTGCGGGGGATCAGGTTAAAGGACTGGAAGACAAAGCCGATCTTCCGGTTCCGCACCTCTGAGAGCTGATTTGGTGATAGCTCTGCCGTGTCAATGCCGTCCAGGTAATAGTGGCCCATGGTGGGCCGATCCAGGCATCCCAGGATATTCATCAGGGTGGATTTGCCGGATCCGGACTGTCCCATGATGGCCACGAAGTCCCCCCTCCGGATGGTAAGGTTGATCTTTTTTAAGCCCAGCACCTTGATGGCCCCGGTATCGTAGATCTTTACCAGGTTTTCCAGGCGGATTAAATCCTGGCTTACATTCTCCGTCATATAGGCAGGCAGCTTTTTCTCATTTTTCTTAAATATCCTCCCCGGCCCCTGGCTGCCAGGCCAGGGACTGGGGATATGTTTTCCAAATTCCATGGTTATTCGTCCTCTCTGTTTTCGGCTGTAGCCCGCTTCGTTCCTGTTCACGGCCCTGCCATTCACAGCAACAAGTTAAACCCCTTAAAAGGAATTCGAAATCACTTCCATCCCATCCCCGTAGAGAGAAGAGGCTGTGGTGACGATGGTATCCCCCTCCGAAAGCGCGTCCGGATCCGTGGGAATCACCTGAACATGAATGTCGCCCTCCACGCCGGTTTCCACCGGGATCCAGTGAATCACCTGATTTTCCACCTTCTGCACATACAGTGTCCCGTCCTCATTCTGAAGGATAGCGGAGGAGGGCAAAACAAAGGTGTCCTCCGCCTCCTCCAGGATAATCTCCGCCCTGGCCGTAATCCCTGCTATCAGGCGGGTGTTTTCCTCTGTGATAGAGATGGTGGTGGGGATCACACGCTCTGTGGAGCCGCCGCCCTTTTCCTCGCCGGTCGGGGAGATGGCGGAAACCGTGCCGCTTACTGTCCCGCCGTTTAAGATATCTGCCTGGATGGTTACCGGCTGCCCCAGCTCCACCTTGCCGATGGAGTACTCGCTGATCTTTATCTCCAGCTCCAGCTGATCCAGGTTTTCAATGATGAACATAGGCTTTTCATCCTCCGGCTTGTCGGCAAACTGGCCTATCTTGGTATTCACCCGGACTACCGTCCCGGCAATGGGGCTTTTGATCTGGGCACTCTCCAGGGCCTCCTTCTTTTTCTCCAGCTCAAATTCCGCATTCTTGATCTGAAGATCATAGGATTCGTCTGCCACCGGGTTCCCGTCCACCAGAGTAAAGGAATTCACCTGGCGCACTGTATCTGCATATGTATTCCTGGCCTGCTCCAGGTTCACTGCCGGCTCGTCTCCTGCCTGCACCAGGACGGCGGTGCGGTCCAGGGCATTTTTCGCTGCCTGGCAGTCCTGCATAGCCTTGGCAAAGCCGGCCTCCGCCTCCTTTTGCTTTTCCTTCTTAGTCACCACTGCCAGGTTATACGCATTCTGGGCGATCTCCACTTCCTTCTCTAAGTCGCTGCTGTCCACCACGGCTAAAAGCTGATCCTTCTCCACCCGCTCTCCTTCCTTCACCTTCAGCTCCAGCACCTCCGCGTGAAGATTGGATACCACGTCCACACTGTCTGTACCGGAGATGGGGCCGGTAACTGTAAGGCGGTTCTGCACAGTCCCCTTTTCCAGGGGCTGAACCATCACCATAGGCTTTTTCTCCCCACCAGAGAAGAAAAGCAGCTTTCCTGCAATCACCACAGCCAGCAGGGCTCCGCCTATGGTGAGAAGCTTCCGCTTCCGGCTCCATTTCGCCTTAGCCCCTCTGGGGCGCTGCTCTTTTTTCTTCTTTCCTTTTTTCTTCTTCCCGCCCTCAGGGTCCGGGGCCATCAGCTCATTTAACCGGCGGTCAAACTCCTCCTCCGACTCCGGGCCTTCAGACAGCGCCCCGCTGATGTTCTTCTCCTTGGCCTGTTCCATTACTCTCTTCATTCCCTCTGATCCCATTTCCTCTTCTGTATTCCCTTCTTTATCTTCTCTTGCACCGTCTCCGGCTTCCCGCTTCATTTTATCCGATACACTGCTTTGGTTCATACGAAAAAACCCTCCTTCTGTTTCGTAAAACGAAGGAGGATTTCCATTTACTTCAAAATTTTTCATTTTCTTAAAAAATTAGAGAAGGGTACAGACAGCTACCCAGGAGAAGAAGTAGGGAAGCACTCCCTTAAAGGATTCCTCGATGGTAATCCCGCTGATGGAGCCTGCCAGCAAAAGGCACAGGCTATAAGGCGGCGTCACCAGCCCTAAGGATTGCTAATGCTCGTTTTATCTCATTTCCTCCCCTCTACATGGCTAAAACCTGATTCCACTTCTCTTCGATCACCGGGATGCCGTTCGCCAGATTATCCTGGATGGTGATGGCCTCCGGCTCTCCGGGATAAAGGACGGATCCGCCCTCCTTTGCCGGCTCAGAGGACTTGATATCTGCTATAATGTCATCTACGATCTGGTCTGTCAGCTCCGGGCTATTGGCCTTCGACGGATCGATGGCAATCATAATCTGGGTCAGGCCCACCTCATCCCCAAAGGTGCCGATGGTATGTACAGAATTTCCATTAGTAAGGACGGTGGCAATCAAATCCAATGCGATGGAGATGCCGCTCCCCTTCCAGTAGCCCATGGGAAGCACCCGCCATGTCTTCTCGATCTCCGCCGGATCGGTGGTCAGCTCTCCCTTGGTATCATATCCTCCGGGAACCGGCAGCTGCAGCCCCTTCAGCTTACAGTCCTCGATCTTGCCATAAGAGAACTGAGACACTGCGCAATCGATTACCACATGCTGTCCATTGCTCCTGGGAACTGCGAAGATGATAGGATTATTACCGATCTTCCTGTCCTTTCCTCCCCAGGCAGGCATATTGGGGCAGGTATTGGACCAGCAGATGCCGATGCAGCCCTGATTCGCCGCCTGGAAGCCGTAGCTGCCGCCCCGCATCCAGTGATTATTATTCCCTAACGCCACGATGCCGATGCCATACTCCTTCGCCAGCTCACAGGCCCGATCCATAGCCAGCTTGGCATTCAGCGGGCCAAAGCCCCGGTGTCCATTCCACCGCTCCATGGCTCCCAGTTGCAGCTCACAGGTCGCCCCGATCTCCGGGTTAATCTCCCCCTTTTCCAGATACTCCACCACCCTGGGGAAACGGTTCAGCCCATGAGAATAAACCCCCGCCAGGCTGTTCTGTGCAAAAATCTCCGCCGCCGCCTTCGCCCGATCCTCAGCAAAGCCCTTCTTTGCTAATACTCTCTCAAATTCCTTTACCATGGTTTCATAGGGAACTCGCATCATTTTCTTTTCCTCCATCTTTTTTCTCGTTTTAATTTCTCTTTCCTTTTGCAATCGATTGTTTTTTATCTTTTTAGAGAAGCAGCCAATTAGTTGGCTGCTGAACCCCTGCCTGTTCGGGATTATTCTCTTCTTGTTTTGCAATCGATTGTTTTTATAGCTTTATAATATCACACTTTTTTTCTATTTTCAACTACTATTTCGCCGTCATTTTAAACTATTATTGCACAATTATTTTATGCATAATATACAACGCTCGTGATTCTTTACATTTTTTAGAAAAATATTTTATTATTCCCATCGCTCTTCCCTCATTTTTTAGCAATCGATATCAATCCTATTTGCCAAAAGCGGCAGCTGCCAGGGTAATCCCTGGCAGCTGCTGCTTTCGGCATCATTCACTCACAGCGATAACGTCTGCTTTTGCTTCAAGACAGCTCTTTGTTTAGCTCCTACTTCCACTCCTATTTCTACTCTTACTTCTACTCCTCATCCTCATACTTCCTCTCCTGCTTGCGCTTCCAGGAATCCTGGAGCCTCTTTGTGAGAAATGCTGTCAAACAGAATAAAATCGTAAAAGGAATCAGAAATACAAAAAACTCTGAAACATCCATCCGCCCAAATCGGACATACCCCACCAGCAAAAAAAGTACCGTCACCAAGGTCACTGCTGCTGCCGCGCGGATGCAAAACACCCGTTTCCATCCGCCTGCCGGGGCGTCTGCGATTTCCAGCATCCGTATGCGGATCAGCCGGTAAATCGGACTTCCCACCAAAATAATATATTCAAACCAAAGCTGACGGATATTCTTTTGGAAAAAAGCCACATTGATTACTACAGAGCCAGCCGCTAAGAAAAGTATAATTGTAAACATCTCACTGTAAATTTTGTAATAGCCTTGCTTAATTCGTTCATCCATGATTCTTCCCTATCCTTTCCTGATATCTCCATTTAATTCCTCTGATTTTGCCCTCATCAGCCTTCCTCTTCCTCCCAAAACAAACCATCCAGCGTCTTCCCCAAGGTCCTGCAAATGGCAACGCAAAGCTTCAGCGAAGGATTATAATCTCCTGCCTCGATCATGCCGATGGTCTGTCTTGTTACTCCCACAGCCTTTGCTAAATCCTCCTGAGACAAGCCCTTCAGAGCCCTGGCAGCCTTCATCCTCAGGTTTTTCTTCTGCTTCTCCCTCATCCTCTCCTCCTTTCCTCCAGCGAATGTACCTTACATAATGTAATATATACCTTACATTCCATAATGTCAAGTATATTTTGCATTTTGCTATGAAAGTCCCGTCGCCGATTAGGCGGCATCAATTCAGATATGCCAGGTGCGCCTGCCAGACTTTTCTGTGTGGTGGTGCGCCCATTGCCGGACACATGAAGATTTACTTAAAATTCAATATCGCTTGTGCTTTGTTTCACATAAAATTATGATATAATAAGAAAAGCTACAGTAAGGTGGTACGAAAAAATAATAGCTATGGAGGGATATGCAATGATTCCACAAGAACTGTTGAAACTGATAGGCAGTGGTGAAAGCATCACTGTGGAGTTCAAAAAATCAAGAACCGAAGTCACGAAAGACGTTTATGAAACTGTCTGTGCATTTTCCAATCGGGATGGTGGCCATATCTTCCTTGGCGTAAAAGATAACGGCGAGATCCTTGGTATCGAAAAGGATAATGTTGACAAGGTTAAAAAAGAATTCGTAACCTCCATTAATAACGAAAATAAAATGTATCCTCCGCTTTATCTCACGCCAATGGAGTATGAAATAGATGGAAAGCGCATCCTTTATATCCGTGTGCCCGTCTCGCAAGATGTCTGCCGTTGCAATGGCCGCATCTTCGACAGGAATCACGAATCTAATATCGACATAACACACCACTCTGATGAGGTATATCGCCTCTATGCCCGAAAGAACGGTTGCTACTACGTAAATAAGGTATTCCCTGCATTTGATATCTCTGACCTGAGGCCAGATCTAATTGAACGCGCTAGAAATATGGCTCGTTCTCGTGCAAAGGATCACCCTTGGCTGGGTATGACAAATGAAGAAGTCATCCGCAGTGCCGGATTGGTGTTGAAAGACCAGTATTCTGGTAAGGAGGGGATTACCCTTGCTGCTATTCTGCTTTTTGGTACAGACCAGCTGATCATGTCTGTCCTGCCACAACACAAGACTGATACCATCTTTCGGGTGTTCAATACTGACCGTTATGATGATAGAGATGTGGTTATTACAAATCTCATTGAAAGCTATGACAGACTCATGGCATTTGGTAAAAAGCATTTAAACGATACGTTTCATTTGGACGGTATCCAAAGTGTTAGTGCAAGGGATAACATCTTGCGCGAAATTGTCTCAAATCTGTTGGCACATCGTGACTTCTCCAGCGGATATATAGCAAAGCTGGTAATTGAGAAGAAGTATATTTATACAGAAAACGCCAGCCTCTCTCACGGTCATGGAGCATTGAGCCTTACCACCTTTGAGCCCTTTCCGAAGAATCCACCTATATCAAAGGTATTCCGCGAAATCGGCCTTGCAGACGAACTTGGCTCTGGCATGAGGAATACCTATAAATACACAAAGATGTACTCTGGTGGTGAACCACAATTTGTAGAAGGAGATGTTTTTCGCATCACGATTCCTCTGGCAGAAGTTGCAACTGCAACTGTGGGACCTAATTCTTACATTGTCACTGACTTGGACACACCAGGGGATACAAATAGGGACATAAATGGGGATATAAATGGGGATATAAACCTTTCTGAAACTGATAAAAAAGTATTTTCAGCAATCAAGATAAATCCGCGTATAAAACGGCAGGAATTAATTTCTTCTCTTGAAATCGGGAAAAGTACCCTCGACCGTTCATTAAAAAAGTTAAAAGATATGGGTCTGCTTAAACGCGTCGGCTCTAACAAAACCGGATCCTGGAAATGCACACCCCTTTAATGATACTTTGTGAGAGCAGTAACACAAAAGGAGACAGACATCCGCATGTACTATGGAATGTCTGTCTCCCTATTCTGCATTACGATTATGTATTTCCAGGATTCCTTATGAATTAAAGTAATTATCCGCCGAAGCAGCATTCTTAGCCGGATTATACTTTAAGTTCAGGAAATCTGTAAAGTTCTTATTATACATCTTCTCGATCTCCGATGTATAGCCGATCACCATATGGGGCTGCTCTTCTGCATAAATCTTTAAAGCGCTCTGGGTCTCGGATTCGCTCAGCCCGATGTGGAACAGCTTCCGCTCCTTGGTGTACAGCCGCATCTCACTGACGCTGTTTCTTCCGGTTCTGCGGTAATAATACCCCCAGATCAGGTCCTTATTAGCTAAAATCATAGCCTTATTGCCATTCATATAGATGGTCCACTGGCGTCCAACCCACACATTCTTCCCGATGGTGCGCGCCTGGCCGAAGTCTGCCTCGATGGCCGACATGGAGGTGCTGTTATCCTTCTGGAGGTATTTCTGGATTTCCTTTATGTAGCCGTTACCAAACATACCGATGATGCTCAAAAGCCCAAAGAGGGCGCACCCTGCGGTCACTGCCATTAAAACCCAGAATAAGGTCGGGTTCACGCCGCCGATCTTATTTGTATCGATCTCGTAAAAATAAAACTTATCGTACTCTGTCTCTTCCATCCCAAGCTCTGCTAAGGCCTGGCCGAAGTACCGCTCCATCTGGGAATCCATCTTACTCCAGGTTCCGGTCACCTTCACCGGATCCGGCGGCGCGGTGGTGCCGGATTCATCCTCCCAGTAGTTAAACGCCTCGTCAATTTTCGTGTACATGGAATCCTGCTGATCCTTATCTAAGTATACACTGTAAAAATACCAGGTGGATGTGGTGTTCTCATAATCATAAACCGACTGGAAGGCAACATAGCTCTGGCCATTTATGGTGGTGGTGCTTCCGCCGTATTTTTTCTTTGTGGTAGTGGTGTGGTCAACATAATCGTAAAGGAAGTATTCTGCGTCAATGGTCACGTACTTTCCTTCATATGTTTCAGGAGCCGCGGTGATGTCAATCTGCGTTGGCCCGGTGATCACGTCAAATATTGCAAATTTTGTCACAGCCAAGATTCCGACCACAGCAATAATGGAGATGATGGCTCGCGTAATATTTGACTTTCTTGCTTTTTTCCTGAGTGTTTCAAGCATTCTTTTCTCCCCCTATTCCTATTATAAATTAAAATAAAATATGCTGTTCTTATTCAATATACTATATTTTTACGGTTCCGTCCATACTATTTACTGAAGTTTCGAAACTTTTTTAAATACATGTTTATTGCTAAAATATGACATAATTCGTAAAACCTTCTAGTGTATTACCGAATTTAACGCACATAATAGGAGTGTACCAAAAAACAAGCCGCACTTCAAACGAAGGCGGCAATGAAGAAAAGGAGGCATATCATTATGGCAAGCAATTCTTCTAACAAAACAAATGTACCTGAGGCAAAAGAGGCAATGGACCGTCTGAAGATGGAAGTTGCAAGTGAAATCGGAGTACCCTTAAGCAATGGTTACAACGGAAACTTAACTTCTGCTCAGAACGGCTCTGTAGGCGGCTATATGGTCAAGAAGATGATCGAGGCTCAGGAGCGCCAGATGGCAGGTAAGTAAGCAGAATACCATGATACACAGCATAAGCTGTGAAGTACGTGGCAGATTTTAGCTGAGTCAATCTACAGCCAAAATCAGAACCGCTGCAGTATGGGCATCTCCTTCAGGTGTCCATGGTACTGTAGCGGTTCTTTCTGTTCTTATAACTCTGATGGTTAACGGATGTACTCTGTCCTTCCCGTCCTCTCCTTAGGCCCTATCACTGTGTCATCCCGGTATCCCAGGGCTGCCAGGCCGTAGACTACATGATTTTCAGGGATATGAAACTCATTCAGGATCCCACGGATCCTTGGCTCATCACAGATGGTCCGCAGCTGGTTGATCCACACGCACCCGATCCCTAAGGACTCTGCTGCCAGATAAATATTCTCCATGGCACAGGCATTATCCTCCATGCCAAAGGGGCTGTCCTTTTCATTCGAGGGGATAATCAGCACCTCCGGGTCGTACATATCGTAGCCCTCCCGTCCCAGCGCCTCCCCTGCTGCCCTGGCCAGCCGCTGGATCTTCTCCCGGTTTTCCACTATGGTGAATTTCCAGGTCTGCCGGCCCATGCCGCTGGGTGCGTGGAGCGCACAGTCCACAATCATCTTAAGCTCCTCCCTGTCCAGAGGCCTTTTTACAAAGCTCCTTGTGCTTCTTCTCTTTAATATGGTTTCAATCGTCTGATTCATCCTCTATCCGCCTCCTGTCCTGGCTCCGACTGTTCTAACTCTGACTTTTCTAACTCTGACTTTTTTAACGCTGACTTTTCTAGCTCCAATCCTTCTAAATCCGGCTCTTCTTACATTTGCAGTTCAAATCTATCAAAGATTCAGCTTATTATAGAGATCCATCTGGTACGGCTCCAGCCGCTGCTTCAAAGCCTGATGCTCCATCCTCTCCAGCTCCGGATCCGCTTCTAAAAGGTGATCCACCTCCTGGGATACCGTCTTTAAAAGATTTGCATCGGTAAAAATATCTGCCAGCTTAAACTCCATGTCACCGCTCTGGCGCACTCCGAATAAATCTCCCGGCCCACGAAGCTTCAGATCCTCTGAGGCAATGTGGAATCCGTCATTGGAGTGATTTAAGATGTCCAGCCGCTTATTCGTCTCCTCGTCCTCCGCCCCGTTTACCATGATGCAGTAGGACTGGGCAGATCCCCGCCCCACCCGGCCCCGGAGCTGGTGAAGCTGGGCTAAGCCGAAGCGCTCTGCATTTTCAATCATAATCACCGTGGCATTGGGCACATTTACCCCCACCTCAATGACTGTGGTAGAGACCAGAACCTGGATTTGCCCCGCGGCGAACTGCTCCATGATGTGGTTCTTTTCCTTTCCCTTCATCTTTCCGTGGAGGTATTCCACCACTATGTCTGAGGGAAGCTCCCTTCGCAAAAGCTTGGTGTAATCCAGCACATTTTCCGCCTCGATCATCTCGCTGGCCTCCACCATAGGGCAGATCACATAGGCCTGCCTGCCATGGGCCACCTGTCCGGCGATAAAGTCATAGGCCTTCCTCCGGTAATCCCTCCCCACAACACAGTTTTTAATGGGAAGGCGGCTGGCTGGAAGCTGGTCGATGACAGAGATATCCAGATCCCCGTAAAGGATAATGGCCAGGGTCCGTGGAATGGGGGTGGCGCTCATCACCAGAATATGAGGCACAGACAGGCTCTTCTCTCCCAGGGCTTCCCGCTGTCCCACGCCGAACCGGTGCTGCTCATCGGTAATCACCAGTGCCAGGCTGTGATACTCCACCTTCTCCTGGATCAGGGCATGGGTGCCGATGATAATCTGGGCTTCCTTCCTCCTTACCTTCTCATAGGCCAGCCGCTTTTCCTTCGCAGTCATGGAGCCGGTGATAAGCACCGGGGTCACAGGAATCTGGTGCCTGGAAAAAAGCTCCTGGACAGACTCAAAATGCTGCCTGGCCAGCACCTCTGTGGGAACCATCAGTGCGCCCTGATATCCATTTGCCGCTGCCTCAAGGAGCGCCAGTATGGCGATGATGGTCTTTCCGGATCCCACATCTCCCTGGATCAGCCGGTTCATAGCCAGGCCGCTGCCTAAATCCTTTTCCACCTCCCCAAGAGCCCGCTCCTGGGCCTGGGTGAGGGCGTAGGGAAGAGAAGCCTTCAGCCGTCTTGCTTCTTCGGAGGGCCGGATGAGGAAGGAGGACTTCTGCTCCCCCCGCTTTTCCTTCAGACGCCGGATGCTTATTAAAAATAAGAAAAATTCATCGAAAACCAGCCGCTTCCTGGCCGAGAGCAGCTGGTCTCTGTCCCCCGGATAATGGATATGCTCCAGAGCAGAGGAATATTCTTCCAGTCCATACTTCGTCCGGATGGATTCCGGCAGATACTCTTCCTCCCGCGGGCACACCTGCAGGGCCTGGGATACGGCCCTGGCGATAGCCTTATTCCCCAGGCCCTTTGTCTGGCTGTAGATGGGAAACAGGGTGCGGGCCAGAGGTGCGTACTGCTCCGGAGAGTAAATCTCCGGCTGCTCCATCATAAGCCTTCCCCTCTTTTTTACCACCCGTCCCCGGAAAATATAGGGGGTCCCGGCCTTAAGCTGGGTGCGCAGATAGGGCATGTGATACCAGGAAAGCTGGAGCACGCCGGTCAGATCCCGCACATAGGCGGTAACCATCTGCATCTGGTTGATACGAAGAAGCTCCGGCGGCTGAGCCAGCAGGCAGGCCACTGCACCCATTTGATTCTCCTTCAGCTGGCCAATGGGGCAGGGATCCTCAAAATAATCATAATCTCTGGGATAGTAGTGGAGAAGCTCCTCCGCCGTCCCGATCCCCAGCTTCCGAAACAGCTTCCCTGTCTTCTCCCCGATTCCCTTTAATGCTTCAATGGGTTGCTTCATGGCGCTCTATTCCGCGGAGATCAGATAGTAGTACACCGGCTGCCCGCCATTCTGAAGCTCGATCTCCACATCCGGGAACTGCTCCTTAGCCTGGCTTAAAAGCTCCTGGGCCGCCTCCTCAGACACCTCCGCCCCATAGTAAAGGGTGATCAGCTCCGACTCCTCATCGATCATATCCTCCAGGGCCTTTAAAGCCGCTCCCGGGATGGTCTTCTCCACCGCCAGCATGCCGTGATCGCCGATGGCCATAATATCCCCTTCATTAATATCAAAGCCGTCGATATTCGTGGTGCGCACCGCGTAGGTTACCTGCCCTGTCTTCACCCGCTCCATCTCCGCCTTCATATTCTCAAGGTTCTCCTCCGGGGTCAGATCCGGCATAAAATTAATCAGCGCTGTGATGCCCTGAGGTACGGTCTTTGACGGAACCACCACAAGCCTCTTCCCCTCCACCAGATGCATAGCCTGCTCCGCTGCCAGGATAATGTTTTTATTATTGGGGAGGACGAAAATCGTGTCTGCATTTACCTGATCCACTGCATTTAAGATGTCCTCTGTGCTGGGATTCATGGTCTGCCCGCCCTCGATGAGATGGTCTGCGCCGATCCCGGTAAAGATCTCGCTGAGCCCATCGCCCACGGACACAGCGATAAAGCCGTAGGGCTTCCTGGGGGTCTCCTGGGCCTTTAAGGCCTCATCCCTGGCCTTCTGCTGGGCCGCCACCTTCTCTGCATCCTGGATCAGCCGCTCCTGGTGCTCCTCACGCATATTGTCCACCTTCATCCGGGACAGGGAGCCGTAGGTGAGGGCCTTCTCAAAGGCCAGGCCGGGGTGATTGGTGTGCACATGGACCTTCACCACATCCTCATCCGCCACCACTACGATGGAATCCCCCAGCTCCTCCAGATATGCCTTAAAGGCCAGTTCCTCCTCCTGGGTAAATTCCTTGTCTGCATTTATGATGAACTCGGTACAGTAGCCGAATTTAATATCTGCCGTGTCAATCCGGGACTTATCAAGAGCCGCCTGTCCGGGGACAGACTCCGGCTTTTCCTGGCTCTCCGACAAAAGGACTGTGGCGTCCTTCCCTGAGAGGCCGTTAAAGCATCCCTTTAGCACCTGCATCAGGCCCTGTCCGCCGGAGTCCACCACCCCGGCCTGCTTCAGCACCGGGAGCATCTCCGGGGTGCGGTTTAAGACCGCGTCGCCCTCCTCCAGGAGCTTCTGGCAGAATTCCAAAATATCCTCTGTCTCCCCGGCCAGCTCCTGGGCCTTCTCCGACATGCCCTTTGCCACCGTCAGGATGGTGCCCTCCTTGGGCTTCATAACCGCCTTGTAGGCCGTCTCCGTGGCACGGACAAAGGCATTGGCCAGCACAGTGGTATCAATCTGGGAAACCTCCTTGATCTCCTTGGTAAATCCCCTGAAGAGCTGGGATAAAATTACGCCGGAGTTTCCTCTGGCGCCCCTTAAGGAGCCGGAGGAGATGGCCTTTGCCAGGGTCTTCATATCCGGATCCTGGATGGCCGCCACCTCCCTGGCCGCTGCCATAATGGTCAGAGTCATATTCGTCCCAGTGTCTCCGTCAGGAACAGGAAAGACATTCAGTTCGTTAATCCACTCCTTCTTTGCTTCCAGATTATTCGCTCCGGCTATAAAGGCCTTCTGGAGCAGACTTGCATCAATGGTATTCATCACCGGTTTCCTCCTTAATCAATCACTCTCACACCTTCTACATAAATGTTGATCTTGTCAACCTCCATCCCGGTGAATGCTTCTACCTTATACTTTACATTTTCAATCAGGTTGTCCGCCACCGCGCAGATGCTGACCCCGTAAGAAACAATCACATGAAAATCAATGGACATATGGTTATCCTCCACCTCCACCGTGATTCCATGGGTCAGGCTCTCCCGTTTTAAAAGCTTCACAAGGCCGTCCTTCATACTGACAGCGGCCATCCCTACGATGCCGAAGCACTCTACGGCTGTGGTGCCGGCGTATAATGCGATCACATCTGCATTAATCTGGATCTCACCCAGTTTATTATTAATTCGACCCCTCATCTTGTAGCCTCCTAGATATTTATATGGACAAGTATACACTATTTTGTGAAAAAAAGAAATAAATTTTTAAATTTCACTTGCTTTTTTCCCCGGTTTCTGCTAAGATTAGCTATGTTGTGGATTAAAATTATTGTGGACGGCAGGGCCGCCAGCAGTAACGATGAAAATCCAAGTACCCACAAAGGAGGTGCAAAGTCATGGCGAAATGTGCAATCTGTGAAAAAGCTGCTCACTTCGGCAATGCTGTGAGCCATTCCCATAGAAGGTCCAATAAGATGTGGAAAGCGAACATAAAATCAGTCAGAGTGAAAACCACCGGCGGCGCTCAGAAGATGTACGTATGTACTTCCTGCCTGCGTTCCGGCCTAGTGGAAAGAGCGTAATTGGGAAATGATACGAAAGGAAAGGCTGTCAGCCTGGGAGTGATGAAAGCTCCGGCGGACAGCCTTTTTCTGTTTCTGTTGCAGCCCTCAGCAGCAGAACAGATTATACCCCACGATCAGACAGGCGATTATAAAAATCAGCGTGGTTAAGGTTACCGGTATGAATAAAAGGGTAACCATACCACAGCTGAAGCAGAATAACATCAATCCATATAAGCGTTTCACAAGGATACCCCTTTGTTTTGTCCTTATAGAATATCCTATGCAGGATAGGCGGGAAGTATTCATCTAGTACATCGTTCTGTCCTGTTCACTCGTTTTAACGGCCTGCCATCTCCTCCGCCGCCTCCATGGCCTCCGGCGAGATCACGCCTGCCCCCTTGGGGCCGCCTGCGAACTTATTCACCAGATCCGGCACCATGTCCAGCGCCTTTGTCATCGGATCCTGATGCTTCACGCTCACCAGCTTCGCCACGCCGTTTTGGATCACCAGCACTGCGCTGGGGCTGATCTTGGCGCTCATGCCCCCGGCTCCATTATCCTTGTCCTTTCCCCCGTCCGCGAAGGCTCCGGCAGCCATGCCGCAGGACACATCCACCAGCGGGAGGATGATGGCGTCATCCACCTTCACAGCCTCTCCCACCACCGTCTTTGTGGTGACAAAGTGATCCATACCCTTAAATAATGCTTCAATTGTTGATGAAAAATGGTTATCTGCCATAAGAATCCTCCTATTTTCTGCGAATCAGCTTCCACAGCCTTCTCCGGATATTTCCGTCAAACAGCAGCCGAAGTACATACCCTAAAAGCACTCCTATCCGGATATGCCCCTTCACATGGAGCTCCCCCTCCAAAAGCTTCTGGTCAAACACTGGATGCAGGGTAAGAATCCCATGGGTAAATGGATAGGCAAGGGCTGCCAGGGAAAGAGCCTTCCCCATGAGATATGGGTCCTCCAGCCCGAAGGTAAGCTCCCCCTTCCCCTTTCTGGGGAGCAGATGAAGCACGCACTTCTTTATCTGGCGAAGAATCAGCTTCGCCGACCTTTGATTTTCCGGATCACTTAAGAATGCCGTCAGGCACTCCCACTTCTCTCTGAGATCGGAGAGCTTGTCTTTTCCCTGCTTTAGTTTATCACAGAAGGCGGAAAATGAAAACCTTATTTTTTTCTTCTCTCCTGAATCTGCCTTCCTCCGGCCTTTCTTCCCCTTTAAAGCCTCCTCCGGCGGCGCCTCCTTTTCCTGGGAAGGCTCCCCTGGGGGCGGCTCCTTTTCTTCTGAAGTCTCTCCCGGCCAGTTTTCCCTCTCCTCTGAAGTCTCCCCCGGCCAGTTTTCCCTCTCCTCTGAAGTCTCTCCCGGCCAGTTTTCCTTCTCCTCTGAAGTCTCTTCTGACCAGTCTTCCTTCTCCTCCAGAAGCTCCTCCGGCCAGCTTCCCTTCTTCTCTGGTTTGCTCCCTCCGGGCCCCCGGCCAGGCCGCAGCCTCTTTTTCTCCTTCTCAGGCTGCTGGCCGCCCATCTGCCAGATGGTGTGTCCCAGAAGGGCTGCCTGAAGGGAAAGCCCCTGCTGGTAGCGGATCTGCACCGACAGAATCCAGAGAAGCCAGGTGATTTTCACCTGTCCGGTCAGGCTCTCCCTCTTTTCCCCGTCGATCTGATATCGGATGGCGGAAAAGAGCACGAAAAGCAGGATTCCAAGGATAATCCTCAGAATCCCCAAAAGAACCCAGCCAATGATCGTTAAGATGAAACCCAACATATGAATCATTCCACAGCACCCCGTCTGAACTGTTCCGGATCGTCAGGACAAATACTCTCTCAGGTTGAAGCCGCCAGTAGCCTGGTATACCTCATTCACCATCTGGCCGGCCAGCTCTAAGGCATCCTGATAGCCCCAGGCGATCCCAAGGATCTGGATCTCCCTGCCCTCTGCCCTGCGCCTCTCTTCCCATTCCTGGCTGCAGATCTGGGACGCCTCCCAGATATCCAGAAGATTTGCCGGATTCGCCGGATCCAGGATCACATAGGCCTTCGATGGGATATTCCCGGACCGGATCCTCTGGATCAGGGAAAAACGCTTCTTTTTCGCCCCTTCCCCTACATAAAGGTGTTTATACCAAAGCATCGTCGCTCTCCATTATCTCCCGAATCAATTCTGCGCTGGCAGCCAGCTCCGCCATATCTGTGCAGGAGGACAGACATCCCCCGATAAACTCCTCAAGCTCACCAATATGGCTGAAAAACATAGGCAGCTTGGATAAAAGCCTGGCCATGAACGCGTGAACCACCTGCCTGGGCAGGGCCTTCCAGGCCTGCTCCAGCTCACCTGACAGCTGGCCGCACATCTCTTCCACAGCCCTCCTGCTTAAGAGGATCTCCTCCTCCGGCGCCTTCTCCTCCTCCAGGCTCATAAATGAGCTGGTTGAAAGGAGAAGCCTCACCTTTCGCAGGCTTTCATAATAAGGGGAATCCATCTCCAGGTCCTTCATCTCGTACCGGCTCCACTGCTGGTAATACTTCTCCTGCCTGCCCTCCATCTGGGTCCAGAGTTGCTCCATCTCCTCCTCCGGCTCAGCCTCCTCCCCCTTTGCGCTTCGGTACAGCCTTGCGAGGATGGTCTGATACAGTCCTTCCTCCTGGCTGTCCATGAGAATCTCTCCCCGGGTCAGGCCGATGACATAGAGATCATTGACAAGATCCATCATTATCGTACTATCTGAGGTTTCGAAATATAAGCTTTCCTGGGCCAGGGCAAGGCCATTTTGGAGATTTTGGAATTCCTCATGGGTAAGGGAACGAAAATCTGCCTTTTGGAACTGGGATAAAATATCCGCTAATGTTTTATGTCCCCCGGCCATATCCTCCGGAAGGGACAGCAATGCCTCCCGCCGCAGCATATCCATCACCTGGACAAGGCTCTCCCTGCCAGTCCCCTCATACACTGAAAGAGCATGGGTGAGAATGGAGAAAAACTTTGACCTGGTAAAACGGATGGGAAGTTGTCCTAAGATCCTGCGGATCTGCTCGTTCTGCCAGGCAGTCTCCCTGCTGGCGTAAACATATCTCATAATCTCATTCAGCAGCTCCTCCTCATCCACCGGAAGAAGCGTTTCATCTGAAAACCGCTTTTCCAGCCGGTTTAACACATATTCAAACACTTCAAAATAGTCCACGTAAATTGTGAGGACCTCCATCTCCCGGAGCAGCTCCTCCCGCAGCGCGGAAACCTCCTCCAAATAGAGCTCCCCCTCCAGGAACCGGCCGCAGAGCACCTGAAGCTGCTCCTGAAGCCTGCAGCGCTGCTTTGAAGCCTGCTCCTTCTCTTCATCCCCGGATTCACAAAACATAGCATAATTCAGCACAAACCGGCTGTAGGCATACCTGCAGGCAGCTGCCATCATCCTCTTCTCATTCTGGCTTGCCATAGTCTCCCCCCTATCAACGGTAATTATCTAAAATCGAGCGGCGCAGCAGATCCAGGGCCTTTACCACCGACTGCTCCCGGATCTTTTCCCGATTTCCCTTAAACTGGTACTTTTCAACCTTCACCTCATCCTTTAAGTAGCAGGCGATATACACCAGGCCCACCGGCTTCTCCTCGCTGCCACCCCCAGGCCCTGCCAGTCCGGTGATGGCGACGCACACGTCTGCATCTGTGGCAAACACGCCTCCTGTGGCCATCTCCTTCGCCGTCTGCTCGCTGACTGCCCCGTACTTTTTCAGGGTGCTCTTGCTTACATCCAGGATTTTCCGCTTCGCCTTATTGGCATAGGTGATAAAGCCCTCCCGAAATACCTCGGATACCCCGGGAACATTGGTCAGGCGGGCTGCCAGCATCCCCCCGGTGCAGGATTCCGCTGTAGTCACAGTCAGCTCCAGCTTCCGCAGAAGGCGCACCACCGCCATCTCCAGCGTCTCATCCTCCCTGGTGGAGTAGACAAAATCTCCAAACCGCCGCTTAATCTCCTTTACCACCGGCTTGATCCGCTTATCCGCCTCCTCTGTGCTGCCAGCCTTCGCCGTAACTCGGAGGTGAACCTCCCCGGTCTTGGCATAGGTGGCAATGGTGGGATTCGTCTGCTTGTCAATCAGATCCAGAAGCTTATCCTCCACCTGGCTCTCCCCCACTCCGCAGATCTTTACCATCTGGGAGCGGATGATCTCCGGCTGAAGCTTCTGGAGGTATGGATACACCTGCTCCATAAACAAGGGGATCAGCTCATTGGGCGGCCCTGGGAGAAGGATGGCTGACTTTCCGTACTTCTCCAAAATTAAGCCTGGGGCAGTTCCATTATGATTATCCAGAACCTTAGCGCCGTCCGGGATCATGGCCTGCTTCCAATTATTTTCCGAGATCTTTTTATAGATGCTGTTTTTAAAAAATTCCTCCAGCCGCTCCCTGGTGTGGGCATCCTCCGCCAGAGGGAAATCCATCACCTCAGCGCAGACCTCCTTGGTCAAATCATCCTCCGTAGGCCCTAAGCCCCCGGTGAGAATCACGATGTCCGACCGCTTAAGGGCTGTGCGGATGGCCTCTGCCAGCCGCTCCCTGTTATCCCCCACCGTCACCTGATAGTAGCTGGAAAGGCCTAAAAGCGCGCACTTTTCCGCCAGAAACTGAGTGTTAGTATTCACAATATTCCCCAGCAAAAGCTCCGTTCCCACGGATATTAATTCACAAACCATATGGATCACATACTCCCTTCTGTCAGTACCTTGTGATTCTTCAGAATATAATCCACCAGGGAGATAACCGTCAGGGCCAGGGCAATCCACAGGCACAGGCTGGTCACTATGGTGAGTGCCGGGATCTTCACAATCAGAAGAATCACGGCGATCATCTGGAAGGTTGTCTTAAATTTCCCCCAGTAGCTGGCAGCAATCACAATGCCATTGTCCGAAGCTACCAGGCGGAAGCCGCTGATAATAAACTCCCGGCTGATGATAATAATCACCATCCAGGCAGGGATCTGCCCCAGCTCAATGAGGCAGATTAAGGCGGAGCAGACTAACAGCTTGTCCGCCAGAGGATCCATAAATTTCCCGAAATTCGTCACCAGATTATACTTCCTGGCAATCTTCCCGTCCAGAAGATCCGTCAGGCTGGCTATGATAAAGATAACCACAGCCACATACCGGAAGGTCATATTTTCCCCCTTCTGGTACAGCAGGAAAAACACAAAAAACGGGATCAAGATCACGCGCAGCGTGGTCAGCTTATTGGGCAGATTCATCGCACACCTCTCCTATCAAATCGTATTCGGCCGCCTTCGTCACCCGCACCCGGACGAAGTCGCCGCTCATCAGTTCCATCTCTCCATTGACAAAGATCAGGCCGTCCACATTCGGGCTGTCCATGTAGGTCCTTCCCACATAGACCCCTTCGCCGCTGACCTTGCCCTCGATTATCACCTCCAGGATCCGCCCCACCATGGCCTCCGCCCGGTCAAAGGCCACCTCCTGCTGAAGCTCCATCACCGCGTCCCGCCTGGCCTCCTTCACCTCCTCCGGCACTTGATCCGGAAGCAGGGCAGCCGGGGTATCCTCCTCTAGGGAGTAGGGAAAGACTCCCAGACGGTCAAATTCCATCTCATCCACAAACTCCATCAGTATCTCATGATCCTCCTCTGTCTCCCCCGGAAAGCCGGAGATGAGAGTGGTGCGGATGGCTATATCCGGGATTTCCCGGCGGATATGCCCGATGATTTCCCGCAGCTCCTTCTGGCTGGTGCGCCGCCCCATCCGCTTTAAGACCGAATCACTAGCATGCTGGATGGGCATATCCAGGTAATGGCAGATCTTCTCCTCCTCCTTCATCACCTGGATCAGCTGGTCTGTAATCTCCTCTGGGTAACAGTACTGGATCCGGATCCAGCAAATCCCCGGAATCCGCGCCAGCTTTTGCAGCAAGGCAGGCAGCTCCTTCCTCCCATACAGATCCACCCCGTACAAGGTGGTCTCCTGGGCCACCAGGATCAGCTCCTTTACCCCCTGTGCCGCTAAAGCCTTGGCCTCCTCTAAAAGCTCCTCCATGGGAACGCTTCGGTAGCTTCCCCGGAGGGAGGGGATAATGCAGTAGGTGCAATGCTTATCGCAGCCCTCTGCGATTTTTAAAAAGGCATAATGGCCTCCCGTGGTCACCATGCGGCCTGCCGGTGTCCCCGGCAGACGGTTAATGTCCTGGAACCGGGATACATGGCTTTTCTTTCGTTCCAGGACCTCCCCGATCACCTGCGCGATCCCGTCATAGGCGGAGGTTCCCAGAATCCCGTCCACCTCCGGGATTTCCTCTAATATTTCCTTTTGATACCGCTGGGCCAGGCATCCGGCTACAATCAGGGCCTGGCACACCCCGGTCTCCTTCTGCTGTGCAAGCTCCAGGATAGTGTTAATACTCTCCTCCTTGGCATCTCCGATAAAGCAGCAGGTATTCACCACGATCACATGGGCCTCTTCCTCCCGGTCTGTAAACTGATATCCTTCCTTTCCCAGGATGCCTAGCATCTTCTCTGTATCCACCAGGTTCTTGTCACAGCCCAGTGAGACAAATAAAATATTCATCGTAAAAATGTATTCCTCCTAAAATGCTTCCCTATGTGCTCTCGGAATCTCTTTGTGCCTGATCAGCCGCAAAAGCAGGTGCAAGGGAGCTTCCAAGAGCACATCCCTATAAAAAGGGGGTGTAACGGAATAAAGCTCTCTGCGTTAACCCCCTTTTCCTGCATGTGTATTAAAACTCTCCCTGTGCTTCCGTCTCTTCCTCTGGGAGCTCAGCCTCATATGGCTCCCCGGCTTCGGTCATCTCAGCCTCAGATAAGGAAAGCTCCGGCTCCCCGGCCTCCAGGCCCTCTGCCTGGGCTTCCTCCTCTTCCGCCCTGGCTCTCTCCTCTTCCTCCGCCCTGGCCCTGGCCGCCTCTTCCTCGGCCAAAGCCCGCTGACGCTCCAGAGCCTCCGCCTCCTCCTCGCCGATAAGCTTCACCTTGCCCTTATAAAGCTCATCCACAGACACGGACAGCGGCTTTTTCCGGTAGGAACCGCCTACTAAAGGCTCAGCGCCGTCGATCAGCTGCCTGGCGCGCTTTGACGCGGCAATCACGATGGAATACCGGCTCTGAACCACCGGCTGCTCCCCCGGCTCGATATCGCTGTTTACTACTTCAATTAAATCACTGTATGATGGACGTAACATGTAAAAATCTCCTTTCCCTAATGAAACAACGGGGCTCCCTAAGGCTCGCGCCAGTCCCCAGCTACAGCTGGTTTAGCCCGATCCGGATCCCATTGATAAATTCCAGACGGTTGGATGTCTTATTATGCTGCGCCTGGATCAGCTGATGCAGCTCCTCTGCGCAGGTATCAATCACATCATTAATAATAATGTAGTCATAGGCCTCGATTCCCACTGCCTCCTCTGCAGCCCGCTTAAGCCTTGCCTGGATCACCTCCAGGCTCTCCGTGCCCCGGTTAACCAGGCGGCGTTTTAGCTCCTCTGCACTGGGCGGCATGACAAACAAAAGCAGGGCGTCTGGAAACTTCTTCTTCACCTTCAGGGCTCCCTGGATCTCGATCTCCAGAATCACATCTCTCCCCTGGCTCAGCTGCTTCTCCACATAATCCCTTGGCGTGCCATAGTAATGATTCACATACTGGGCATATTCGATCAGCGCGTCGCTTTCCACCATGGATTTAAAATGCTCCTGGGACACAAAGAAATACTCTCTCCCATCCACCTCTCCAGCCCTGGGCTGACGGGTAGTGGCGGAAATCGACAGGGAGTAGTTGTCATATTTCTCCAGCAGCGCCCTCATCAGTGTTCCCTTTCCAGCTCCGGAAAAACCGGAAATCACAACCAGGATTCCCTTCTGACTCATAGATATCCTCCTGCTCTCTTATTCGTAAGCCTTTTATCCTAAATCTCCTGTGCCAGGCAATGCCTGCGGATCACGACCTTGCCGTTCACAGCGGCAAAATGCGCACAAAGCAGTAACGCAAAACCTGCAGCACATGTATCACTCGATATTCTGTATCTGCTCCCGCACCTTTTCGATCTCAGTCTTTAAGGCAATGGCCTTCTCCGAGACTTCTAAGTCATTGGCCTTGGAAAGGGTGGTATTCGCCTCCCGGTTCATCTCCTGGGCCAGAAAATCCAGCTCCCGGCCAATGCTTCCCCCGGCTGCAAGCTTCTTCTTCATAGTTTCAATGTGGCTTTTTAACCGGACCATCTCCTCGTCGGTACAGATCTTGTCCGCGTAAATGATCACCTCCGCGGCGATCCGGCTTTCCTCTATGCTGGCGCTGCTTAAAAGCTCCTCCACCTTATCCGTCAGCTTCCGGCGGTACTCCTCCAGGATCCTTGGCGAGCGCTCTTCGATGAATGCCACCAGCTCAAGCATGTAGTCCAGCTTCCCTAAAAGATCCTGCTTCAGGTTCTCCCCCTCAGTAATCCTGGTTTCCACAAAGCTTCTTGCCGCTTCCTGAACACCCACCGAGAGAATCCTCCACAGCTGATCCTCGTCATCCGGCCTCTGCTCCATGGACAAAACCTCCGGGCATTTGGCCAGCACCGACGCTGTCAGATCATCGGGGATCTGAAACTGCTCTGCCATCCGGGCAAAGGCGGCGGCATACTCGGCCGCCAGCGATGCATTGTATTTTAAGCAAAGGTTTCCTTCAGTAAAATCTTCATAATTAATAAACAGGTCTATCTTTCCCCGCTGAATGTACTGCTTGAGAAGGGTCCGGATGGAGCTCTCGAAGCAGTTAAATTTCTTCGGCATCTTAATGTTCAAATCCAGATAGCGGTGATTGACGGCTTTCATCTCGACAGATATCTTATATTGATCCGTGATGGTCTCGTATCTGCCAAAGCCGGTCATGCTTTTTAACATAGGAGCGGCCTCTCTTTCGCCATAGTTATTTACCATTATAAGTCATGGGTCTGGGCAAGTCAATAAAAAAATAGCATAGAAAAACAGAATACTTTGTGGTATACTAAGGAAACGTATCTCTTATCCGCAGCCTGGCGGCTGTGGACATTGTACAATTAAGGAAACGTATCACGTAACGAATCGTAAGGAGATTGATTTTATATGGCATTTGACGGAATTACTATCGCAGGACTTGTGCGCGAGCTGCAGCAGACCATCGAGGGAGGGAAGATCGCTAAGATCGCCCAGCCGGAGAAGGATGAACTTTTGTTTACCATAAAGAATTATAAAAACAGCTACCGGCTTTTTGTGTCGGCCAGCGCCAGCCTTCCGCTGATCTATCTGACCGAAGGGAATAAGCCCAGCCCTCTCACAGCGCCGAATTTCTGCATGCTTCTGCGCAAGCATGTGGGGAATGGGAAGATCCTTAAGGTAAGCCAGCCGGGGCTGGAGCGGATTGTGGAGATTACTCTGGAGCACCTGGATGATCTGGGGGATCTGTGCCGTAAGCGGCTGATCATTGAGATGATGGGGAAGCACAGCAATATTATCTTCTGCAAGGAAGATGGGACGATCCTGGACAGCATAAAACATATCTCCGCCCAGGTAAGCTCTGTGCGGGAGGTGCTTCCGGGACGGGAGTATTTTATTCCTCATACCACAGATAAGGCGGATCCTCTGACGATTTCGGAGGAGGAATTCCTTTCCCTGATGGCCGGTACGCCTATGCCTCTTTCCAAGGCCCTGTACCAGAGGCTCACCGGCATCAGCCCGATTATGGGGGCGGAGTTATGTCAGCTGGCCTCCATTGACGGAGATCTGTCCGCCAATGAACGCAGCGATGTGGAGCTGATCCATCTGTATCACACCCTTGCCGGGGTGATGGAGGATGTGGCAGCTGGAAAATTTTCGCCCAATATTATTTACCGGGGCATGAAGGATGGGGAGGATTTGGCCGCCGGGACGGAGGAAAAGGCAGAATGCCCGGATGGCTGGGCAGGGGAAAAAGCGGAATGTCCGGATGGCTGGCCGGTGGAGGCAAAGGCCGAATGTCCGGATGGCTGGACGGCGGAGACAAAAGCCGAATGTCCAGATGGCTGGGAGGAGGCGGAGCCGGTGGAATTTGCCGCAGTTCCCCTCACCTGTTTCCAGGGAAATGGCTACCGGGCCCGCTCCTTCTCCTCCATCAGCCGCGTGCTGGAAACCTACTATGCGTCGAAAAATACCATTACCCGGATCCGGCAGAAATCCTCGGATCTGCGGAGGATTGTCCAGACTGCGCTGGAGCGGAATTATAAGAAATATGACCTTCAGGAAAAGCAGCTGCGGGACACGGATAAGCGGGAAAAGTATCGGATCTATGGGGAGCTTCTGAATACCTATGGCTATGAGCTGTCCGGCGGGGAAAGGGAATTAGCCTGCTTGAATTACTACACCGGTAAGGAGGTTAAAATCCCCCTGGATCCCCAGAAGACGGCCCAGGAGAATGCCCAGCGCTTTTTCGACAAATATAATAAATTAAAGCGGACCTACGAGGCATTGACTGAGCTAATCCAGGCCACCAGACAGGAGATCGCTCACCTGGAGTCCATCAGCGCGGCTCTGGACATCGCTCTTTTCGAGGGAGATCTGGTACAGATTAAGGAAGAATTAATGGAGTATGGATACATTAAGAAGCGGGGACCAGGAGGAAAGAAGCCAAGGATCACCAGCAAGCCCTTCCACTACCTCTCCTCTGACGGCTTCCACATCTATGTGGGGAAAAACAACTACCAGAATGAGGAGCTGACCTTTAAGCTTGCCACGGGAAATGACTGGTGGTTCCACGCCAAGGGGATCCCGGGCTCCCATGTGATCGTAAAGGCGGAGGGAAAGGAGCTGCCGGACCGGGTATTCGAGGAGGCCGGCGCACTGGCCGCCTACTATTCCAAGGGACGGGACAGTGAGAAGGTGGAGATTGATTATGTACAGAAAAAGTCGGTAAAAAAGGTGGCAGGAGCCGCCCCGGGATTTGTGATTTACCACACAAATTATTCCCTGGTAGCAGCTCCCGCATGCCGTCTGCAGGAAGTAAAATAAAGTATCCCTGAACTCAGGCCGCCCTACCTCCTCTCTGCCATCAGCACCAGAGAGGACCGGGGCCCGGCCTTCACCTGGTTCCCATTCAGGGAAACCGGCCTTCCCGGCTCCGGAATCCCTCTTGTCAGATACCTTCCTGAGGTGTCTGCCAGAACCTTCCAGTACATGCCGGACGGGAGGGATGGAAGGGAAAGCTCCTGCTCCTCCCAGTATACATTCACAGCCAGGCACAGAATGTCGTCTCCGTCGTCCATTTGATTCCGCCCGGCATAAAGGATTCCCAGCATCTTTGTCTGCTGGTTCGGCTGCAGCAGCTTGATCTCAGGAAGCCCCAGAGAGCAGTTCCCGGCAAACCGGCGGACGACCGGATGCTCCCTTCGGATCCCTATCATATGCTTCACATATTCAAAATGCTCCCGGTTCTTCTCCAGAAGGCTCCAGTCCAGCCAGGAGGTGGGATTATCCTGGCAATAGGCGTTATTATTGCCGAACTGGGTATTTAAGAACTCATCTCCTGCCAGGAACATAGGCGTGCCCCGGCTCATCATCAGAACCGTGATGGCATTCTTCGCCAGTCTCCGGCGCAGGGTCAGCACCTCCTCCTGATCTGTCTCTCCCTCTGCCCCGCAGTTCCAGCTCCGGTTGTCATCGCTGCCATCTGTGTTATTCCAGCCATTTGCTTCATTATGCTTTTTATTGTAGGAGTACATGTCCCATAAGGTAAAGCCGTCGTGGCAGTTTAAAAAGTTTACAGAAGCATTATAGCCCCGCTGGGCCGGGTCATAGATATCCGGAGAGCCGATCATCCGCTGGGCGGCTGTCCCGGACATCTGGAAGTCTCCCTTGAGGAAATTCCGCATATCATCCCGGTAGCGGCCATTCCACTCTGCCCACCGGTTCCAGGAGGGGAAGCTTCCCACCTGGTATAGGCCGCCCGCGTCCCAGGCCTCGGCGATGAGCTTTACATTCCCTAAAATGGGGTCAAAGGCAAGGCTCTGGAGAAGCGGCGGCTTGCTCATGGGGCTTCCGTCCTCATTCCTTCCCAGGATGCTGGCCAGATCGAAGCGGAAGCCGGTGATGTGGTAAACCGTGGCCCAGTAGCGGAGGCACTCCAGAATCATCTGCTGGACGATGGGATGGTTGCAGTTTAAGGTATTGCCGCAGCCGCTGAAATTATAATAGTGGCCGTCGGGGGTGAGCATGTAGTAGATATTATTGTCAAAGCCCTTGAAGGAAAAGCATGGCCCCATCTCATTCCCCTCTGCCGTGTGGTTAAATACCACATCCAGGAAGCACTCGATGCCGTTCCGGTTCAGCTCCTTGATCAGAGTCTTCAGCTCCGTCCCCTCCCGGTTGTATTCGGTGGTGCCGGCATAGCTGGTATTAGGGGCAAAGAAGCTGACTGTATTATACCCCCAGTAATCCACCACCTGCTGTCCATTCACCATGCGGCTGTCCTTGACCTCGTCAAACTCAAAGATAGGCATCAGCTCCACCGCATTAACCCCCAGTTCCTTCAGATAGGGGATCTTCTCCATCAGACCCGCAAAGGTTCCTGGATACTCCACCCCGGAGGAGCCGTCCCTTGTAAAGCCCCGGACATGCATCTCATAGATCACTAAGTCCTCCATGGGTGTCTGCAGAGGCCGGAGCCTTCCCCAGTCGAAATCATCCTTTACCACCCGGGCCTTGTAGAAGGAGCCCTCCTGCTTCGGCCGGCCCCACTGGCTCTGGCCGGTTACCGCCTTAGCGTAGATGTCTAAAAGCATCCGATCCTTCTGGAAAAGAAGCCCCCTGGCAGGGTCATAGGGGCCGTCCAGCCGGTAGGCGTACTCGAAATCTGCGATATTCAGCCCAAATACAATCATGGAATATACATTCCCGATCCGGTAATGCTCCGGAAAGGGAAGCACTGCAAAGGGCTCGTCCTCCATCCGGTGAAACAGGAGAAGCTCACAGGAGGTGGCGCCCAGGGAATGTACAGTGAAGTTTACCCCTACCGGGATCGCCATCGCTCCATTCAGCTCGTAAAGTCCGGGACGCACATCAAAGCCAGCGATCACATCCATGGGGACCATGTGGATGCTGCGCATCGGGCTGATGAAATTCTGCTGCTCCTGCTCCCCCTGGCCGGAGGCCTCCGAGCCCCCTTGATTCGGTTCCAGGGCTTTTTGCGCCGGGGCCTGCATATTCGTCTCTGTCTGCTGCGTGGTCTTGTGTTCTGCCATGTTTATCTCCATATTCCCTCCAATTTTTTTTAAAAGTATAAAACTAGTTTACCACATTTTGGAGAAAAAAAACAGAGGTATTTCGCGAAACCAGGGGATTGATTTCCACCTGTATCCTGCCAGGCTCCCCCTTCTGATTCTCCAGCGTTAAGCCCAGCCCATGAAGGGTGAGAATCTTTTTCGCCAGGTACAGTCCCAGTCCCATATGCCCCTCTCTCTTATTCCTGCTTTTGTCACCAGTGTAAAACAAATCAAAGGCGTGAAGCAGGGTGTCCTCATCCAGAAGGGGGCCGGTATTCTCTATGGTACAGCTCTTCCGGCTGATGCGGATCTGGATGCTTCCTCCGGGAATATTATAATCCACTGCATTGCTCAAAAGATTCCACACTGCCTTTTCCAGGTATTCCCTGTCCCCCTCCACCGTAAACTCCTCCTCCCTTTGCACCTGAACCTGAAGCCTCTTCTCCTGGATCATGGGGGTAAATCGTTCCAGCTGCTCTTTGAGCAGACCCGAAAGCTGGATGGTCTCCTTCCTCCGGATCCCCTCCTGGGAATCCAGCCGGGAAATCTGAATCATCTCCGTCACCAGCCGGTCCATCTCCTCAGTCTGCCCGATGATCTGGGTCAGATAATAATCCCGCTTCTCCTCCATGTTATGTTCCATAAGATTCTCCGCAAAATTCCGGATCACGCTTAAGGGGGTTTTCAGTTCATGGGCCATAGCATTGGTAATGTCCCGCCTGGTCTCCTCCAGGGCCGCCTGCTTTGCGTAAATTTTTTGAAACACAGAAAGGAGCTTGCCTGCACATTCCAGGGTAAAGCAAAATCCCACTAAGTAGAGAAATTTCAAATAGTTCATAGCATCCAGCCAGGGGCGGCACTCCATGCGGATTTCCAGGTAGGAAAAGGGATCCCCTGCCATGCCCACCTGCAGCCTGTACCGGGCCTGGTAGGAAAATCCATCCCTGTGAATCTCCAGAGGCGAATACTCTTTTCCAGGCTCCCGGGAAAATTCCCCCTGAGAAAGAAACCCATGAAGATAAGTACTGTCATTCCAGCGCCGCCAGCTTTGAATGGAAGGTGAGTCAATATAGGGAAGGAAAAGGCTGGTATTCATAATCCTTCCCCTCTGCCGCTCCTCCTGCCCTGCATCCGGATTCACCCAGGACCACACCACCTGGCTGTCCGTCTCATGGTAGTATCGGCTCTCTCCCGACTCCTCTCCTGTTTCATAATCGATGACGTCCCCCGTCTCCATGCTGTAGATACATCCGGTCAGTGGATCTGTGTAAGGCTTTTTTTCCTCCCCCTTGCGGCTTTCCTCCCAGGTAATCTTCTGGACATAGATTCCCCATAAGCTTGGTTCCTCAGGCGCTGCCTGGATGGAAAAGCGGTAGGGCTCAGGAAGGGCATAGCCCCAGCTCTTTTTTATCTTCTGATTTTCCCACAGATAGGCTGCCAGCTCCTCTATTTCCTTTGCGGTAAGAAGCTGGCCCAGATCCCAGGCCTCATACTCCTCGGAGCTTGTGCTGCCCTCCCGGACCTGGCTTCCGATTTCATTCCGGCTCTGGGCCAGAAGACTTTTTTCCTTGTCATAGCATGCCACAGAAATCTGTATCCGCTCCCCGTCCGTCATCCAGAAAAAATCATTGGCCAGGCCCTGATAAAAGATCTGCTTCTCCTTCCCGGAAAAGCCCTGCTCCTTCATGGCAAATTCCTTCTCCGAGGCCCGCTCAAGGATCGTGCTTGCCACCTCCTCCAGCCGCCTCCCATAATCCTCCACATATTTATCCTTCACCAAAAGGGTGGATAAGCCCATGGTAACCAGATACAGAACCCCAAAGCCCGCGGCCACCGGCTGCCAGAGCTTTCTTTGCTTTCTTCTCATTCCCCCACCTCCATCCGATAGCCAGACTTGCGGACGGTCTGAAGGGTGCAGCCGCTGGCGCGGATGGCCTTCCTCAGCTTTTTCACATGATTGTCCACCACCCGTTCATTCCCGTCAAAATCATAGCCCCAGAAGCGGATCAAAAGCTGCTCCCGGCTGAACACTCTCCCCGGATTTTCCAGAAAGAAGAGAAGCATCCCATACTCCTTCGGCGGCAGGGACAGCCTCTGGCCATCCTTCCACACAGCATGCCCCTTCCGATCCAGCCTCAGGCTGCCCGCCTGAAGATAATCGCCGCCCTTCCCCGCCCTCCCAACCAGGGCTGCGGCCTTTGCGTGAAGCACCGGAAGGGAAAATGGCTTGGTCACATAGTCATCTGCTCCCAGGCCATAGCCATGAAGCTTATCCTCCTCTAAAACCCGGGCAGTGATAAAGATAATGGGGACGTCGCTACTCCTTCGGATATTCCCGCACAGGGCAAAGCCGTCCATCCCCGGCATCATCACATCCAGCAAAATCAAATGAAAGCTTTCCCTCTCCAGCAGCTCCAGCGCCAAGCCTCCCTCTCCCCGGATGCTCGTCTCCCAGCCCTTTCCGGTAAAATAATCCGACACAGCCTCTGCCAGCAATGCGTCATCCTCTACGATCAACAGTCTCATTTCCCATACTCCATTTCTGCTTCTCACCGTTTTGTTTTTATCTCTCAGTCCTTCATCCATACTATGAATTGCGCCGCACTGCGTTTACGCAATTCATATCAAATACTTTACTATCCCTTTTTATCCTTTTTGTATCCTTTTTTGCAAATCCGGTCAAAACTCACAAAAAAAGAAGAGCCGCGGCTGCGGCTCAATCCTATTCATTCCGTATAGCGGCCAGGGGGCTCAGCTTCATGGCCCTGGTGGCGGGAAGGAAGCCTGCGGCCATGCCCACAAAGATGGCAAAGCCCAGGGCTGCCAGATTCAGCCACAGGGGGATCCTGGATAAGTCTCCCTCCATCCCCGTAAGCGCCTGGCCTCCCACGAACCGGTTAATCACCACAGAGATGATGAAGCTTAGAAGGATTCCCACCATCCCTCCCAGAAAACCGATAAATCCAGACTCTAAAAGGAACATGTCCCGGATATTTCCCATGTCGCAGCCCAGCACCTTCATCACGCCGATCTCCTTGGTGCGCTCATAGATGGACATCATCATGGTATTGGCGATGCCGATGGCAGCTACAAATAAGGAGACCGCCCCGATCCCCCCTAACACTGCCTGGACCATCTGGGACTGCTGCTTGGACTGCTCCAGCCACTCCATATTACTCTGGGCCTCATATCCCAAATCAGAAATAGCCTTCTGCACCTGGGTCACATACTCCATGTCCTCCACAAATACCTGGGCGGAATCATAGACCAGATAGGGGAGGGCTTTTCCCTTCTTATTGGTAGGCTGCCCGGGGATCACCTTCTTTTTAAAAACCCGCCTGAGCTGCTCCTCTAAAAGATCTATATCCACATAGATCTGGTAGCTGTAGCTATTCCAGTCCTCCATGGTGCCCTCCACCAGGCCTGCTGTCTTTACTATGTATTTCTTCGGGGCCTTTACCGGATTGCCCTCTCCGGAAGGACTCTGGGCAGCGTAGTAGGCGTCGGTGTCGTAGATCACATACATAGGCTTATTCATAAAGTCTATGTCCATATCCGGATTATCCCAGTACCCCTTCCCGGTTTTACTGTTGAAAAACCGGGTGGGCACCATATTTCCCACTACCATCTGCATCTCTGTATCCTTTGGCGAAGGGATCTCTCCCTCTCCCATGGGGATTTCTTCCATAAACATGTGATTCACCCCGCACAGTTCCGTATAGCCCTGGTATACCCCCTGCTTCATCAGCACGCTTACAGACAGGTAGGGAGAGACGCCCTTTACATGGGGAAGCTTCTGCAGCTCCTTGATCACATCGTCATTAATGTAATTCGGCTCTGTCTTAGAGGAGCTGTCATGGCCCCACCGGGATTCTGAGTACACCTCTATGGTGGTCAGACTCCCGTAAGAGGCGATCTGCTCGGTGGTCAGCTCATTTAAGCCGATCCCTAAGGAAACCATCACCACGATGGAGGCGGTACCGATCACCACCCCCAGCACCGTCAGCACCGTGCGGAGCTTTCTCCGGCGCAGGTTATTGATGCTCATGATCAGAAGGTCATGAAATTTCATCGTCGATTCCCTCTTCCTCTTCTTTTTGCTGCTTTTTTCTCCTCCGGTGCTTTATAAATGCGGTAGCTCCGATGATGACTGCTGCTGCCAGGGCCGCACCTCCCCCGATTAGAAGCTTTTTCTTAATGGGATCCGCCATCCATCCGGCAAGGCCACCTGCTCCTGTTTCCATGTCTTCCATCCCATCCATTCCTTCCATGCCCTCCATCATCCACTCCTCTTCCATCATGGGTTCCGTCACGAACAAGGTCAGCTCCTTCTCAACCTCCGTCACCTCCCCGTTCTCATCCTCATAGGAGATGATGACCTTCACCTTCCCCTCATCCTGAGTGGGATTTTCTCCGGTAATCATCACATCTACATTTCCCGTCTCCCCTGGCTTAATATTCCCCACATAAGCCTCATTGGTGCGGATGGAGTCAGCCTCGAAACGGGCGTTTACATTGTAGAGCTGGATCCGGCCGGTGTTATTGATGCCGAACATAATGTTAGACTCGCCGCCCACCTCGATGGAATCCGGCATAATCTCAAAGGTGCTGGTGCTTAACCGGGCCTGCTGATAGATGGGGATGTCCACCGTAACACTCTCCTCTGCATTCTTAAACTCCGGGCTGTCATACTTTTCCTTGATGGTGATGGTGTAGGATCTCTGGTCTATGCCTGCCTTAGCCAAAAACCGCATCCGAAGCTCTGTGGATGCCCCTGCTGCCAGAGAATTCACCACAATGGAGGAGGAGCCGGATTCCGTGGAAAAGACAGAGGTATTCTCCACCTTCTCCGGTTCCAGGGTAAAGAGGATATTGCTGGCGGCCACCTGGGTGGAGGCATTCTTCATGGTAAGAATCATGTCAAACTCCTGGCCGGCCATGATCTTCTCCGGCTCAGTCCGGAAGTTTTCTACGATAATCCTGGCCTTGGTCCGGTCATTCTCATTAAAGTCTCCCAGGCTGTCCTCCCTTTCCTTGCTGGAGATATGGACATAGAACTCGTAATCCTTGGACTGGACGCTGGTGTCTGTGCTGAGGGTTTCCCCATTGCTGTCATTCCGGAAGACGCCGGGCCCCTCGGAAATCTTTTTGTCCCCATCCATGCTCTCCCGGTAGGATATCTTAAACTTAATGGGGTAAAACCCGGTGTAGCTGTCCTTCCGGATAGCCATGCTGTAGGGCAGCTGCACCGTCTGCCCGGCCTCGATCACATCGAAATGGCGGTCGTAGTTGCCGTCATTGATCATAAAGGGGAATTCGTCATCGCTTTTGCTCAGCACCATGCTCACTGTCACGTCATAGGCCGGCATCCAGCTTTTATTCCGCATGTTAATGGCAAAATTCATAACATTGGGGTAGGTCCCGTAGGGAGTGGCCTGGCCCTCCCCTAAGACAAAGGCGATCTCCTCTGTGCTTTCGTCCTTCTCGTCGGAGTCGGTGCCGGAGGCGGATGTGGAGATCCATACATTGATGTACTCAATCACATCCGCAGATACATCATCGTCTCCGCTATAATAATCAAAATAAATGCCAATGGGCACACGGTAATAGCCTTCCTTCATATCCCGGCGGACTCTGGCTGACAGAGTGACCGTTTTACTATTTCCCCCTTTAATATTTCCGACTGTCTTGGGCCGAAATGTAGTTTCGCTTATCTCAAAGGGATAATTGTTTTGAATCCCGGAAGCAGTTCCTCCATCTTCAGGTAAGTCATAGAAATCCCGCAGCTCATCGGCCAGGCCGACTGCTACCTTTTCCATATCTTCTCCCTCTGGCGCCCGGATCGTAATGGGAATGTTCATTACCTTTCCCGGCTTTCCCACCGGATCTTTTTTAATTACCAAATATCGATTACCTTCTATATTCTCATAAGCCGCCATGGTCTCCATCCCTGTAAGGGGCACCGCGCAAATCATCATAACGGCCGCCGCAAAAGCCATGATCCGCCGTTTCAAATTCCTGCCATTCATTCTCAATTATCCTCCCTGCCTTCTGTCACTGTATTCTCTGTCCCTTCTCGGTCTGTCTTTATGGATTCATGATGTGATTCGATCCCTGTCTTCTCCCTCTGGCTTTGGGCTGTCTTCACCAGATCCGCCTGGCCTGGGTCTGCCTCCGGCACCTGCGCCGCCCCCTCCTCAATGCTGACAATCTTTCCATCGATAATCCGGATCCGCCGATCCGCATAGGAGGCCAGATTATTATCATGGGTAACCATAACCAGGGTCTGGTTCTGCTCCCGCACGATCTGCTGCATCAATTTTAGCACTTCCATGGTAGTTCTGGAATCCAGATTCCCTGTAGGCTCATCTGCAAAGATAATCTGAGGATTCACCGCCAAAGCCCTGGCGATGCCCACCCTCTGCTGCTGGCCGCCGGACATCTGGTTCGGCATGTGGTCTGCCTGCTTGCCCACGCCAACTAAATTCATATATTTTTTCGCCCTGGCCAGCCTGTCCTTCCGCTTCATCCCCCGAAAGGAAAGAGGCAGAGCCACATTCTCCACCGCGTTCATGGTATTTAACAAATTGTAAGACTGAAAAATAAAGCCTACCTTCTCTCTCCGAAAGGCCACCAGTTCCTTCTCAGACAGCTTTTCTATATGCCTCCCGGCGATCTCAATCTCTCCTTTGGTGGGCTTTTCCAAGCCAGCAAGCATATTTAATAAGGTAGACTTTCCGGATCCCGAGGTTCCTACAATCGCGCAGAATTCTCCCTTGTACAAGGTAAAATCCACGCCGTTTAAGGCGCGGACCTTTGTTTCGCCTACCCGATAGATTTTATAAAGATTTTTCACCCGGATAATGGGGGTACGTTCCATCGTTCCATCCTGATTACCGGCGCCAGATACGCGCCCATTTTCTTGTTGATACGTTTCCTTGATTATGCCTTGTCCACAGCCGTGCGGATAAGTGATACGTTTCCTCGATTATACCATACTCTTTCTCAATCAGCCGTTCTTTTTTCTTAAGCTTCATTAAAGATTCCTTACGCAGGCATTTGCGGTTTGACAGCACCTCTCCTTGTATAAGTTAAGCCTCCATCCCCTGAATCCGCCGTTCAAATTCCTTAAGATACTCCTGAGGGGATAAATATTGGTCCTTATTCACCCGGTAGGCCGGGTTCCACATATTCACCACCACAATCGCTGTCTTCTCAGGCTCATCGGTATGGCGGTAATTCTGGTCTGCGGTAAACTGATAATCCTTCACATTATCCTTCCAGATCATCTGCTCCCCCCGGTTCCGGATCCGCTTCTTATTCGAAAATACTTCCTTTACAATCAGCTTAAACACCTCTTCCCCGCAGCACACGATGACTTTAGGATGGAGCAGGCGGATCTGGCGCTTTAAAAACTCAATATATTCATAACCATAATTCAGCCAGATCGTATCCGACGATTCCTTGCCTCCCCGCTTATTCACATAAATCACACCCAGGGTGTCCATCACCTGGGGATTCGTCATATCCTGAGCCGTGTCGCCCAGCAGCAGCCGCTGCATCCCCACCAAATATCCGCACTCATCCTCATACCCCTTCTTATACCGCCGGAAATCCTTCCGGATATCCGTGATAACCGGAAAGGTAAGACCCTTCTGAATATAGCGCTTCAGACTGGGCTCCTTTAATATGTAGAGCACACCGGAAAATGCTGCGGGATTGATAATACCGTCTACGTGAAAGCTCTTTTTGTCGATTTCCATATGGCAGGTGCTTGCGATGGTAGCGGTTTCTATGTGCTGCATCGTCTGCCACAAAACATACAGCTCCTCCAAAGAATAACAGTCTGCCGCCAGTCCTTCGATTACAATCTGCTCTAATGATTTTGCCATGCCCTGGACCTCCTGTCATCGTTATATTATAGCAGGGTTTTCCTTTTACGGCAAGATAGTCCGGTGTACAGTAAGTTACGGTTCAAAATTTGTTATGATTGCTATTTTCTAAGAAATACTATATGATATCAATCAGAGAAACCAATTAAAAATCGTTACTGTTCACGGCCCTGCCGTGCCCAGCAACAAAATGCACAGTCAATCATAACAAAAAGGAAGGGAGAACCACATGAACAGCAAAGCAATGTTTCACTTAACCTATGGCCTCTTTGTGCTCACCTCCTGCCAGGACGGCAGGGACAGCGGCTGTATTATTAATACGGTCGGCCAGGTAACCGCAGACCCAAACCGGATCAGCATCGCTGTCAATAAAGCTAATTTCACCCATGATCTGGTAAAGGCTTCCGGTAAATTTAATATTTCCATCCTCAGCGAAGCCGCCAGCTTCGACACCTTCAAGCATTTCGGCTTCCAGTCCGGGCGGACCGTGGACAAGTTTAAGGACTATTCCTTCTGCAGGCGCAGTGAAAACGGCCTCTACTATGTGACCGAAGGAACCAATGGGTATATCAGCGCCACCGTAGAGCAGTCCATCGATCTAGGCAGCCACACCTTATTCATCGCAGTGGTTGACGATATGGATGTCCTCTCCGATGTTCCCTCCGCCACCTACAGCTATTACCATGCGCATATCAAGCCTCAGCCGGAAAAACCTAAGGCCAGCGGGAAAACCCAGTGGCGCTGTACGGTCTGCGGCTACATCTATGAAGGAGAAGCGCTTCCAGAGGATTTCATCTGCCCCCTGTGCAAGCATCCGGCATCTGATTTCGAGAAAGTTTAAGTACTTTCCTATAGAACAAGAAAAATTAAGGAAAAAGAGGTGGAAATATCCTTTCAAATGCTTTATAATGGGTAAGATTAGATTTCAGACAGGAACCAATCATTATGAGACACGAACACGAAGGAGGCTCTCATGAGACATTTATTGAACCCATTAGACTTTACGGTGGAGGAGATCGATGAGCTGCTGGCAGTGGCAGATGACATTGAAAAGGATCCTTCCAGGTACGCCCATGTGTGCGACGGCAAGAAGCTGGCCACCTGCTTTTATGAGCCCAGCACCAGAACCCGCTTAAGCTTTGAATCAGCTATGTTAAATCTAGGCGGAAGCGTCCTCGGATTCTCCTCAGCAGACTCCAGCTCTGCGGCCAAGGGTGAAAGCATCGCGGATACCATCCGGGTCATCTCCTGCTATGCAGACATCTGTGCCATGCGCCATCCCAAGGAAGGCTCTGCCCTGGTGGCATCCCTTCATTCCGGCATCCCGGTGATCAATGCCGGCGACGGCGGCCATCAGCATCCCACCCAGACCCTCACCGATCTGTTGACCATACATTCTCTGAAAGGACGGCTGGATCATCTGACCGTAGGCCTTTGCGGCGATTTGAAATTCGGCCGTACCGTCCACTCCTTAATTAACGCCTTAGTCCGCTACCCCGATGTAAAATTTGTCCTCATCTCCCCGCCGGAGCTTCGCGTGCCGGAATATATCCGGGAAGATGTGCTCCGGGCGAACCATATCGAGTTCAAGGAGCTGGGTAATCTGGATGAGGCCCTTCCGGAGCTGGATATCCTCTACATGACCCGTGTACAGCGGGAGCGCTTTTTTAACGAGGAGGATTATATCCGGTTAAAGGACTGCTACATCCTGACGCCGAAAAAGATGAAGCTGGCCAGAGAGGATATGTTTGTGCTCCATCCCCTCCCCCGGGTAAATGAAATCTCCGTGGAGGTAGACAAGGATCCCAGGGCCGCCTACTTTAAGCAGGCCCAGTACGGAGTGTATGTCCGCATGGCCCTGATTATGAAATTACTGGAGGTGAAGCAGCCATGTTAGATCAGAAGAACCCGTCTCACAATGGATTAAATATCAGCGGATTAAATGAAGGAATCGTGCTGGATCACATCGAGGCAGGGAAGAGCCTTGACATCTATTACCACCTGGGACTGGACAAGCTGGAATGCCAGGTGGCTATCATCAAGAATGCCAGAAGCAGCAAGATGGGCCGGAAGGACATCATTAAGATCGAAGGCGGTCTGGATAAAATCGATTTAAAGGTTCTGGGATATATTGACCACAATATCACAGTGAATATCATCCGGGACAGCAAGATCGTAGAAAAGAAATCCCTAAAGCTTCCGAAAAAAATCACCAATGTAATCCACTGTAAGAATCCCCGCTGCATCACCTCCATCGAGCAGGAGCTGCCGGATGTATTCTATCTGGCCGACGAAAAGACAGAGACCTATCGCTGCATGTACTGTGAGGAAAAGTACAGCGGGAAGATGTAGGAGGAGCCCAGGCCAGTATACTGAAGGCTGGTTGTAAACAGGGGCGGATGTGACGATAGCGTCACATCCGCCCCATTCCTCTCTTCCGGTACATTCCTGCCTGCTTCCTTGACGAAAGCCAGCGGGTCTCCGTTCCAATGGCCTCCTGTTACAAGGGCCAGCTGCTTTAGAATATTACCTTCTTGTAATCAGCTTCACCGCATCAATCAAATCCTGGCTAAAGCCTTCCAAATCATCCATGGTTATAACATCATCCTGGACAAGCAATGCAATATCCCATATTGCACTGGATCTGCGCATTTCAATAAGCACCCCTGGGTGCTTTTTATCCTTTTTAATCCTCTTCTCAAGTTCCCAGAAATGATCCGATGCCTTTCCTGGTCCGCTTAGTATTTCTATATATCCTTCTGTAAGCCGCTCCATATACGATTCCTGCCAGATAGGAATTTTTTCCCGAAACAGCATCCAATCACTCTTTGAAATTTCTACCATCATGTCCTCCATAGTTTTTTCCGGTACTTATATCGATAGCGATTCCGGGCTGGATTCCTAATTCGCACCAAGCCACTCTTTTAAAATCCTAACATTCACATTCACTGCCTTAGCTATGGATTCTTCATTCATTCCCATTCCTTTAAGAACCAGTGCAGTTTCTCTCGCCTGTTCCATTTTTCCCTCGATTTTTCCTTCGATTTTTCCCTCGATTTTTCCCTCGATTTTTCCTTCATTTAAAATTTGCTTCGCTTCGTATTCCAGAATCTTTCCACCCATAATCGACCGCACTCCTTCCTTGACGTTATCATACTTCTGTGCAAGATTATTAACGACTTTATTTGCCATCTCTACAATCATCTTTTTTGTATATACGCTGATGCTACCATTCTCCAATAAGCTATCCAGCCGCTTTACTATCTCTATATACTCTGCCTTCAGCCCTTTTAACTTATCTTCATCAAGATCATACTCTTGAAAACGAGCTTCATGAGAGAAAATATAAAACGGTATTAAAAACAATAACCTTTTCTCAAAAATATCATCAATGCTATAATTTTTCGCTTTCATCACCGGAACATCGAAAGTATTCAGCCCTCCGGGAGTCTTCATCTCTATCTTCATTTTATCTGGTGTCTTTTTATTCGAACGAAGGAACAATATAGCCGAACGTGGTATTTCTACCTTAAGTACACTATTTTCCAGTTCCCCCTGATCCAAAGCAATCTGCGTAGCATATTCAAAAATCCGTACCAGCATGCTGCTATCCGCAGTACTCTGGCACTCAAGTAAATACTTTGATTCTTTCTCCCCGATAACTTTAAAGCTGCTGTCTGTAATTCGTTTTAATTCCTTCCCATCCTGCTGATTCAAAAAATGAATCTCCGGCGAAAAAATAATTCTCTCATCTCCATGATATTTTTCGTGAAAAATCTCATTAATGACAGGGATAATCAAATTGCTGCAGTCATTAAGCATCGTTCGAAACACATCATCATATGGCGTATTTACAACATAACTTCTTTTCATCCAGGTTCTCCAATCGGATCGCTTTAAAATACTGTAGGTTCCATTACTTATAGTATACCATAGCCCATCATCTATTTCCACTTTAATTTCAGCCTTTATGCAATTTTTCCCAGGATTTGTCTGCTGTCTGTGGGGTGGTTGAAAGAAATAGCTAAGGCGCATGATTTACACGAACATTCATGCGCCTTCATACTGTCAGGGCCAATCATTCTCATCCCTAAAACTTCAGCTCCCGGATATTCTGCAAGGTCTCCCCATAAGGCCTGCCCTTCCCAAAAAGCAGCGTGGTCCCCAGCACAAAGCCCTTCACCCCTTTCGGAGCATATTCTAAGATCTTGTCCGCACTGCAGGCCCCGTCCCAGTAGATTTCAAAGTCCATATCCTCCTTAATAGAGAGAAGTTTGGTGATCTTCTTCCCCACATAAGGAAGGTACATCTGCCCCGCATTCCCAGGATTCACGGACATCACCAGAACCTTTTTCACGATACGAAGCATCTCCAGAACCGTCTCCACAGAGGTGCCTGGATTAATGGCAATGCCGGGCACCATGTCCGCATGGATCACCTTCTGCAGAGTGGTGGAGGGGTAATATTCCGCCTCCGGATAGATGTAAACGGTATCTCCCTTGCGGAGGTTCCGTAAAAATAAATCAATGCAGTTGTTGGGATGCTCAATCATCAGATGCACATCCAAGGGCTTCGGCGTAGCGGAGGCTATGTAGTGCATGTCATTTAAGGACATGGCAAAATTCGGGACGTAGCGTCCGTCCATGATATCGATGTGGAAGGAGTCAATCCCTCCCACATCCAGTTCCTTTACCTCCTTCTCCAGATTGCCGTAGTTGGCGCACATCATAGAGGCGGTTAATTCAAAATTCATTGGGTTTCAGACCTTTCTTACATTTATACTATGATGTTGGGGTAAACGGTGTTTGTTTTGGCCCCTGTCATATCACGAATTACTCTTCTTTACTCAGAATCTTTTACACCATTGCCAATCCGGATCAGCTGCATGGCAAGACAATTATGTATATCATTGGCATCGAATGGCAAGCATAAGCGAACCTTTTCGTATATCTGGTAGACCACTTCACAATATTCCTCTAACAAAGCCACAGTCATAGAATTGGAATTGGAGCTCGCCCCTTCTGAAGCTTCAAGCCGCTGTCCGAGCGCGATGGCGTAGCCCTGGCACTGCTCTAATTGCTTCAGTGCAGATGGGTAATTCCCAGCTTCCAGCAGCCGTTTTATAGTGACGTGGGTGTGCTGCATGATGGCTAAAAACTCCTCTGTGTATTGTTTATTTGCTTGTTCCATTCCGTTCTCCATCCCCATCCGGTGCTTCCAGATGTATCCTTTAAAAGCATCCATGTGCTTCAATACAGCAGATAAATTGCCGTCATTAAAGCGCATCATGGAAGCACTGTTTGTCATCCTGGCACATTGGGATCATATTCCCTATGGCCGTCCGAGTCCTCCATATTGCTCAGTAATTCATTCGATACCTTTGTTATAGTTTCTCTCCAAATCAATCGTTTTTCACTTGCCGAAAGATTACTTTCTTTCAGCATATCCCGAATATATTTAAGCTCTATTTCAATTTTGGGATGCATGTATTCCTTTTGAACGATTGGCTTAAAGTTAAAAAGCAATATTCCAAAGGCTATGAATCCATACCATTTAATTAACCCAAAAGATGGAATATAGATCGCTATCACTGGCTGCAATGATTTTAACAATATCCCTGCTAAGCACCCATAAGAGGTTCCTAAAACATTGTATAAAAACAACACATTTAAACATCTGAATATTAATTTTGAAATGGTATCTTTCATCCCTGCTCTATCTCCAGTTAAGGATATTCTATTTCCCCTTTTATTGCATAATTGCTTTCTGCTGTTTCTGCATATGCCGGCAGTCCGCTATACTTATCCTTATTGTTCTTATCACTTTTGCTTTTCACAAAATATAAAAGCTGTTTCGCCTCGTCATAATTAAGGCCAAAATATCCCTCCTTTATTCTGTAATCCAGAATCACTTGAGAAAGTATATTCAATAACCCAAGTGCTGCAAGAATACATACCTCATTTGCCATATTTAAATGAAATTTAAATTCCAAATAACTATATATGATTCCGAAAGCAATCACTTTTGGCAAAACTAAGGAGCATTTCTTTTGATATTTCCATAAAAATCGTTCTGTAACACTTTTCTGTCTGGGTCCCGTTTTTTTTAATTGATTTATTTTTCTGTACCGCTTATATTCAATGATGCAAATAAAGACGCAGCGAAAAAAAATGAAAATAAAGGACACAAGAAAAAGGATACCCCTGATATGCTTTAAACTAATATCATAAATTGAATCTGCCGATATATAACGTACATTTCCAAAGTAAAAGTATACTATGAATACTCCTGAAATTATACTCGCATAAATGTTTTTGGTCATTCGGTCTTCTGGCAATTTCAATCGTTTTGCAGCTTCAAGCCTTTTTAGCGCCCATGCTCTTGCTTTACTAATTTTTCTCAATACATAAATATGTTTCTTTGTCTGTTTAAACATCATTCCTTCAAATTCCATATTTTCTTCATTTTTCATATTTCCATATCTCCGCTCATCCCATTTAAGTTAAAAACCGACACCCCGCATGGACAATATTCAATCGGTCCCGATGATACATAAAATACAAGGTTTCCAAGGTCTCCCCCAGATAGCCGATGTATCGGTCCTGACGCTCCCACCCCTTCGGCTCGCTAAGCTCCTCCACCCGTTCAAGAATGGGGAACAGCCAGCTGCAGTAATCCGCCAGCACTTCCTTTCGTGCTAAAATAATATTATAATTGTAGAAATACTGCTGATGCAAAATGGCGGGAAATGCAGCCTTATAGGCAGGCTGTAATTCCTTCAAGGCGATAAGAAGC
>CATOJE010000004.1 GCA_951800145.1 uncultured Lachnospiraceae bacterium | reverse complement strand
ATTCTCAACCGTCTCTTTATCCACAATGGCAATTTCATTTTTTGCTTCGCCAATATTTTCCATAATATGTATCGCCTTTCTTGTAATAATCAATCTATTTTCAAAACCTCTTTTATTTTTTTGTTCTCCTGACTGTCCGAATTCATTCTAAGCAATGCCGCAATATTTTCGTTGTGCTGTCGTCCATCAATGCCGGGTACTCCTTTATCAGAGAATCCAACTGGGCAATGACCTCCCCCACATCCAATTCCTGTCTTTTGATGTTATCAATATTAGCATTTGTAAGCCGGTTTAGTTTCTTTTTCATGCTTATATAATCCATCAAAATGCCCAAAATCAATTCCCGGGCCTCTTCAACACTAATATTCTCCCTCTCACTTTGCGAAGTTTCCATGGCATCCGAAATGACATCAGTACTTATCGGGGCAGCAATCTTCGTATCTGTAAATTCCGGGACAGATGCCGCGCTCTTTATGTTTTCCCTATTTTTCTTTTGTTTCTTCCCATCCTGAATCAGTATCCTCTACTTCTTCCCACTCAATAATATCTGGATTTTTATTCTCCGCATTACGTGTCTGTCCTATAACCCTATTAGAATTTTTCTTCGACTGTACCAGATGATCCCCATCTTTAATAATTGGCCTATAATGCTACTCGCTCATACAACCAACACCTCATGTTCCATTCTTCTTTCACATTTACATTTTTCCGTTCCGGCAACTACAATAATGCGACTGTCTGCATAATTCCTCTTAACATATGACAGTATATCAGATTTTTCCGCAATTTTCCACAAAAATAAAGGCCGTCCACAGCACCCGACACGCCATAAACAGCCTTCATTCCTAAACCATACCCTTTTATATCTTCTCGCAAAAATCCAATGCAATCCAGCTGTACCTGCACCCGGATGCCCAGCTGCCCCCACAGATGCTCCGGATCCCCGTGGTTCGACGCGATCCCCCGGGCGCAGCCCTCCCGGTGGCTGATGACAATCCTATCCGCCAGCGGGTCAAGCCCGTACTTCCCGCAGAGCATGGCGAACAGCTCCACCGCTGCCCGGTAAGTCCTCTCCGCCACCGCCCTTGCGGCATCCAGGTCAGAGCAGACAAAATTTGAGCCCGCCGTGTATTTGGTACACACAGGCTCGCACATCTCCACCCCGATATGGGTATTGTTCCCGCTCCCCCTGCCGCCAGAACCGCAGTGCCACCCCCTGTAGTTCCAGGGCAGCGTCTGGTACACCGTACCGTCCTCCCCGTCAATGAACCCGTGGACGCAGAAGCCGCCATGCGCCAGGCTGTCCCAGCTGCTGATGAACGCAGACGCCTTCGGCTGGAGGCAGCCCACGGAATGGAGCATCAGTCCCTTGACCGTGATCTTCAGCCCCGCCGCATAACAGGGGGTCCTCATCAGGAAGCTCTCCACCATCCTCATGCTCACTCGTCCCCCTTCCCGTCTTCCGCACGGCCATGGAGTTGTGCCAGGACATCCTTCAGCTTCTCCGGAACGGGCAGCCCCAGGCGCGCCGCATTCTCCAACAGGCTCACGCCTTCATTGGAGATATAAAAAAATGACCGCCGTCCGCAGCACAGAGCCGTTGCCGATGACCTGCACGTCCAGGATATTGGCCATCCCCACCAGCAGGAAGATGAGCACCTTCTTTGCGATACCCTTGAACCCCACCTCACTGGACAGCTTCCTGTCCGCCACGGCGCGCAACACGCCCCAGCCTCGCACTCCCCTGGGTATGGATGACCTGATCATCCGCTGTGACCTGGAAATCCCCGCCGACCACCAGGTCCCCCACCAGCGTCAGGAACAGCTCGCAGGTCCCGGACTCGCACAGCGGCTTTATCTTGGAAGCCATCTGTTTATCCATAGAATCCATCCCCCTTTACGATCCATACGCTACTTTCCGCTCCGCCACATATCTGGCATGGATTTCCTCTTTCTCTTTCTGAAACCGTACCTGCAGTTTTTTGGTTTCCGTCTCCATGAAAGCCCTCTCTGCATCAAGCAATTCCATTCTTTCTCTGTTCAGGCTGATTACCAATTTTCCTTGTTCGCACTCAACCTTAATCTGATCCCCAATCTCAAAACCTATTTCATTCAGCCACTGTCCTTTCAGAATAACAGTCGGCGTAGGCTTATAATTACGTCCGCTCTGTGAGATTACCTTAATATTTCTGACTTTCTTTGATTCCATAGACTTGCCTCCTTAAACCGTAAATGAACATTTACTTTAGAAATAATGTACTTACCGCTCAATCCTAGAAATCAGCCCAATGGCACCACCTCCCCTCAGCGCAAAAAAATAACTGCCAATGTTTTCGCATCAGCAGCTATCGCTTTAGTTCAGTGTATTAAATTTAGCTATTGGTTATTTTTACCCTCTTCCTTAATCCTGTAGTAATCATCCATACTCCGGCTCAGTTTCACATGAGCATCCGGTTTTGGTTTTCGGTTGCTCAAGAGACACACAGTCTCCACATGAACACACTGCCCAAATAAATCCACAGTCCTTACCCGCCGTACCTTATATCCTCTCTCCCTCAGATACTTCACGTCCCTGGCCAGGGTTGCGGAATCACAACTTACATACACCACCCGCTCCGGCCCCATCTCCACAATGGTGTCCAGGCAAGCCTTATCACATCCCTTCCGCGGCGGATCCACCACAATTACATCTGCATATACTTTATTTTTGTGGTACTGCTCTGGCAGAACCTCCTCTGCCCTTCCCACATAAAACTCCACATTTAAAATCCCGTTCAGCCTTGCATTCTCCCTGGCGTCCTCAATGGCCGCGGGGATAATTTCCACCCCATAGACCTTTTTTGCCCTCCTGGCCAGGAAAAGGGAAATCGTTCCGATACCGCAGTATAAATCCCAGACCGTCTCCTCCCCCGTCAGGCCAGCATATTCCAAGGCCGTCTCATAGAGCTTCTCTGTCTGGACCGGGTTCACCTGGTAAAAGGACTGGGGTGAGATCTGATATCTAATATCGCCGATGGTATCGGTGATATATCCCTTTCCATAAAGCTTCACCACCTGTTCCCCCAGGATCACATTGGTTCGGTCCATATTCACATTAAAGGAGATGGATGTCATTCCTTGCAAAGATCTTAAACGCTTTACCAGGACATCTGCATGAGGAAGAGCTGTTCCATTCATAATCAGGCAGACCATCAGCTCCCCTGTGGCAAACCCCTTCCGAATCAGCACATGGCGCACCAGCCCTGTATGGGAGCTCTCATCATAGGGAGGAATATGAAAGTCTTCCATATAGCCTCGGATAATCTCTAAAATCTCCCGGTTCTCCTCCACCCCCAGCAGGCAGTCCTCCTGCTGGATGATGGCATGGGTCCTCCCTGCATAAAAGCCATAGATGATCCTGCCATCCTTATCCCGGCCAAAGGGAAACTGCGCCTTATTTCGGTATCTCCAGGGATGTTCCATTCCAATTATCGGCTCTGGGGAAAGCTCCTCTACCCCGCCCAGCCGTTTTAAATGATGATACACCTTTCTCTCCTTAAACCGCAGCTGCTCCTCATAGGCCATGGCCTGGAGCTGACAGCCGCCGCAGGCTTTTGCTGCCGGGCATCTTGGCTCCACCCGGAAGGCTGAGGGCTCCAGGACGCGATGCAGCCTGGCAAATCCGTAGTTTTTCTTCATTTTCATCACGCGGGCTTCTATCCCATCGCCGATCACCGTGTCCTTAACAAACCAGGTATACCCCTCGGTTTTTCCGATTCCGGATCCGTCCTCACTGATATCGTCTATGGTCAGGGTAATCACATCATTCTTTTTCCAATTCATTTTCACTCTCCTGTCGCATTATTTTAAAGCTCCGCGCGCCGACATGCTGTGGTTCCATGTCATTCTTCACAAAGTCAATGATTCATTAAGTAATTTGTAACAAATTTTATACTTCTTTCATTTATTTTCCATAGTTTATCCATAATTATCATCTATACTAAGACCATAAAAGTTCTACCAAAGGTTTTCGATAGTTAGGGAAACATTTTGTAGTTCTACATAAAATGAGGGCGACGGCCAACAAGCGCGCGACCGGCTGCCGCACTCGACTAACAATAAAAGCGTTCCAACTCACAACGAATTGTGAAAGTAGAACGCTTCTTTTTATCTACTCCCCGGTTCTCCGGATATTGGTCTCCAGAAGGCGGTTAAAGCCCAGCCAGCCAGGATTATCGTTGCCTGCATTCAGCGCTTCCATCATGGTCTCCATCTTCGCGTCCGTATTATCTGCAAAATTCAGCGCCAGCGCCTCTAAGAGCGCCGGCTTTTTCGGAGAACCATACTCCAGCTCCCCATGATGAGCCAGGATACAATGCTTTAATTCCGATGCCAGCTTCGCCGGGAAGTCCGGGATCATTTTCATCCGGCTGCCGACCATCTCCATTCCGATGATAATATGTCCCAGCAGCTGGCCATCATCTGTATAGTCATTCTCCGGAAATCTGGACAGCTCCTGCATCTTTCCGATATCATGAAACATAGCCGCGGTAATCAAAAGATCCCGGTTCAGCTGGGTATAATAAGAGGCATAATAATCGCACAGCCTGGTTACCCCCAGGGTATGCTCCAAAAGCCCTCCCACAAAGCCATGGTGCACCGTTTTCGCCGCCGAATGAAAGCAAAATGCCTTTTCAAACTTCGGGTTCCCGAAAAAGTCCATGGCCAGCCGGCTTAAAAATGGATTTTGGATGGAGGTGACAAACCCCATCAGCTCCTCATACATTTTTGGAATATCCTTTTTGGAAACCGGCAGGTAATCCGCCTCCTTATATTCCCTCTCTGCTGCCTTGCGGATCCGCTTAATATTCAGCTGAAAGGAGCCCTGAAATAAGGTAACATCTGCTTCCACCTGAACATAATTCATCACCTCGAAGCTTCCCACCCCTGGAGAATTCAGATCCCAGATCTTCCCATCTATCGTCCCGGTTTTATCCTGAAGTACCAGATTTCCGTACTCCTTCCCATTCTTTGTGATGGCAATCTGCTTGCTTTTGCATAAATAAATGTCGGATGTATGCATCCCTTCCCGAAATGTGTCAATATACTTCATAGCCTGCCCTCTTTTCCGTGATCCCGTCTTCTGCTGTCCGGCAATAGAAACCACCTTCTGCCAGGATTCTATTGTCATGAATAAGGAAGCCAGGAATTACATTACCTGGCTCCGATCACAACTTCATATTCGATAGGCGTGTACTCATCCCGCCCAAATCTTTGAACCTCAACCACCACAGTATCCCCTGCAGCTGTCTGATCCAGACATCCCTGAAAATCCTTCATAGTGGTCAGCTTCTGTTCTCCAATACGGGTGATAATATCCCCGCTCTGGATCCCCGCATTATACGCCGGCCCATCTGCTACACAGCTGTTCACAAAAATCCCCAGCGGCAGCCCTTCCTGATGCCGTGCTTCTGTAACCTCCACGCCCATAATTCCAAAGTAGGGAGCCGAAAGCCCATTGGACAAGTCTTCCAATATCCCCTTATAATCCGATAAGGCGCGCACCACCAGCATCGACCCGCCCTCTGATTGATAATCATCCGTTGCCCAGCCGATCACCTGTCCCTTAATATTGAACACAAAGGTTCCAAGGCCAGCCTCCCCTTTGGCATCTGCGTAAAATAACCGGCTGACACCGTCAACTACGGATACATTCTTCGCGATATAAGAGATATAGCCCATGCTAACTGAATGCACAACCCCTGCCGGGCTCCCCCCTGCCAGGATCAGCTCTCCCTGCCTTACAGAGTAGGAATTCCCCAGCTCCAGCACCTTCATCTGCTTCTTTCGGTTCTCGTCCAGCTCACTGGCCGCCAGAGAGATTACCGCCATATGGGAAACCTGATCCTTTCCCTTTAGCTGCCCTACAACTCTGTCTCCCCCAGGCAGAGTAACCTCCAGGGAATCTGCCCCCTCCACCGCATTAATCGGAGTTAAGATCAAGTACTCCTCCGGAGTTGAGGCAATGATCACCCCTGCGTACAGGCCGGTGGTCTCGATTGGATTATTGAACCAATCCATCTGTGTTTTTACCGCGTGAACCGTTACGATCCCCCCATCGATTTCCTGGAATTTGTCATACATCCCTGCATACATTTGCGCCATATCTTCCAGAGAAAAAGAATATCGCTCCACCTCTTCCCGCACCATTTCCTCGATGGGCTCTGTCTGCGCCTCTGTGCTTTCTTCCACCGTCTCCGGCTCTGTGATGGTTTCCGGCTCATCCTTTGGGATAGAAATAGCAACGGACGAGCTTTCTGTGGTTTCTTCTTCTGTCAGATATTTCTTTGCCAGCGGCTCCGACACTGCAAAGGTAATCGCTGCCAGAAAACCGAACAGGATTGCTCCAGCTCCCCATAAAAGAAGATGTCTGAAAATCTCAGCCTTTGTCATCTTCGGCCTGACGATTTTCTCGCGGATAAAACGGTGTCTTTCTGATTTTTCTTTCAGGTCATCCTCATCTGGCAACTGGAACACCCCCTCTAAAATAGCTTATTTCCTATTATACGGTTCTTCCTGATTTTATGCAAGAAAAAAGATATTTTCGTTACTCCATTGGCGCCTGGTAAAAGCTTCCGTAAAAGTTCTCTGTCTTTACCATATTAATAATAATGTGAGGATCCACGGACCGAATCAAATCGACAACATCCGCAGCCTCGTAGGAGGAAACCACGGTATGAAGCAAGTACATCTTTTTATGACTGTATCCGCCCATGGCATCTACACAGGAAATCCCATGGCGGTACTTGGAAACATAAGCCTGAATCACAGCCTCTGCTTTTGTTGTGGTGATTTGCAGGGTCACCCGCTCATAGCGGTGGTGGAAGGTAGCTATGGTTCTGGTAGATATAAACTGGAATAATATGGAATAGCCCGCGTAAATCCAGCCAAACAGCATGCCAAAAATACACAGCAGGACAACATTCGCGGCAAATACATACTCCCAGATGGAGCGCCCTGTCTTATTCGACACATACAGGGCAATAAAGTCCGTGCCTCCGGAGGAGGCATTTCCCCGCAAAGCCGCGGAGATGGCCAGCCCGTTCAGAAAGCCGCCGAAAATTACATTCAGCATCACATCATCAAACATAGGCTGAAACTTACAGACAGCCAGAAAAAAGCTGGATAAAAAAACCTGCATCAAAGAATAAAACGTAAAGCGAAGACTGATGCTCCGGCTGCACAGAGCTGCTACCGGAATATTTAATAGCAGCATCCCCACTGATACAGAAAAGCTCCGCCCAAACAATGAGGCAATATTATCAATTAAAATTGCCACCCCGGTAAAGCCCCCCGATAAAAGATGGGATGGGCGGATAAATGTCTGGATCACAAAGGCCTGCATCAATGCAGAGATTGTCACTGCCGAAATGGTTATGATTCTCCGGACGATTTTATTATTTTTATACTTTCCTATCATGCTTTCCCTTTCTCCTTTTGTTTCCCTATTCAAAATGCCCATACTTTTCTAATTTCAAACAGATACTTTATTCTACCAACTTTTCCTTGGAAAATCAATCTGCTGCGTGGTTTCACTTCCCCCAAAATATAAATTGTGGTATAATCAACGTATCTCTTATCCGCCGCCTTACTACTGTGGATATTGTATAATCAAGGAAAAGGAAATCAACTATGAATCAAAAAGCATTACAAACCTTAGAATATCATAAAATTATCACTCAGCTTGCGGATTTTTCCACCTCTGCCCTTGGGCGGGAGCGATGCCAGGCCCTTCTTCCTTCTTCGGATCTAAGCCAGATCCGGCAGGCACAGGAAGAGACAACCGATGCTGCCAGCCGCATCCGCATGAAAGGCAGCCTGTCCTTTGCCGGCTGCAGGCATGTGGGTGATTCCTTAAAACGGCTGGAGATCGGAAGTTCCTTAAGCATTCCGGAGCTGCTATCCATCAGCTCTCTTTTAACCGTAGCCGCCCGGGCGAAGGCCTACGGCCGCCATGAGGAAGAGGAGCTGTCTTTCGACTCTCTGGAAGAACGGTTTCGCAGCCTGGAGCCATTAACTCCGGTGAACGGGGAGATTAAGCGCTGTATTCTCTCAGAGGATGAAGTAAGCGACGATGCCAGTCCGGGTCTTCACAAGGTCCGCCGTGGGATGAAAAATGCAGCGGACAAGCTCCACAGTCAGCTGAACTCGATTTTAAACGCGAACCGCACCTATTTACAGGATGCAGTCATTACCATGCGCGATGGCCGGTACTGCCTTCCGGTAAAGTCTGAGTATAAGAATCAGGTGCCGGGAATGGTCCATGACCAGTCCTCCACCGGCTCCACTCTTTTTATCGAGCCCATGGCCATCATTAAGCTGAATAATGAAATACGGGAGCTGGAGATCGCTGAGCAGAAGGAGATTGAAGCGGTCCTGGCAGCTTTAAGCAATCAGCTTTCCCCCTATCAGGAGGAGATCCGCGTAAACCAGCAGCTTCTGGGAGAATTGGATTTTATCTTTGCCAAGGCCAATTTATCCCGCCACTATAAGGGAAGTCAGCCCATCTTTAATGACAAGGGCATCATTTCCATCAAGGATGGCCGCCATCCCCTGCTGGATCCAAAGAAGGTGGTTCCTATCACCCTCACCCTGGGTAAAGACTTTGACCTGCTTATCGTCACAGGTCCCAATACCGGCGGAAAAACTGTCTCCTTAAAAACTGTGGGCTTATTCACCCTCATGGGCCAGGCCGGCCTCCATATCCCGGCCTTTGAGGGCTCTCAGCTGGCCGTATTTGAAGAGGTCTTTGCAGATATAGGAGATGAGCAGAGTATTGAGCAGAGCTTAAGCACCTTCTCTGCCCACATGACCAATATTGTCCGGATCCTGTCACGGGCAGACAGCCGGTCTCTGTGCCTGTTCGACGAGCTGGGGGCCGGTACCGATCCCACGGAGGGCGCTGCCCTGGCTATTTCCATCCTGAGCTTCCTCCATAATATGAAATGCCGTACCATGGCCACCACCCATTACAGTGAATTAAAGGTATTTGCCCTCTCCACTCCCGGCGTGGAGAACGGCTGCTGTGAGTTTAATGTGGAGACCCTTCAGCCCACCTACCGCCTGCTTATCGGCATCCCCGGCAAGAGCAATGCCTTTGCTATTTCCAAAAAGCTTGGGCTGCCGGATTACATCATTGAGGATGCCAAAGGTCATCTGGAGGCGGAGGATGAAGCCTTTGAGGACTTAATCGCACATCTGGAGGAAAGCCGGGTCACCATCGAAAAGGAGCGGGAGGAAATCCAGTCTTATAAGGCGGAGATCGCTCAGCTGAAGTCCCGCCTGACCCAAAAGGAGGAACGGCTTGACGAGCGGAAGGAGAAGCTGATACGGAATGCCACAGAGGAGGCCCAGCGCATCCTGCGGGAGGCAAAGGAGACCGCTGATCAGACCATTAAGCAGATCAATAAGCTTTCCTCTGAATCCGGCCTGAACCGCCAGCTGGAAGCTGAGCGGGCAAAGCTGCGGGATAAAATAAAAGAGACAGACCAAAAGCTTGCAGTAAAGCAGAAAGGCCCCAGACAGCCCATCTCTCCAAAGAAGCTGAAGATCGGAGACGGGGTTAAGGTTCTCACCATGGGATTAAAGGGTACCGTCAGCACCCTTCCTAATGAAAAGGGCGATCTGTTTGTACAGATGGGGATCCTCCGCTCCCTGGTAAATATTAAGGATCTGGAGCTGCTCCATGAGCAGGAGATCACCGCCCCTTCCTACAGTCCCTCCTCCCGAGGCCGTTCGGGCAGCGACGGGGGCAAGGGCCGGATCTCTATGTCTAAGTCTGCCACCATCTCACCGGAGATTAATCTCATCGGCATGAATGTCGATGAGGCCTGCTTTCAGCTGGATAAATATCTGGATGACGCCTACCTCTCCCACCTTTCCTCGGTCCGCATTGTCCATGGCCGGGGTACCGGGGCGCTAAAGGCAGGCATACACAAGTATCTAAAACGTCAAAAATATGTAAAGGACTTCCGCCTGGGAGAATTCGGCGAAGGAGACAGCGGTGTTACCATCGTTACCTTTAAGTAGCATATATTACTGGAGAACAGATAAAGGAGGCTTCCCTTGGCAGAAAAGCAAAGAATTTTGATTGTTGACGATGATGCCAACATCGCAGAGTTAATTTCCCTGTATTTATTAAAAGAATGCTATGAAACCCGGATCGTGGGCGACGGCGAGGAGGCTCTTCAGGTCTTCCCTGGCTTTAAGCCCCATCTGGTTCTATTAGACCTGATGCTTCCCGGCATTGACGGCTATCAGGTCTGTCGGGAGCTCAGGATGACCTCCCAGGTGCCCATCATCATGCTCTCAGCCAAAGGAGAAATCTTTGACAAGGTTTTAGGCCTGGAGCTGGGCGCCGACGATTACATGATTAAGCCCTTTGACTCAAAGGAGCTGGTGGCCCGGGTGAAGGCTGTGCTGCGCCGCTATCAGGCTGTCCCCGCAGTTCCCTCCCACTCTACGGATCAGCAGGGGGATTACGTGGAATACCCGGATTTAATTGTAAACCTGACAAATTACTCTGTTATCTACATGGGGCGCTCCGTAGAAATGCCGCCAAAGGAGCTGGAGCTTTTATACTTTTTAGCCTCCTCCCCCAATCAGGTATTTACCAGGGAGCAGCTCTTAGACCACATCTGGGGATACGAATACATCGGAGATACCCGAACGGTTGATGTCCATATTAAACGTCTCCGTGAAAAGATTAAGGATCATAAAAGCTGGTCCCTGTCCACAGTCTGGGGAATCGGCTATAAGTTCGAGGTTAAGCGATGAACCGCTCCCTGTACTACAAGTTCATCCTGGGATATGTTATCTTCGGCATGCTGGGGTTTCTCCTTATCAGTACCTTTTCCTCGGATGTCACCTACGACTATCTCCTCCGGGAAAAGGCAGAGCTTCTCTATGATGAGGCAAACCGGCTGGCCGCAGACTGCGGCGCTGTTTACAATGGGAAGACGCCGAGGCTGGAAACTGTCTCCAACCAGCTCACCATCCTGTCTCCTTCCCTTCAGTCGGAGATCTGGGTGGTAAACCGGTCAGGTACGGTCACTGTAGATTCGGAGAATGGCTCCCGAAAAGGCTTGTCGGTGGATTTTGACCCTACCGCGCTGGGAAACCGAAACTACGGAATCGGTAACTTTTACGGCACCTTCCCTTATGACGTGCTTAGTGTATCCGCCCCCATTGCCGGAAATTATACGATTTACGGCTATGTGCTGATCCATATGCCTATAAGCCAGCTTCAGGCCTCAAGGGACCGGATTCTGGATATGGTATATCTTACCTACGGCATTATTTTTATTCTCTCTTTAATCATCCTTTTGATTTTCACCCTGACCGTATACTTTCCCTTAAAGAAAATTACAGCAGGGGCCAATGAATATGCCGCTGGAAATCTGGAATACCGGATTCAGCTGGCCTCCCATGATGAAATGGGATACCTGGCGGAAACTCTGAACTACATGTCAGACAAATTAAATCAGATGGAGGAGTACCAGAAGACATTCATCGCCAATGTTTCCCATGACTTCCGTTCCCCTCTTACCTCGATTAAGGGCTTTCTGGAGGCCATTCTGGACGGAACCATCCCGCCGGAAATGCAGGAAAAGTATTTAAACCGGGTAATCACAGAGACTGAGCGCTTAAACAAGCTGACCCAGGGAATGCTTACCTTAAACTCCCTGGACAGCAAGGGGCTTTTGTTCCGCACGAATTTTGACATAAACCGGGTGATCAAGGACACCGCCGCTTCCTTTGAGGTGGTATGCAGCCAGCGGAATTTGTCCTTTGAGCTCACCTTCGGGGACAATATTCAGATGGTATACGGAGAGCTGGGGAAGATCCAGCAGGTTTTGTATAATCTCATTGACAATGCCATCAAGTTCAGCCAAAACGGCGCCACCATTTACATCCAGGCAGCGCCAAAGCATGAAAAGATTTTCGTCTCAGTAAAGGATACCGGCATCGGGATCCCCAAGGACAGTATTAAGAAGATCTGGGAGCGCTTTTACAAGACGGACATTTCCCGGGGAAAGGATAAAAAGGGCACTGGGCTGGGGCTTTCCATTGTTAAGGAGATCATACAGGCCCATGGGGAGAATATCGATGTTATCAGCACAGAAGGCGTGGGCACGGAGTTTATATTCAGCCTCCCCAGGCCTACAAATTTGTAAGAATACAGAAAGATTTTTTCGTTTCCCAAACTGCAAACCTATGGTATAATCAAGAAAATAACAGAAATTTTTGAAAAGGAGGCATTATCCATTGAGAAAGGCAAAATCACTGGTTTCATTGATGATGGCAGCAAGCTTTCTTACTGCCTTATTCCCGGCTGCCGCATATGCTAGGGAGAAGATCGAACAGGTCACCCTATCCTTCAGCATGGATGAGGACAGCTGGTCTGAACTAGATGTGGAGTGTGGGGACAGCGTTTATGAGGTCCGCAGCGTAGATCTGTTTCCAGAGGGCACGAAAAATTCCTCCCATCCTTGTGCGGTGGTGGTGTTAGAGGCCCAGGAGGATTACTATTTCACCAGCATTAAAGAAAAATACTTTTCCTTAGAGGGCGAAGGCGCTATGTTCCAGGAGGCAGCCCGAAGCAACAGCAATTCGGTTATGACCCTGGCGGTCCGCTTAAAGGATCTGGGTGAGGGAGAGCTTTTAAGCCCTGAGAACCTGGCCTGGACAGACACCGGCATCGCCACATGGGATAGCGTTCCCGGGGCGGGGAACTATTCGGTACGGATCCGCAAGGACGGACAGGCCGTAACCTCCTCCAGCGCGCCTACCACAGAAACTACGGTTTATAACCTTTCCACCAAGATCACCAAGACCGGAAACTATACCTTCCAGGTCAAGGCCAATGGCCGCTTCCGGAAGACGAAAAGCAGTGATTGGGAGACCTCCCCGGTGCTGGTAGTGGATGAAGCCAAGCTGGCATACATTAAGGAGCACGCCACAGAAGACAGCGGTGTTCCCGGGCAGTGGCTGGAGGATTCCATCGGCGCATGGTATCAATATACCACAGGTGAAATTCCCAAAAGCCAGTGGCGGGAGATCGACGGAGGCTGGTATTATTTTAATGAGCTTGGATACCGTCTCACGAACCAGTGGGTAGACCGTTACTATGTGGGAAATGATGGCAAGATGCTGGTCAATACCACCACTCCTGACGGATTCTTTGTTGATGAAAATGGGGCATGGGCCCCGAAATAACAAACACAGCCTCAGTCAAAGGCAGTTTTCTGCTTTTAACTGAGGCTGTGTTTTATTCTCCGCCATACAGCCTTATCCCAGCATCAGACGGGCTGCACCATAAATCCCGGCGTCATTCCCCAGCTTAGCCAGCGTTAAAATGCCAGTATTCTGAGAAATCGCTGTATATCTTTTATAATACTTCTCTATGATATCAATGAGGAACTGGCCTGCCTTAGACACGCCTCCTCCGATAACAAAGGCCTCCGGATCCACAGTCAGGGCGATCTGAGAGAGGGCCAGCCCTAAAAAGCGTCCTACCGTCTCCATCACCTCCAGCGCCATGGCATCCCCTGCCTTGGCACAGTCCAGCACATCCTTTGCTGTAATCTGATCCCCAAATTTCCTCATGGCAGAGGGCCGCTCTTCCTTAGCCATAGTTCGCCTGGCTTCCCTGGCGATCCCGGTGGCAGAGGCCACCTGCTCCAGGCATCCCATACCGCCGCAGTTACAGTGCTCCTTCTCCTCATCCCGGACATGGATATGGCCGATCTCTCCTCCCAGGCCATGGCGGCCTGCCACAATGGACTCATTGATGATGACGCCGCCGCCTACTCCGGTTCCCAGAGTTACCATAACGATATCCCGGTATCCCTTTCCGCCTCCCTGCCACATCTCTCCCAGAGCTGCTACATTCGCGTCATTCCCACTGGATACCGGAATCCCGCCTAAAAGCCGTCCAAGCTCCTCCTGAGGATTCATATCCCTCCAGCCCAGGTTCACACAGACCTCCACATAGCCGTCTGGAAGTACCGGCCCCGGCACTCCCATGCCTGCGCCGGCCACATCCTCCTTTTGAATCCCCATTTGAGAAAGCTTTTCTAATATAGATGCTGCCACATCCGGCAAAATGTATTTTCCCTGCTCTTCCTTCCTGGTAGGGACCTCCCACTTCTCCAGGAGCGAGCCGTCTGTCTCAAAAATCCCGATTTTTACCGTAGTTCCTCCAATGTCGATTCCAATGCATTTTTTCTCCATGTTATTCTCCCTTCCTAAACGCTATAAAATAATTTATTTTTGAAGCGTAATCTCGGTTATCTTCTGTGGGCTGACGATCCGGTAGCTATTAGCAAACCGCCCCGCCATCACCCTGGAAATCACAAAATCAAAGGTTCCATGAAACTTTTCCACCCCGGATAAATTATATACCTGAAGGCTGCTATCATTCCACATAAGGATCTGATCCCCGTCGATGGACACATACTGATAAGGAAAGTTAAATTCCTTTTCCATCACCAGCCTGCCGTCAGGCCGGTAAACCTCCATCCGGTATGGAGCCTCCCCCGCACCGTTTTGCACCACCACACCCACATAGCTGTCCGAATAAAACAGACTTTGAATCTCACTTTCCACCGCTGCCTGGGCCAGCAGCTCTGGTGAGGCAAGATTCTTTGAGCTGAAGAAGGAAAGTCCTTTATCCGAGCAGGCAAAGGAATATTCATCATTTAAAAATTGCACCCGCGGAACCATACTTCCGGTAAAATCCTCATCAAAGCCGCCTACCAGACGGAAGGGTGATTCATTTTTCCCGATTTCAGAAAAATTATAAAAAACCACCCGGCAGTCCAGCATCCCCTGCCTCAGATACATATAGGAACAGATCATCTGCGTCCCATCCGGGGACAGGCTAAAGTCCAGGGGATAGCCATTTCCTGAAAGGCGCACCTTAATAGTAATATCAAGTGGTTCCCCGTTTTTCTGAAACATAGTGATATAATTCGACTTTGCATCCTCTAAAATAGCGGCCGCCAGCCCTTTGGCGGAAACACTCACCTTTAAAATGGGAAGCAGGGTAGTGGCAACCCCCTGGCAGCCATTCTTATCACAAATATAAATGCTGTTGCCCTGCTGATCCGCGATGGCAATATAATCCCCGTTTACTGCCACAACAGGGGACTTCATCTCATAGGCCTGTATCCAGACGGTTTTCCCTCTGGCATCGATATAAGAAGCCCCATCCTTTGTATACTTAATTATATTTTCACCAAAATTAACATATCCGGTAAAACTGCCCTCTGTCCTGGCTCCATCCTCCCCGGCCTTAAGCTCCGCCTCCCAGGATACGCTGTACTCTGCATATTGGTGGTATGTTCTCCAGTAGATCACTCCGCCGGTAAGAACGGCTGCAATCAAAAGGATCACCCCGCCTACTGTTGCACTGCGGCGGAATGACAGACGTGGCTGGCTGGGCTTTGCTTCTTCCTCCTCTGGATCATGGTAGTCCCCGGATATGGGATGCATCTGCGCAGGATTTTGTACGATTTGCTTTCTCAGCTGCTGCTTTTTCAGTTCCCGGTTAATCGAATTCAACTCTTCCATGGGTATTGTTTACTTTCTCCTGTTCTGCGTTTTTTTATTATACAACAGATTTAGGAAAAACGCATTATCTTTTTTATCCTCCATGTCAAGGGATGATCAATCTTCGCCCTGCCTCCAGCACATTTACGTCCTCCAGACCATTGATTTCACAGATCTCATCCACCTTGCTTAGGTTCTGGTATAGCTGAAAGCAGATTCCATACAAGGTCTCCCCCTCCTGTACTACATAAACACTTTGGCCAGGAGCTGGCTCCAGCTGGACCGGCTTTGCCCCGGCCTCCGCCGCATCCGGGGCAGCCTCCTGTGACTCCTCAAGGATCTCCCCCTCGGCCAGAGCTTCCTCGGCAGGCTCTGGTTCGCTGCTGGCTGCTGTCTCTGATTGGCCGGTTTCTCCCGGCGCCGCCGCTCCTTCTGGCACACTGCCGGCGTCATCCATTGGTTCCGGCATATCCCCGCCTGTTTCCTGTATGGCTTCTTCTATTTTTTCCTGTTGGTATGCTATAGTGGGGTAGACATCCCCAGAGGCTTCTTCGATAATTACACCATTAGAGTCGTAGAATTTCTGACTTGCTTCTTCTTTTGACCTGCTTTCCTCCTGAGGGCTTCCCAGGATCCAGGAAAAGGTATCCTTTCCTGCATTGGCGATGGCATCTGCATCCGGGAGCACAGAGGCCATAACCGCCTCCATATCCCGCATCCGTTCAAAGCTGTTAAAGGCCGCCACCCCGCCTGCCAGGGCCAGAATCGCCAGACAGGCACACAGGCCCCGCAGTGTCTGTATGGTGCGGTTCTGACTGCCAGCCCGCTCCTTTTTCTGTTCCATTTTACGGCGGAAATCCCGGATGACCGGATCACTTCCGCCAGCTTCCACCGGACGGCTGTCCTTTCGCGCCACCATGTAGTCCTGCATCATTTGATTTCTCTCATAGTAGATGCAGTGTCCCCGCAGCTTATAAAATCCGTCACTGGAGGTTATGTAAAGGGCTTCCTCCCCTTCCAAGCCGCTGTTTAAGTACATCACCTTACTTTGGCCGGCAAAATATTGGCTGTGCTGCTTCCAATAGTTTAGCGGGCTCAGCTGGCATCCAGGCACACCGCATAAAAACCAGCCCTGTACTGTGCGCTTAGGAAACATTTCCTCTACCGCCTGATAGGCGCGCTTCCACGCCTCCTCGGTAAAAACCACCTGCTCCCCCTCCTGGGTAATACCCTCCATCTCCAGGGCGCCATCGATAAAGACATAGGGAACTCCCCCATGATCCTCCAGATTCCCAAGGAGAAGCCCTGCCCGCAGATCTTGTCCCCCTTTAGGAAACAGCCGCTTTAAATACGTGTTTACATAGTCTTCTACATATACTCTGACAATATCATCCCGCTCTCCAATCTGCCGTATATTTTTTGGCAGCTTGGGATAAGGCTCATATAATTCACCCATATGCTCACCCTGCTTTCTTTATTATGGCCGGTAAAACCGTTCCACTTTATCATCCGGACAAGCATACCACATTTTCTTTGAAAAAAATGTCAAACGGCAGAAGAAAAATCCCATAAGTTTTCGACAAGAAAAATACTTTCGCAGATGCAGTCGGCCATGCGCATTACTACGGACAGCCGCACGCTTTGAAGCATCACCGGGTCAAAATTTCCGCAGCCTCCCACGATTCCTGTAATAAAAATATCCCCTACCTCCCTAAGCTCCTTACTCACTCCCAGCCCGGGCTTTAAGGATCCCTTCCCGATGGTCACATAGCCCACATGCTCTGAGCTGCCGATGGAGGCATCCACCGCGATTACAATACGCCCTGGAAAATTTCTGATTACAAACTCCTGATATTGCTCCAGATTCATAGCATGCACCGGCCGCTCCAAGGTGCCGAGAACTGCCGCCCGCCTTTGATGTCCCTGCCGCCGCTCCTGCTCCTTTAGCTTGTATCCGATCAGAGGCCCCAGGCTGTCCCCGGTAGAGCGGTCTGTGCCAATGCACAAAAAGACCACCCCTCTTTTTCCCTTCTCCTCCTCTTCCCTTATGAGCTCCAGCAGCCGGTCTGCCAAAACCTCCGGATGAAACTGAGGGCCTGTATGATAATAATAAATTTCCGGTTTCGAATGAACACTCAGATAGTCGAATAAACCCATGAAAAAACCTGCCTGTACCTATTTTTTTCTATTATAGGTAACAAACAGGTACTTTATTCATTCCATTCAAAAACATTTCCCTTCTGGCGTATGAATTACCAGTGCAAATGATGAAGCTGCCCCTTTTGTGTCATTTCCGGAAAGCCATTCTGACGCAGCGCCTCATAAAGAAGGATGGCTACAGAATTAGACAGATTCAGAGAACGGCTGCTGCCCCACATGGGTATCCTGACACAGGTATCCCTGTATTCCACCAGGAGCTCCTCAGGGATTCCCCGGCTTTCTGGTCCAAACATCAGATAGCAGTCCGGTTCATAAGAGGCCTTTGTGTAAACCTGTTCTGCCTTGGTGGTAGCCATATAAATCCTGGCCCCGGGATTCTTTTCGAGAAAGTCCTTAAAATCACAGTAAATCCTTACATCCAGCTGATCCCAGTAATCTAAGCCGGCCCGCTTTAAGGACTTTTCATTAATCTTAAAACCCAGAGGCTCAATCAGATGGAGTCTTGTATTTGTGGCCACACAGGTCCGCCCGATGTTCCCTGTATTCGCCGGCATCTCGGGCTCGTAAAGCACAATATTCATCATCCCTTCCCCTCCAGCCTGCAGATAAACCGCTGGATTCTCCCCAGGGCTTCCTTCAGGCTTTTCAGGGAATACGCATAGGAAATCCTTACATACCCCTCACCGCAATCTCCAAAAGCCGTTCCCGGCACCACTGCCACCTTCTCCTCCCTTAAAAGCCTGGTGGCAAATTCATCAGAGGTCATGCCAAACCGCTTAATATTGGGGAAGGTGTAGAAGGCGCCAAAGGGCTCAAAGCATTCCAGCCCCATCTCCTCATAGGTATGCATCAGGAAGCGGCGGCGCTGGTTATAGGACTCCCGCATCATTTCCACATCCCCGTCTCCATTCCTTAAGGCAGACACGGCCGCATACTGGCTGGTAGTAGGGGCGCACATAATAGCATACTGATGGATTTTTAACATTTGCTTTAAAATAATCTCCGGCGCGCATGCGTAGCCTAAACGCCAGCCAGTCATGGCGTATGCCTTGGAAAAGCCATTGATTAACACGCATCTCTCTTTCATCCCCGGAAGCGCCGCGATGGTCACATGCTGGTTTTTATAGGTCAGCTCTCCATAAATCTCATCGGAAATTACAAAAAGATCCTTTTCCTTAACAATCTCTGCTATTACCTCCAGCTCTTCCCTCTCCATAATCGCCCCGGTGGGGTTATTGGGGAAGGGAAGGATCAGGATTTTGGTCTGGGGCGTAAGCTTTTCCAGAAGCTTCTCTCTGGTCAGCTTGAACTGATCTCTTTCCTCCAGTTCGATGATCACCGGCTTTCCCCCTGCCAGGGTAACGCAGGGCACATAGGAGACATAGCTGGGCTGGGGAACCAGCACCTCGTCGCCAGGATTCAGCATAGCCCGCAGGGCAATATCAATGGCCTCACTCCCTCCGACTGTAACCATTACCTCCTTGTCCGGGTCATAGCTTACCTCCATCCGCCGCTTTAAATAGTGGCAGATCTCTGTTTTCAGCTCCTTCAGCCCGGCATTGGAGGTGTAAAAGGTTCTTCCCTTCTCCAGGGAATAGATTCCCTCCTCCCGGATATGCCAGGGCGTATCAAAATCCGGCTCCCCCACTCCCAGGGAAATAGCGTCCTTCATCTCGCTGACAATGTCAAAAAACTTCCGGATTCCAGAGGGCGGAATCGATACGATGGTATCGGATAATGGGTTTCTCATGGTGTAATCAGCATCCTTTCATCCTGGGTCGGTTCTGCGATAACTGTGCCGTGATCCTTATACTTCTTCAGCACAAAATGGGTGGCCGTGCTCAGCACAGATTCCATCGGAGATAATTTTTCTGACACAAACTGTGCCACCTGGCGCATCGTCTTTCCCTCAATAAACACAGTAAAATCATAAGCTCCGGACATCAAATAGACCGCTTCCACCTCGCTGTACTGGTAGATCCGCTCTGCAATCTTATCAAAGCCCATCCCTCTCTGGGGCGTTACCTTCACCTCGATCAGCGCCACCACCTTCTCATCGCTGGTGTTATCCCAGTTGATCAATGTATGATAACCACAGATAATGCGCTCCTTTTCCATGGCAGCGATCTCATTGGCCACTGCCACTTCACTTTCCCCTAATAATACCGCCAGATCCTTAATATCAATCCGGCTGTTTTTTTCAATCACTGCTAAAATTTTCTCTCTCATATCTGCTCCTTTGTTTTCCGTCCCGTCATTTTCTCCAGGTCCGCCAGACAGGCGGTCAAATCCCTGCCCAGAATGCGGCATAGTTCATCCTCTGTGGGGCGCTCCAGATATCCGGTTTCCTCCCCATGACATATCTCCCTGGCGATGCCCGGCCTTATCTGTCCGATGACAGCTGCCATAATCCCGGCTTTCCCACACCGCTCTGCCAGCGCCTCCCCTCTCCAGGCCACTGCAACCAAACAGTTTCCACAGTAAAGCCGGTAGGGATTTCCCCCGCACCGTTCACAGATTTCTATGACCTCCTGCCTGACCGGAATCCGCTCCAGAGAAAAGGATGCACCTGCACGGCAGGCACCGGTTAAATCCCATATTGCCTTAAGAATCCCGCCTTCCCCTACCTCTAAAACCCCAGTCGCTCCCCATCCCTCTAGATGGCGGAGAATGGACTGATGATCCGGCTCCTGGTGTTCTGAAATCTCCTGGAGATAGCTTCTGGAGAACCACTGGCGCAGCATATCCCATCTGGCCTGAATCAAGGCCCTGGTCCCCAGCTGTCCAATGGGGCCCATTACTACCAGATCCTGCCCCGGCTCTGCCATCGGCCCTTGATTCTTCTTTTCTCTCTCTGACTTTATCATATCCTGCCCTCTGTGCCCGAAGCCTTATACAGCAGGCTGCTCCGGCAATGCTCCAGGGACCTCCGGTGGTGCGGCAGGTGCAGTCTCCGGAACCGTCGCGGGAGCGGTGGCTGCTGGCTCCGATGACGGGGCTGGTGTAGTTTCCACAGGCACGATCACAGACGAGGGGGACTGGGAGGGCTGCTCATAGCCCGGCCCCTCCGGTATCGCCGGCGTGGTCTCCGGCACGGTGCCCTCTGTGGCTCCTCCGGCGGTTGTCTCCGGAAGCGGCGCAGGAAGTGGGGCCGGCAGAGCAGCCGGCAGCGGCGGACCTACCTGCACAATGGCAGGCGAGGCATTATAGGTGTCCGTGCTCAGGATGGTCCGCTCCACCTCTGCGCCGTCCACCCGGACTACCTTCCACAGCCTGGATCGGATCCCTCTGTGGGCGGACTGCACCTGTCTCCGGCTCCCCGGAGCCATGGAAGCATTCATCACTTCCTTCGGCGCCCCGGGATTCACCACCCCAAGGGTCTCCGAAATAAACTCGATCTCCCGGTTCGCAGGCCGGGTCTCCTTCCCGTATATGGTAAAGGTCAGCGTTCTTCCTTGTGTATATCCCTCCACGTAAATGGGGGTTTCGTAATTATTTGTTACCTTGATATCCTTATAGGTGCCAGCTATGGCTGCATCCCTGGAGGGCTTTACATAGCCTACGCTCATGGAGTGGTTCTGCCGCTGGGTGATTTCTATCTCCGCCAGTAGGGCTGCATTATAAAGGGTTGTGGCGATCTGGCATACGCCGCCTCCGATGCTGTCCACCACCTGGCCATTTTCATAGGCCGCGGCAGACTTATATCCGTTTGCCGCAGTAAAGGGCTGCAGACATTCATAGCCGGACAGCGTCTCTCCCGGCATCAGAACATGGCCATTAATCTTTCCCGCCCCCACGGAAAGGTTGGTGGAGCGGGCTGCTCCGCTGCTGGAAAAATCCGTAGAAAAGGTGCCCAGTACATCCTGTATGGTCTCTAAATCCGCGGCAGTTATGGCTGGCTGGCTCTCCTTCACCACCGCCTCTGCCCTCACCTCCTGCTCCAGGCCTTCTGCTAAAGCCTGATTCAGCCTTGCCGCTGTAGCCTCTAAGTCTACCTCTATGCCTGTCACCTCCGGCGTGATCTGGAATGCGCCATTCTCCCGGATAATTGAAGCGTTTTGCCCCACACTGACCACATCCTGACAGTGCTCCTCCACAAAGGCCCGGATCGCCTCCTCTTCTACGGATACCTCCAGGGGAAGCTCAAGAGGCTCAGCCTCAAGATCCGCTGCCATCATATACCGCCTTACCAGGTTAGCTTCCTCATACTCCCCTATGGCTGCCTGAATTTCCTCAGGATTGCTCCAGTAAAACCCCAGATCTCTTGCGGTTGTCCCCGCCTTTTCTCCCTGGACATCCAGGATAACCAGCTGCCCTGCCATCCCGTCGAGCCGCTCTTCAATCCTTTTTTCCGCCTCCTGGCGCGTAAGCCCGGCCAGGCTCTCTCCCTCCACCTGGATTCCCTCCGGAAGCTTCGCCTCTGCGGCCCATGCGGGAACCGCCGCCAGCATACTCATAACAGCCGCGCAGAATACCGGCGCGGCTTTCCAATTCCTATTTTTCATAAACCCTTCCTGCACTCCTCATACAAGCTTCCTGCTTAAACCGCTTCTTACCGGATAAACTGAAGCACCATCGGAACCACCATGGCAAATACCAGTATCACCACAATAATGGTAGACATCATCTTTCTCGTTTTCTTATCATTAAAGTTCATCATGGCTTCTCACCTCTTTTATATGCTTTATATTCCGATAATATTTTATCGGTTAATCTAGACGCTTCATTCCTGGTCAAATACTCGATTTGCACAGGTGCTTCTATTTTATGATATTTTAGTAATTCCTGCAAGCGTTCTTTTTGCCTTTTTGAGGCTGGCTGCTCCTTTTTTACCTTGTAGACGAATTTCTTCGGTTCAAACTGCCTTAAGCCTGATGCCCCATGTAAGCGCTTCACTGCCTGGTAGAGAAGATGGGCAGCTTCCGCATCGGATACTGCCTGGTGGCAGGCGCCCATCTCTATGTGGTAAAACCGGCAGGCCTCCTTTAAGGTCTTTGATGTCTCTGCCGGCATAAAGGAGCGGCATAGGGCCAGGGTATCTACCCCTTCCTTCTCCCACTGGATCCCCTGGTTTACTGCCGCCCGCTTTAAAAAGCTATAATCAAAGATCACATGATGCCCCAGCAGAGGAAGATCCCCGCAAAATTTTGCCAGCTCTCCTATTATTTCCTCTATCCCCGGACTGTTCTCCACCATCTGGTCTGTGATGCCGGTTAAGCTTGTGATCTCCTGGGATAATTTTCTTCTGGGATTCACCAACCGGTGAAATCGGGCCTCTTCTTTTCCGCAAAGGATCCGCAGGGCCCCGATCTCGATGATTTTCTCTGTTTTGGGATTCAGGCCCGTGGTTTCGAGATCAATGGCAATATAAGAATCCATGTCCTCCCATCCTTTCCCTGCCATCTGGCTGAGCACTTAGCTCAAACACAGAGGCATTATGGCTTAATGGCTCCCGGTTCTGGTAGTCAAACAGCAGCATCCTCCCATCCTGCAGCACCTCTATATGTGTCATTCTCTCCAGCTGCCTTGAATCATATCCATCATACCCTTTTAAAAAGCTGTGCTTTTCCTCCTCCTCCCGGTAAAACCGCCGGAATATCTCCTTGTACCCGCTTAAATCCCTGGCAAAGGCCGGACGGGATTTGGCATTTTCCCGTAGATAAACATCCACGGTAAGGGTATCCTGGAGGTTCGCTTCCTCCTGGGGAAGCTGTTCCTTAATCCATTCGAACAGGATTTCATACCTTGCCTGCCGGCTATGTCCCACATCACTCAGGCCTCTCTTCCCATACCAGTCCGCCATGGCTTCAAATATCTGGATCGGCCTGGGAAACAGCGTCTCCAGATACCGGAGTGTCTCACAAAACTGGCCGCTGTTATAGTGGATCTCCACCATCTCCTCTATCTCCTTTAGCCGCATCACATCCTCATAGCTCAGCCACCTGGTGGAAAGCACCTCATAGGGAGGCCGACTGGTGAAGCGAAGCTGGTATGCCTCCCTTTGCTCTTCCATATAAGAGCCCTTCAGCACCTTTAAGAAGCCCAGCTGAAGCTGATTGGGCCGCATCTGGTAGACCTGATCAAAGGATCGCCGAAAGCTCTCCATATCCTCCAGGGGCAGTCCGGCGATTAGATCCAGATGCTGATGGATATTTCCCCCGGCCCGCATCATAGCGGTCATCCGCGCTACCTTTTCTAAATCCATGCTCCGGCGGATCTCCCGGATGGTGTCCGGATTTGTGGTCTGTACGCCAATCTCCAGCTGAATAAGGCCAGGGCGCATCCGGCCCAGAAGGGCGACAGCCTCCTCATCCAGCAGATCCGCCCCAATCTCAAAATGAAAATTGGTGATTCCATTGTCATGTTTATCCAAATATTCCCATACAGCCATGGCATAAGACTTATTACAGTTAAAGGTGCGATCCACAAATTTCACCTGGGAAACCTTATGATCCAGGAAAATCTGCAGCTCCCTCTTTACCAGCCTAAGCTCCCGAAAGCGCACGGATTTATCAATGGAGGAGAGGCAGTAGCTGCAGGAAAAGGGGCAGCCCCGGCTGCTCTCGTAATAAAAAATCCGGTGCGAAAATTCCTGCCATTGCTCCTCTGTCCATTCCTCATAAGGAAAGGGAAGCCTGCTCAGGTCCAAAAGCTCTCCAGGGGCTGTCCTTCGGATCTCCCCCCTTCCCTCCGGCCTGCGGTATAAAATGCCTGGTATCTCCTCCAAATCCCCTGTTCCAGAAGCTGCTTCATAAAACTGTACCAGACGGCAGAAGGTTTCCTCCCCCTCTCCTGTCATCACCCCGGACACTTCTGGAAATTCCTTAAGAATCGCCTCCCCATCATAGGAAGCCTCTGGTCCCCCCAGCCAGATCTTTACCTCTGGCAGAAGCTTGGGAAGATCTGCAAGCAGGCCTTTAACCAGCTCAATATTCCAGATATAGCAGGAAAATCCTATCATCTCCGGCTTTTTCCGGTAAATGTCTGCAAGAATCCTCTCCGGGGAATGATTTATAGTATACTCACAGATCTCGATGGAAGCCTTGGGAACGTCTCCCATTCTCCGGACATATGCTTTTAAACTGTAAATCCCCAGATTGGAATGAATGTACTTGGCATTGATCGCCACAAGTAAATACTGCATCTTTCTTCCCCGTCATCACACCTGAATCTTAATCACTCTGCCTGAGGTCTCATACTGGTAATACCGGACTCCCGCCGCGTTCAGCATCCGCTTGGATGCCCGGACTGCCGGGGTATCGGCATACTTGTCGCTGCCATAGATCAAGGTCTTGATCCCTGCCTGGATAATCGCCTTGGCACACTCATTGCAGGGGAACAGCGTGACGTACAGCTTGCTTCCCTCCAGGCTTCCTCCCCGGTAATTTAAGATTGCATTCAGCTCACTGTGTGTGGTGTAAAAATACTTTGCATTGTAGGGATCCTCCCGCTCATTCTCCTTATCCCAGGGAAACTCATCATCGGAACAGCCTTTCGGGAAGCCATTGTATCCCATAGATAAAATCTTATTATCCTCGCTGACAATGCAGGCTCCCACCTGGGTGCTGGGATCCTTTGAACGCAGTGCCGACAGCTCGGCCACTCCCATAAAATATTCATCCCAGGTAATGTAATCCTCACGTTTGCTTGACATAGCGCCTCCTGTTTTCCTTTTAATTTATACCATTTGTACATGGTAGCCTGCAGCCTTGCTTAGCCGGTTCATCACCGCGCGGCCCAGATTCGTGTCTGAAAAACTTTCCGAATAAATATAATCTACCCCAAGATCATCAAACTCCCTCAGCACCCGGTACAGATTATGGGCCAGGGAGGCTTCACTCCCCCGTGTCCCCATGCTTCGTTTTATGGCAATACCATACTCTTCTATAGTCTCGTCCGTACAGATTACCCCCACCGAGGCCCCGGCCCGCTCCTTTTCCTCCGCCGCCTGATTTACCTGGCAGGCCAGGTAAAAACTTTCCAAATCCAGGCCGAAGCATTTCCCACTGTCTGTCATCCTTCGGAGCGTCTGGCTGTACAGAGGACTTCCCTTCTTCCCAAGCTGCGCTCTGGTTTCTTCCTTTAACTGGATCAGCACCAGCTCCCCTCTGGGGGCATAATGCTTATACTTCATTCCCGGAGCCTTAGGTCGGACTCCCTTTTCCACTGGCCCCAGGACCGCCGGATCGATTTGCAGCTCCCCTAAAAGCTCCTTAAGCATTTCCTGGGTAATGGCCCCTGGGCGAAGGAGCACAGGTACAGCCCCGGACACATCCACGATGGTAGACTCCAGGCCGATTCCCACCGGACCGCCATCTACAATCATATCGATCCGCCCCTTCATATCCTGCCATACATGAGCCGCAGTCGTAGGGCTGGGCCTGCCAGAGGTATTGGCGCTGGGAGCTGCCACCGGCACTCCTGCCAGATGGATCAGCCTGCTGGCAACCGGATCGCTGGGCATCCGGACTGCCACTGTGTCCAGCCCTCCGGTGGTGCTGTAGGGGATCTGGCTGCTTTTAGGGAATACCATGGTAAGAGGCCCCGGCCAGTAGGCCTTCGCCAGCTTTTTCGCAGATTCCGGGATCTCCCTTACCAGCGGCCCCAGCTCCTCCAGCGTGGAAATGTGGGCAATCAGCGGATTATCCGAAGGCCGCCCCTTTGCCGCATAGATTTTCCCGGAGGCCCTGTCATCCAGGGCATTCCCTCCCAGGCCATATACTGTTTCTGTGGGAAATGCCACCAGGCCGCCCTCCCGCAATATGCGGGCTGCCTCATAAAGCTCCTCATCTCTTGGATGCTTTGGATCTTGAATGATGATTCCTTTTGTCTCCATAAACCTGCTCCTGTAAAAAAAGAGAAGTCCATATCCATGTGGACTTCCCATTGCCTCCCGTCATGCTCCATTACTGCTTCGCCATATTCACAAACTTGGTGAACTCCGGCCGCCAGAGAAGCTCCACCGTTCCGATCGGCCCATTCCTCTGCTTCGCGATAATCACTTCCGCCACATTTGGCCGGTCGGTATCCTTATTATAGTAGTCATCCCGGTATAAAAACATCACCACATCTGCATCCTGCTCGATGGCTCCCGACTCTCTCAGATCCGAAAGCATCGGTCGGTGATCCTGTCTTGTCTCACAGGCGCGGCTCAGCTGGGATAAGGCGATCACCGGTGCGTTCATCTCCCTGGCCAGCGCCTTTAAGGACCTGGAAATCTCAGAAATCTCCTGCTGGCGGTTGTCGTTGCCTCTCCCGCTTCCGCTCATCAGCTGCAGATAATCAATGATAATCATGCTCAGCCCATACTCCAGCTTCATCTTCCTGCATTTGCTCCGAAGCTCGGAGATGGAAATACCAGGGGTATCGTCGATAATCAGCTTGGAATTCCCGATGATCCCGATCCCCTCTACCACTGCGTCCCAGTCCGCGTCTGTCAGGCTGCCGGTGCGCAGCTTTTGGGAGTCTACATTAGACTCCATGGAAAGCATACGGTTTACCAGCTGCTCCTTAGACATCTCCAGGCTGAATACCATACAGGGAAGCCCCTTGCGGACCGCCACATGATCCACCAGATTCAGCACAAAGGCCGTCTTTCCCATAGAAGGGCGAGCGGCTATAAGGATAAAGTCTGAGGGCTGCATCCCGGATGTCTTATAGTCCAGATCAAGAAACCCGGTGGGCACCCCGGTCACAGTTCCCCCTGACTTAGAGGCAGCTTCAATCTTCTCCAGAACATTTAAGGCTACCTGGCGGATAGGGACGAAATCTCCTCCGCTCCGGCTTTGCAGCAGGTCAAAAATAGCCTTCTCTGTATAGGCTAAGATGTCCTCCACCTTATCCTTTCCCACATAGCAGGTATTGGCAATCTCTTCATTTACCCGGATCAGACGGCGCAGCACCGCCTTTTCCCGCACAATATTTGCGTAAGATTTCACATTGGCGGATGTGGGAACTGTGGTGATAATTTCCCGGACAAACTCCAGGCTGCTCACCTCCGGAGGAACATCCTTTTCCTTCAGGCGATCCTGAAGGGTTACCAGATCCACCGGCTGACCTTCATTAAAAAGCTCCACCATGGATTCAAACATCACCCCATACTGATGCTGATAAAAGTCAGCCGGCGTAATAAGCTCGGAGGCGGCGATGACCGCCTCCCGGTCCATCAGCATAGCGCCGATAACCGACTGCTCCGCCTCCACGCTGTGGGGGAGCACCCGCTTTAATAATGCCTCCTCCATGGATTACGCCTCAACCACCTTCACTGCCAGCTTCGCAGTTACATCCTTGTGAAGCTTAATGGGCACCTCATGGGTTCCAAAGGTCTTGATGGGGTCAGCGATCTGAAATTTCTTTTTATCAATGTCCATATTCAGCTGGTCGGCGATGGCCTTGCTGATTTCCTTTCCGGATACAGAGCCAAAGGCTCTTCCCCCCTCTCCCGCCTTCATCGATATGGTGACAGACAGCTTGGAGATCGTCTCTGCCAGCTCCTTCGCCTCCGCCAGCTGCTGTGCCGCGATCTTCTCTGCATTGGCCTTCTGAAGCTTTAAATCATTTAAATTCTTTGTGGTCGCCTCCACTCCCAGCTTCTTAGGCAAAATGTAATTTCTGGCATAGCCGTCATTTACCTTGACAATCTGCCCCTTCTTTCCTAATGATTTTACATCCTCTAATAATACGATATCCATTATGATACTTCTCCCTTCTCAAGCATTTCATCAATTACCTGTTTTATCATCTGCTTTGCCTGGTCCATAGTGACCCCTTCCAGCTGGGCCCCTGCCACAGCCCGGTGGCCGCCTCCTCCCAGATGCTCCATCATCACCTGGACATTCACCTCGTCAATGGAGCGGGCGCTGGCATAGATCATATGATTGTACTCTGTTAATACCACAGAAGCCTTAATCCCGCTAATCTCCAGCAGATCATTGGCCGCCTGGGCGCCTACTATAGTAGGGCTGGCCAGCCCCTCTGCCGGGCATGTGCTGATGGCAAATTCCTTCCGGTATACCTCCGCCATTCGAACTGCATTAGCCTTCGCCTGGTATTCTGCCATATTATCCCGAAACAGCTTCCGCACCCGGGTAATATCCGCCCCGTTCCTCCGGAGGAAGGCGGCCGCCTCAAAGGTACGGACTCCCGTCTGATTGGTAAAATTCGTGGTATCAATCACAATTCCCGCATACATGGCGTCCGCCTCCGCCGGACGGATGCGTATCCCGTCTGCTATATACTGAAGCACCTCCGCCACCATCTCACAGGCCGAGGAGGCATACGGCTCCACATAGGAAAGCACTGCATTCTCGATAATCTCGCTGCTTTGACGGTGATGATCAAGCACGACGATGGACTTTACCATCTTAAGGAGTGCCGGGGTGTCGGTAATACTGGGGCGGTTCACATCCACCACCACCAGGATCGTGTTATTATCCACCATCTCGGCTGCCCTGGAGCCATTAAGAAATAAATCCTCCGGGTAATCCGGATTCCCTAAAAACCGATCCATCATAGGCTTGATGGATGTGGTAACGTCGTTAATGACAATATGGGCTTTTTTATTCAGAGAGGTGGCGATCCGGTAGATCCCTAAGGCTGCTCCGAAGGAATCGATGTCTGCCATCTTATGTCCCATGATCAGAAGCCGGTCCTTATTCTCTAAAAGCTCCCGCAAGGCATGTGCCTTTACCCTGGCCTTTACCCGGGTGGACTTTTCCATCTGCTGAGCCTTTCCGCCAAAGTACTGGATCTTCTCTCCGTCCTTTACCACAGCCTGGTCGCCGCCCCGGCCAAGGGCCATATCGATGGCAATTCTGGCAAATTCATAATTCTGGCTGTAAGCCTCTCCATTCATGCCGATGCCGATGCTTAAGGTAACCGCCATGTCATTTCCGATATTCACTGTCTTAACATCCTCCAGGATGGCAAACCGTTCTTCCATCATCTGAGGGACATACTGCTGCTTCACCACAAAGAAGTATTTATCCTTCTCCAGCTTCTTCACAATCCCGTTCAGAGCAGAGATCTGCTTATTAATCTTCCGGTCAATCAGTGCCGTCAGCAGGGAGCGGCGCACCTCCTCCACACTCTCTAAGGCTTCATCATAATTATCCAGATAGATCAATCCGGCCACCATCTTCTGCCGGTCAATCTCCTTCTTATAATGCAGCACCTCCGTTTCATCTGTAAGGTATACAGACAGGAGATACTCCTGGGAAAAGCCGCTTCCCAAAGCTGTATCCAGAGCCGCCGCGTCCTTTAAGGCCACCCACTTTAAGTCTGCCCGGTAATTTCGCTTTTCATATTCGATATGAACGCTGGTGTTCTCCCCTGCTTCCAAAAGCTCCTTTGTAATCTCCGGAAACATGGTGAGCAGGCTTTTCCGGCTTCGGTGATCCATCCCCAAAAGCTGGGCAAACATCTGGTTTGTCCACAGCAGGCGCCCCTTATCATCTGCGATGGCGTAGGGCTGTATCATCTCTGACAGAAGCCGCTTCTGAATCCACGCATATTCCGATGAAAACTCAACCAGCCCGGCTAATACGCTCTTTCTCTGATATAGATAAAGCCAAAGTGAAATCAAGACATATAAAACGGTAAATGCACTTAACACAGCAGCGGCCTTAATATCAATGGCGGTCACTACCATCGTGGCAATAATCAGCAGGACGGAAAGTATCAGCGGCCACTGCAGATAGGCGCTCAACTGCCCCTTCACCCGAACCTTATTCTTCATATTCTTTCTCCTAGTACACTTTTTGAGCCTGTTTTGCGCTGCTATAAGCCGCAGTGCGGCTCACGGGCGCTATCGCTCCCGCTCGCTCACGGGCCTTTCGGCCCTATGGAAAAGACTAGATAAGAATCTGCTTATGTGCAAGCACAACGCAGATTCTTATCTAATCTTTTCCGCACTGCTTTTCGCATTCGTGGATATTATACCACAGAATGCTGGTTCCGTCCATGGAAATTAAGCGCAGAGAGCACGATAAGCACAGGGAGGACTGCACAGGAATCACAAAAAGGCTGCCAAAGGCAGCCTGAAGCATCCGTTTTATTCTATTAATTTTTAAGCGGCAGCCACTCCTTCACCTCCAGGAGAGAGGATAAAATAGCCACTGTCTTTTCTTCCATCTCCTCTGTGGGAGGCAGGAGATCCAGCACCATAATCGGCATTGCCTGGGCGCTGTGTGCAGCCCGGATCCCGTTGTAGGAGTCTTCTATAATATAGGTCTCCTTGGGACTGCTGTTTATTTCCTGGCAGGCCTTCAGAAAGATATCTGGCTCCGGCTTGCTTCGCTCTACCATATCGCCGCCGATTACCGCGTCAAACCAGGATATGAGGCCCGCATCGGTCAGCTCCCGGATCACAGTTTTCTGATTAGTCGAGGAGGCCACCGCGGTCTTTATCCCATGTTTTTTTAAGGCTTCCAAAAGTTCCCGGATCCCTGGCTTTAAGGGCAGGCGTCCTTCTCCGTAACGCTGCTCAAAAAGGGCGTCAACCTGTGCACAGTAAAACTCAAAGTCAAAGGCCTCCCCATATTGTTCCTTAAAGATTGCTCTTACTGCCTGCTCATTGCTGCCCAGGCATTTCTGGGTGGCCTTGTGGATATCAGAAAGCTGGTACTTCTCTGCCACCACATCCCAACACTCCCGGATTTTAGCCTCCGAATCAAATATGACGCCATCCATATCAAATACCACTGCGGTAAACATAAGCTCCTCCTTTGCTCCCCCATCCCATGTTGGGGCCAGCCCTGGTATCTTCATTCATTTAGGAAGCCCCGGATTCACCAGGCGGGGAATTCGGGGCTTAGGTGTTTTTATTAATATTCCATCTGACGGTAATATCTTCTGGTGGTCAGTGGATGATTTCTCTCCTTCTCAATGTGGCAGCTCAGTCTCTCGGTGATAGCGTACATGATCATCGGGGAAACGATCTTGCGGAACTCATCCTCTGTAAATGGCAGCTCAACCTCCTTGGTATCAAACTTATTTACACGGATGTTGGTGCCGAATTTCTCCTTAATGGTTTCCTCAGCAAACTTATCTACCCGATCCATCAGCGGTCTGGTCTCATCCTCTCCATAGAAGAGAATCAGGCTCATGCCCTCCTCCAGCAGCTCGATGGTTCCATGGAAAAATTCTGCCGCATGGATGGACTTGGTCTTAATCCACTGCATTTCCTCTAAGATACACATAGCATAGTCATAAGCCTCGCCCCAAAGCATACCGGATCCGATTACCATATGATAATCTGTGTCCTTGTGCTCGGCTGCCATCTTTGCACAGCGATCCTCGTACTGCTCCTTCGCCTTTAACAGATAGGGAACGATCTTTGCATACTCATCCATGAACTGCTCATACTTGGGGAATTCCCCGGCATTCTTCATGAATCTGGCAATTAAGGTGATCATGTAAGTATAAATAGCCTCGCACAGACAGTCATCCTCTGCAAAGCTGAACAGCTTGTAATCTGCAAACTCACATACCGGAGTATTGTCATTGGATACATAGACAACGGTTCTTGCACCTGCCTCCTTGCAGAACTTGGCAGCAGCTACGATCTCTTTTGTATTGCCGCTTCTGGTGGAGAATACGCATACAGAATCCTTGGTAAACTTCTTCGGCGGTGCAGCCATAAACTCGGCAGCGATTACGCTTACTGTCTCGATGGAGGAGGAGCCGTCCATCCAGTACTTCATGGGAAGAGAATGGGCATAGGTGCCGCCACAGCCAATAAAGAAAATATTGGAATAGCCATCCTTGCAAATCTGGTCTACCGCTGCTTCAATCTGAGGTCTTAATGCAATGGCATCACTTACAACCTTCTCATAACGCGGAACGTTAAAATTAAACATATTAATTTTCCTCCTGATTTTTATCTCGATTTAACCGATTGATTCATTTAAATGATGTTGGGGTCAAAAGGTTTTTTGACCCCTTTTCTTCTAAATTTTATGTATTAATATTCCAGTCTTCTGTAATAACGGCGGATATCCATGGTGTGCTTGCGAATCTCTGCCAGATTCTTATATGCCCTCGTAAAGATTGCCCACATCACAATGGGGGATAAGATCCAGCGGAACTTATCGCTGATGCCCGGAAGCTCATAATCCTTGGTGTCAAAGATAAAGAGCTGATTGGTGTGCTTCTCAGCAAACCGGATGACTCTTTCATCCAGCGGCCTGGTGGGGCCCTCGCCCATGCCTACGCATACCAGCACGCCCTTTTCCACCATCTCGATGGTTCCATGGAAAAATTCTGCGGAATTTACAGATTTCGTGCGAAGCCACTGGCATTCCTCTAAGATACACATAGCCATGGAGTACACTGGTCCCCAGGTAAGTCCGGAGCCAGTCCAGATCTGGTATTCCTTATCCGCTTTATCAAACATCATAGCATAGTCCATGCCCTTGGCGTCAGAAGCCTTTGCCACAGATACCAGAGCCTTTCCCAGATTCTTTAATTCGTCTGCAAACTGGGGATAATCCTGGAATTCGCCCTTATTATACATGATCTTTCCTAAAACAAAGATTGCAATCAGATCATGGGGCTCCGCGTCTCCGTAATATACAGAGTAGGTAGTCGCCTCCTTTAATGGAGAATCCTGCTCGCCACAGAAGGAAATGGTGGTCACATGCTTCTCTGCCAGCCACTTTGCCGCTGCAACGGTTTCCTTCGTATCACCAGACTTTGAGGTGAGGATCGCTACGGTTCTGTCTGTGATTTCCGCATTATCCGTCAGCATCATCTCCGCCGGAATCTCTGTTAACACCGGAATCTTGGACATACTTTTCATGGTATAGGCGTAAGGCTCCAGTGCTGCTAAGGATCCGCCTGCAGAGGTGAAGAGGATATTATCAAATCCCTTTTCACAAACCTTGTCTGCAATCGCCTCCAGCTCTCCCCTGAGGGCATACAGCTTATCCGCCTGCTCCAACATGACTTTTTCATCAAAATCGATCATTACAGTTCCTCCTGTTTTATGAAATAAGGTTTCTTTGTTCTCTAAACTTATATTATCACGTGTTAATACACATGTCAACTGGTATTTTAAAAATTTATCCTTTTACTGCACCGGAATTTAAACCATCCACAAAATACCGCTGTAGGCAGATATATACCACCACCATAGGCAGCGCTGCCAGAGTTAAGCCGGCGATCAGCACGCCCCACTGGGTCTGGGAGGTGGAACGGATGGCAAAGATTCCCAGGGGCACGGTCTGCAGCTTCCTTCCCTCGGTAAATACCAGGGCGAAGGCAAAGTCATTCCAGATATATCTGGCGCTCATAACCGCCGTGGTGGCGATAACCGGCTTGCTCATCTTAAGGACAATGCTGAAAAATACCTGGGCGATGGAGCATCCGTCGATGATCGCCGCCTCCTCTACCTCGATGGGCAGATTAATCATAAAGGACCACATCAGGAAAAAGGAAAATGGGATCCGATAGGCAATGTAGGGAACCAAAAGGCCGATCCGGGTATTGTACAGTCCTACCATAGACAGCAGCTTATAAATGGGAATCAGGGAGCACTGGGGCGCCAGCATCATTCCGGAGAGCACAAACATGAAGACAAAATATTTGTGCTTAAACTCAAAACGGATAATTGCATACGCCGCCATACCGGAGATTAAAACCACGAAAAAGGTGCCTGTAATGGTAAAGAATAAGCTGTTGATTACCGTATTCTGGATATATGCGCTCCACACATAGGTGTAATTCGAAATCTGCCATACCTCCGGAAGACTCCAGGGGGAGCCGAAGATATCGCTGTCCGCCTTAAAGCCGCTTACTGCCATCCAAAGCAGAGGGAAGACGATAGCCACAATGTAGAGAGCCATAAAGATATGAATAATCCATCGTTTTATCTTGGAGCCAATACTCATCCTATTTCTCCCCCTTCATTGTTTCTTTTACATTGTACATCCTCATCTGGATAAAGGAGAATGCAAAGGTGATCACAAATAGCAGCACGCCGATGGCGCTGGCGTAGCCCATGTTATCCTTCCGGAAACCGGTTTTATACATCAGGGTAGCCAAAACCTCTGTAGCATTCCCCGGTCCGCCGCTGGTCATAACATAAACCTCATCAAATACCATAAACGCACCGATGATGGTAATGGTGGTATTCATGAGGATGGTAGACTTAATCAGCGGAATGGTAATCCTGAAAAAGGTCTGCAGCCCGCTGGCGCCATCGATCTTGGCTGACTCATAAATCTCCAGAGGCACGCTCTGAAGTCCTACGGTGTACAGCATTACCATCTCACCGATGTACTGCCACTGGGATACCATGATTACCGCCCACATAGCTGTCTTTGCATTTCCCAGCCAGTCATTGGTCAGGGAGGATAAGCCGATTTTTTCCAGAAGAGGATTCACGAAGCCGATGGACGGGCTGTACCCGATTACCCACAAGAGGCCGATGGCTGTCAGTGAAACCACCGCCGGAATAAAGATAATAACCCTGGTCACAGCGGCGTACCGGCTGTTGGCAAAGGAATTTAAAAGATAAGCAATGATCAGGCCGAGTCCTACCTGGAAGATAATGGAGACGATTGCGTATTTCGCATTATTCGTCACTGCAAGCCAGATGGTATCATCTGTAAACAGCTTTTTGATATACCGCAGGCCTACAAAATCCATTGTCTTCGAATACGCTGTCCATTTAAAAAGACTGTAATATACATTTACAATAACCGGAAGGAAAATCAGCAATGCTACAGCCGCTACAGCAGGAAGCAGGAAAACCAACAGCATCTTTTTATTTTTGTATAATGTCGTCATAGTTTTACCTCTCTTAGCAATATGTCCGGCATCTCACCAGGAGATGCCGGACAACGAATCCTTCAGTTACTTATCAGCGGCAACCTCCTCAGCGGTGGCGCTCACATCCTTCATAATCGACTCGCCGGTTTCCGAATCAAAGATCGTCTGACAGCCGATCAGATAAGTATCTGCAACGGCCTGGTCAATGGCGCAATCAAGCCACTCAGAGATACCAGGTGCTGCTAAGTTCTTCTCAATAATTTCCAGAGACTCAGGCATACACTTAGACTCGTCTAATTCTGCGCCTGTACAGGGAAGGAAGCCCAGCTCATATACCATCTTGGACTGTACCTCATCGCTGGTGATCCACTTTAAGAACTTGATCGCCTCATCCGGATGCTTGGAAGCGGAATTTACCATAAATACGTCTGGTCCGCCAGTGATGTAGCCAGCCTCTCCTGCAGCTCCCTCAACCTCCGGGAAATCGAAGTAGCTCCAGTCATCTCCAAGAGCGTTCTCGTAGTTCACCAGGTTCTGCACTTCCTCATAAATCATAGCAGCCTTGCCTTCCTGTACCATAGCCTGGGACATCTCCCATGTACAGGAGTTAATATCTGCATTGGTAAAGCCCTTGTCATACAGCTCCTTCATCATATCCAGCGCCTGAGCATAGCCGGGATCTGTGTAAGCTACCTCTTCCATGGTGTAATTCTTATTGGTAACATCTGCAGGAACCAGCTTTCCATTTAAAGTGGTAAGGTAATGGCATACGACCCAGCTATACTGATTTCCCACAGCAATGGGGGTAATTCCCATATCCTTGATCTTCTGGCAATCATCCAGGAATTCCGTCCAGGTCTTGGGAACCTCTGTGATCCCGGCATCTGCGAAGATCTTCTTGTTATAAACCATCTCCTTGGAAGAGTAATCCCAGGGAATCGCCCAGTAGGAGCCATTCTTAATGCAGCAGCCCAGCATTGACTGGTTAAAGCTGTCCTTCCATGCACCGTCCTCTTCCAGGTACTTGGTGATATCTAAGGCATTACCGGAATCCACGTACTGAGTAATTCTCTCGCCGCTCCAGGTAAAGAAAATATCCGGCGCGTCGTCGCTGCCAAGAAGCACTCTTGTCTTATCCTTGATCTCCTCATCGCCGTAGGCAGTCATCTCGATTTTAATTCCAGGATTCTGCTCCTCAAACTGTGCAACCACCTCATTAAAGTACTGCATTCTTTTTTCTTCCGGGAATTTGTGGACGAACTTAATCACTACATCGCCGCTTGAAGCCTCCTGGCTGGAATTCCCAGAGTCTGCACTCTTCGTGGCCTCTCCGCCGGCATTCTGCCCTCCCCCTGCGCTCTGGCCTCCGCCGCCTCCGCAGCCTGCAAGGACAGCCATACTTAATGCCAACGCAGTAACGACCTTAATTGTTCTCTTCACTTTCACTCTTTCTTCCTCCTTTTTCATTTATCGCAGGTTACTTCATATCAAATCTTGTATTATATCATGATATGATAATTGTTGAGCTTATATTAACACATTATATTACTACAGTCAAGTAAAAAATAATTTTTTTCACAGAAAAAATTTAATTCCTCTGCTTTTTTTAGTGAGTATTCACATCGCCACCTTCTGTTTCTTTATTTCGGTAAGAAAAAACAGAATTTTTCCATTTTCAACTTGCATTATGATGATACAAGATGTTATAATGGATGAAACGAGAAAGGGGGGATTCGACTATGATTGAACATGAAAGTGCAATTCCGCTTTATCAGCAGATAGAAAATGACATTAAGCAAAAGATCATGACCGGGGAATATCAGGCCGGTCAGATGCTTCCCAGTGAAAGCAAATTTTGCGAGCTATACCAGGTAAGCCGCGTTACCATACGGAATGCTATAACGGACCTGGTAGATCAGGGCATCTTAATCCGCAGGCACGGCAAGGGTACCTTTGTGGAGAATCAAAAGATTACCTCTAATCTGGTTACCTTCAGCGGCTTTACCACCACCTGCCGGGAAAATAATATTCGTATTAATACCCACATCCTCTGTGTACGCCGCCAGGAGGCCTCCATGTACGATATCCGCACGCTGCAGCTGGAGGAGGGTGACGATATCATCTATATCAAACGCATCCGCTATGCAGACGGGCATCCGGTGATCATCGAGCATGTCCACCTGCCTTACCGGGAATACAGCTTCCTGCTGGAAGAGGATCTGGAGGATCGCTCCCTGTATGACACCCTGGAAAAGCGCACTGGGGCAAACCCTGAAAATTACTGTCATACCACCATCTGCCTGGAGGCCAGCGGGGCCACTCCGGAGGAGGCGCTCTTCTTAAAGCTCCAGCCCGGGAATCCGCTGTTTATCCTGAAGGAAACCATCATTTCGGATGTAGGCAATCCCATTCACTGGACGAAGCAGATCATGTCAGGAAATTATTTTAAATTCTATCTCACCGATACGGTAAATAAGCTGTCTATCAATATTGACTAATTTATTTTGGGTCAAAAAAGACTGAAGCATGCAGAGAATTTCCCATGCTCCAGTCTTTTTGTTATCTGTGAACCATGCTCTCCTATCGGCTGCTCTCGATGAGATGGCAGATCACATCGGCAATACCGTCCTCATCGTTGGAGGGGGCTATGTACTGAGCCGCCTCCTTTATCGCTGGCTGAGCATTAGCCATGGCAACCCCGATCCCTGCATAATCAATCATGGACAGATCATTAAATCCGTCCCCGCAGGCGATGAGGTCCTTCTGCTCCCTCCCCAGGCGCTTCAGCATCCACTGCAAGGTCTGCGCCTTGTCAATCCCCTTTGCCGTAACCTCAAGGAAATATGGCTCAGACCGGCAGATATTCAGGCGTCCATCCCAATAGGCCTTCATGCTCTCCTCCACAGCCTTTAAGTGTTCTTCCTCTCCTGTCATCAAACACTTGGTCACTGGAAAATTAACATAATCAGAAAAGCTATCGGTCTGGCGGATCTCCATATGGTTGATGGAGCTTTCCTTCTGGCAATACTTTTCCTCCGGGTGTTCTGTGATAATGTACTTGTCTTCATAGGTCATAATGTTGACCCCATACTCCTTTGCCTGGGCGGCCAGGGTATCCACCACCTCCTGGTCTAAGGTATGCTGATACAAAATACGTCCTGTTTTGCAGTCTGTCACACAGCCTCCGTTATAGGATAAAATATAGCCTCCCTTTCTCTGAAATTCAAGCTCCTCCGCCACCGGCATAACGCCGTAGGTGGGACGTCCGGAGGCCAGGATCACACGCCCTCCCATGGCCATAAACAGCTTCAGGGCCCACCGGACCACCGGGGTAACCTGCTTCTCTGAATTTGTCAGTGTGCCGTCAAGATCCAGAGCAAGCACACAGTCTGAAATCTTCCGCTTTTCTTCCTCGAATATTGTTCCCATTTTCCTCACCTGCAGTTTATGTTTTTATAAGCCTGTTGATTGCACTGAGCTCACCGGCACGCCGCATCCATAAGCGCCCTTGATCCGGCAGGTATACCGGGCCTTTAAATTCCCCATACACATCCCTGTCTCAATGGCATGCCGCCTCACATCCTCCTGATTCTCCTCCAAAATGAAATTCCCGTCAGATTCAGCCACCATATCCTCCATCCGCTTGGTGATTTCCACATAAGTGGTGATAAAGCCGCTGAGCCAGGAGTCCCCACAGCCAGTGGTGTCTATAGCGCCTCCGCCGATATTATATGGCTCCTTGGTATAAATGGTTCTGCCGTCATATACCCATGCGCCCTTCGTTCCCATGGTCATGATTGCCATGGAGCAGAAGCGGGAATCCACCGCCTTTTTCAGGATATTCAGGTTCTCCCGCTGGGACAAATCATCTCTTCCCGAGAACAGGATGTAGTTGGCCACATCTGAAATCATGGCCACGTTTTCTTCGTTCCATTCTGTGGAAAAGTCATAGAGAAGCGGGATCCCCGCCTTCTTCACCTTGACCAGCTGATCGTCAATATAGCTATAGCAGCTGGTATGAACGATATCAAACCCCCCCAGGTAAGTCAAAAGCGCATCTGTAATCTCTAGGGGATGGGACTTCACCAGACCGCCGTTATTCTCATCTCCAATCACCCGGTCCCCGTCAATTAGATTAATAAAGCACCGCCCCGTCTCTCCGTGGAGCACCGGGCTCATGGTATATTCCACCCTTTGCTTATCTAAGGAGTCTGTAAGCACCTTCCCGTAAACATCATCCGCCAGAACCCCGATGTAGGCCGCCTTATGCCCCATCTGGCTGCAGTACACTGCCACATTCACGCAGTTGCCCCCAGGATTTACCATCCCATCGATATAATTAATATCCACCACATTGTCGCCCATACATGCAATTTTGATCATGTTGCAACCCTCCTTATATCCCGAAAACATCCTCTGTCTGTATTTTTCACACTTATATTAACATGTTATATTACATACGTCAACATATATCTTGATTGTATTATCGTGTTTTACGAATTTTCTTCCCGTATTACAATCAAAATTCCTGAAAGAATCAAAACACAGCCAAGAATTTTTACAGAATTCAGCGTTTCACCTAAAACCGTGACGCCAACAATCACACACGTTACCGGCTCCAGCATAGAGAAGAGGGACGCGGCTGCCCCGCCTACATACCGCACCCCGAACTGAAACAGGGCATTGGCAGCAACACAGGCCAGCAGAGCATAGACTACTGTCATCAGACAGGCCTCCTTTGTCAGGGAAACCCGCAAGCCGCCGGCAAATCCTCCATACAGCACTGTAACCAGCATACGGATCAAAAGCATATAAAAGCCAAACCAGATAAAATCCGCTTTTTGCAGGCCGGATTTTTCCATCACAAGGATATAGCCGGCATAGGTGAAGCCAGAAAGAAGGGCCAGGAAAATCCCCAAGCCAGCCCCCTGCCCCGAAAGGTCTGAGGTCAGCACGATTCCCGCCAGGCTTAAGCCCAGGGCGATTCCTTTTTCCCTGGTCAGCTTCTTCTTTAATACCCAGATTCCAAGGACAGACACATATACCGGATAGGTAAAATGAAGCACCGTGGCAATCCCGGTAGAGATCATGTCAAAGGCGCTGAAGAGCAAAAGAGTGGTGGAGCCTCCCAGCACACCATCCAGCAAAAGCCAGGGAACCATGGTTTTCTTGGGCAGCACCGGGATTTTTTTCTTGATCATAATGATGAATAAAATCACGGATCCAAGGATAGCAGAGTGAAAGGTAAAGGCGATGGGATTGCTCCCGCCTTCATAGGCGCAGGTAGCAAAAAATGCATTCAAGCCGTACAAAAATGCAGAAAGCATAGCAAATCCTGCCCCTGCCATTCCCATGTCCATTTTCCTGCTGCTGACGCAGAAACTTTCCTTACTAACCATGATGATCCTCTTCTTTCTTCATTCAAACGCCAACTTGTATTCTACATGTATATTAATAACATCATATAACGTCTTTGTCAAGTACAAAAAAACAGAAGCTTTCCCGGCCTCTGTTTTTCTTGTCTCTTCTTTCTATTCTCTCCTTACCCTTCCATCTGCCGTCCCAAAAACCCGGCAGCGGTGGAAGCCAGCTTCATCTCCATATCTCCAAATCTCGCCCTGGGCTCCCGGCTTAAGATAGCCACCGCCCCGATGGCATCGCCCTCACAGAGGATCGCTGTCACCACCTGGGCTGTCACCCCCTCCAGCTCCTCGGTTACCAGGGGAATAAAATTTTTATCATCCTTTCCCGCGCATACTGACTGCCGCTCATTGATCAGCTGCTCCAGCTGCCGGCTGATGTTTTTCTGCAAAATATCCTTTTTTGGTCCGCCGGCTACGGCAATCACTTGGTCCCGGTCAGTAATGCAGACCATTAACCCGGTGGACTGGGCCATAGCTTCTGCATACTGCCCTGCAAACGCAGTCAGCTCCACCATGGGAGAATACTTTTTCAATATAATTTCGCCTTCCCGGTCAGTAAAGATTTCCAGTGGAGTTCCTTCCCGCAGGCGCAATGTACGTCGGATTTCTTTTGGGACGACAATTCGACCAAGATCGTCAATTCTTCTCACAATTCCTGTAGCTTTCATATACACATTCCTCCATTTTACTGTAATATGCTCCCGAAATTGGTTATCCGTTTCTGGAAGTAGTATTTGTAGAATGAAAGAATTTATACGAAAAAAATCATTTTCCCTAAAACCTGAATATTTTTATGGATGCTTTAAGGTAATCACCGCCAGCTCTGGCGGATTCCACAGGCGGAACAAAAAATGATTTCCCAAGCCCCGGCTGACAACCATCTGCTTCCCCTCCTCCCAAAAATATCCTCCATCATATTTTGGGAAAAATTTCACTTCCGGTGACAAAAGCCCTCCCAGGCCGGGAATACAGATAATTCCACCGTGGATATGTCCGGACAAGGTCAGATCCGCTCCCCAGTCCCGGTAAGCAGGAAAATATAAAGGATTATGAGCTAAAAGAATCCGGAAGCTGTCACCCCTTGGCATGCCTAAAAGTCTTTCTGCATCCTGGACTGTAAACTTTATTCCCCACCGGTATTCTCTAAACCAGTCCTTATAATACACCATCGGCATTACCAGGCCGTATACCTGGATGCTGGCTCCTTTATAAACCAGCTCCTGGGCGCTATTCTTCAGCTGGATCACTCCGGCTCTCTTTAATCCTCTCTGCAGGCTGGCCTGTTCCTTTTCTTTTAAGCACTGCTCATGGTTCCCATCAATAAAGTAAACTGGCCAGTGCCGGCACAGCCGGCTGCACAAATCAATCAGCCGCGGAATCGCCCCCTGGCTCTGATCTGCCATATCTCCCGTCATCATTATGCAATTCGGCGCAGCTTCCCTGACTTTTTGAATCAGTACTTTATGATTCCTGCCATAAAGCGTCCCGTGGAGATCTGATAAATGGACGATTCGATAGCCACAAAAGGGCTCCGGGAGCTTCGGCGATGAAATTGTATAATAGGATGTTTTTATTTTGGCTGTATTTTTGTCTCTCTTACGTTTTTTTCTATTCATTTCTTACCTCTGTTTTTGTCCATTAAACCGCCTGGCTTTTTAAGCTTTTCACTGCATCGGTCTGAAGCATGGCCTCATCCCCCATGCGGACATCTGTGTACCAATACCCAAATCTCCCGTCATCTGCGGTCTGCTTTTTTGACAGGACGAAATGAGGAAACCCAAACATAGATGCCATGTACTTCTCATTGCTGTAGTAATGCCCCGGAATCCCTAATAAATACCTGGCTTTTCCATGAGGATTTTCCAGCCGTGCCAGAATCAAATACCGATAATTATAGTATCCATGGAGAAGAAAGCTGTTATTCCCATAAATCCATATCTCTCTGGGCAGCAGTCCGATATCCTGAGGCTTAATTACCAGGATCACGCAGCCGTATTCACTGTCAAATGCCTGGATTTTCGGATAGGTTTTAAGGAAAAAGTCCCATACCGGCATCTGGTGCTGGGATGCATCCTCTGCGTCCAGCCGTGCTAAGGCATCTGGATCTCCAACCATCAGAGGCGCCTCCTTGTGCTGCCGGATCACCGGTGCCTGGACCTGCTGCCCCAGAGGTACATCCGGATGCTCGGTCTCCATCTCCAGACGCCCCATCTCAAAGTTAGGAATCGTTACCTGCTTTGGTTCCTGCCTGTGTATTACTTCGGTTCCAGCTGGCGATATCGGCCTCTGGGACTGATTCTGTGAAGTCTTTGGCTGCGGGGCTTCCTGCGCTTCCTGAGGCATTTCCTTTGCCGGAAGGGTCTGCTGTACCGTGTCCAGGGCCTCCTTCTTTTCCGGCTCAGCTTCCTGAAATGGTTCTTCGGCAGACGGCTTCGGCGGCTCCGCTTTCCGGAGCCCTTCCTCTGGGAATGGCTTTGGCAGCTGGCTCTCCTGGAGCGGCTCCTCTGGGAACGGCTTCGGCGGCTGGCTCTCCTGGAGTGGCTCCTCTGGGGACGGCTTCGGCAGCTGACTCTCCTGGAGTGGCTCCTCTGGGGACGGCTTCGGCGGCTGGCTCTCCTTAGGTGCCTCCTCTGGAGCCATTTTCTCCTTCTGCACACTGGTCTGGGCTGCTTCCTGACGATTCCCTTCCACCACTAGTTCCTGGGACGGGATCACAGGAGACAGCAAGCCTTTTTCCACTTTATCCTCCAGTACCTGCTCTGAAGTAACGGATTCCAGGGTAAGCTGTGCCGCCTGTGCCACTGCATCCTCCCAGATTGTTGTGTAAATTCTCCAGTTTTCCCCTTTTCCATGAATGGTCAAACCGTAGCACTCGTCCATGGTTTCTCCGGATTCCTGCACATCCATTACCTGCACCATAGTACGGAATTCCCCAGTTCCGTTCCGAAGGAAGATATTTCCCAGGAAGATCTCCTGTCTTCCGGTCATCAGGTAAACCCCCATGTCCCCGCTTCCCATATACAGCTTCTTCACATTTACATGAAGCTTGCACATGCCATTTCTGGCTTCCAGCTTTACAAATCCCACATTTTTCCCCTTAACGTGTCCTTCGTATTCATAAATATAAGAAATCAATCTACGAAAGTCTGCCATATCGACCCCCTGTTCTGCTGCTTTGGGGCAGCTTTTTTAACTTCGTAACCATATAAGACTTCGTTTTTATTTTATGCAAATAAGCATTGAAATTATGACTCGAAAATGTTATCCTATATTTAGATATTTATAAAAATATTTTTTATTTTTAAGGAGGTATTTTCTTATGAAGCTTTACAAGGCAAAAAATTATCAGGAGATGAGCCGCAAGGCTGCTCATGTCATCGCAGCCCAGGTGATTCTGAAGCCAGACTGTGTTCTCGGTCTTGCCACAGGCTCCAGCCCGGTGGGAACCTATCAGCAGCTGATTCAGTGGTACAAGGATGGGGATTTGGATTTCTCCAAGGTAAAAACAGCAAATCTGGATGAATACAAGGGGTTAACAAAGGAAAACGATCAGAGTTATTACTATTTTATGTACCAGAATTTATTTAAAGACATTAATATTGATATGGCAAATACCAATATTCCAGATGGAACCAATCCGGATTCCCAGGCAGAAGCCGCCAGATATGACCAGGTGATCGAACGCCTTGGAGGTGTGGATTTGCAGCTGTTAGGATTAGGGCGTAACGGACATATTGGATTTAATGAGCCGGGAGAAGCCTTTGCCAAGGGAACCCACTGCATCGATTTACAGCCCAGCACCATCGATGCTAATAAGCGTTTCTTCCCCTCCATTGATGACGTGCCCAAGCAGGCGTATACCATGGGCATCCGGACGATCATGAGCGCCAGACGGATCCTGTTAATTGCCAGCGGCGAGGATAAGGCAAAGGCTCTTTATGATTCCCTCCATGGCCCTATCACCCCTCATGTGCCAGGCTCTATCCTCCAGCTTCACAGCGATGTAACTGTGGTTGCGGATGAAGCCGCCCTGTCTCTATTTTAAAGCTCCGTAATATCGCTTCCCAGTTACATTCCATCAGAAAAGGATGAGAGGACCTGCCATCCGGCACAGGGTTTTCTCATCCTTTTTCACCCCATCCGCCCCAAAGCATTCGAGAGCTGGGCAAACTGCTGTAAGCTCAGCGCCTCCCCCCGCACAGTAGGAGAAAGTCCAAGGGCCTCCAGTCCCCGGGCGATCTCTTCCTTAGAATACGAAAGCTCCGGGGAATTATTTAATCCGTTCTGTAACGTTTTCCTCCTCTGGTTAAAGGAGGCGCGGATCAGGGAAAACATCAGCCTTTCATCCTCCACCTCCACAGCCGGGCTTTCGTGCCTGGTAAGGCAGATCACGGCCGAACCTACATTCGGCCGGGGAATAAAACAGTTGGGAGGTACATTGGCTGCCAGATAGGTGTCTGCATAATACTGCACCGCCAGGGACAGCGCCCCGTACTCCTTGGAGCCGGGACGGGCCTGCATCCTTTCTGCTACTTCCTTTTGGATCATCACTGTGATATTTTCTACCGGCACATCCTCCTCAAAAAGCTTCATAATAATCGGAGTGGTAATGTAATAAGGAAGATTCGCCACCACCTTGATGGGCCGCCCCCCGTTCTGTTCCTGGGCCAGCTGCCGGATATCCACCTTTAAAATATCCTGATGAATAACAGAAGCATTCTCATAGTCCTTCAGTGTTTCCTCCAAAATCGGTATCAGCTTGGCATCGATCTCCACTGCAACTACCTGCCTTGCCGCTTCTGCCAAATACTGGGTCAGGGTGCCGATCCCTGGTCCCACCTCTAAAACAAAATCTTCCTTCGTCACACCTGCTGCGCGGATAATTTTTTCCAGCACATGCTCATCCACCAGAAAATTCTGGCCGAATTTCTTTTGAAATGCAAATTGATGCTTTTGAATGATTTCTATGGTATGCTTCGGATTTCCAAGACTTGCCATGTTTTTCCTTTTCCTTCCTTACTCATTCATGGTGGTGCCGAGAAAGCGGCATGGGGGTTTCCTATGAAAGTCTGCTGCCAGGCGCATGAAGGTTTCCCATGAAAGTCCGCCGCCGGATAGGCGGCATGCATTCAGGGATGCCAAGTGCGCCCGCCTGACTTTTCTTTGTGGTGATGCCGTCCGCTGCCGGGCGCATGAAGGTTTACAATAAGCGGTACAGCCTTCTGGCATTTTCCCAGGTCCTATCCTCTGCCTCCTCCCGGGATATCCCCTTTATAGCAGCCAGCGCCTCCGCCACCAGAGGAAGATAAAGGGACGAATTCCTCCTTCCCCGGTTTGGCGCCGGCGCCAGATAGGGACAGTCGGTCTCCAGCACCAGCATATCCATGGGCGCATAGGCAGCTACCTCCTTTAAGCGTTTCCCATTCTGGAAGGTAATCACGCCGCCTATCCCTAAGTAAAATCCCATATTCAAATATTCCCTGGCCATCTCCCTGCTGTAGGAAAAGCAGTGAATCACCCCGCCGATCTCTCCGGCCCTTGACGCCTTCATCAGATCCAACGTATCCTTTGCCGCGTCGCGGCTGTGAATGATCACCGGAAGCCCCGCCTCCCTTGCCAGCTCCAGCTGGCAGCTAAACCACTTCTTCTGTATCTGGTGATCCACGCCTTCCCAGTAGTAGTCCAGTCCAATCTCGCCTACAGCAACCACCTTTTCCCCCCTGGCCTGTGTGCCAAGCCACAGGATATCCTCCTCAGACAGCCCTCCGCTTTCGCTGGGATGTACTCCCACTGCCCCGTAAATATAGGGATACTTCTCTGCCAGCTCCAGCGTCCGGGTGGTGCTGCTTCGATCGGCCCCTACATTCACCACTGCCCCGATCCCTTCCCCGGGCAGCTTTTCCAGCAGCTCCTTGCGGTCATCGTCGAATGCCGGATTATCATAATGTGCATGGGTATCAAATATCATTTTGCCCTGCGCCTCCTTCGCTTACGGAACCGGCGATATCACCAAAACCCGGATCCAGTACAGGCAGAGCAGGTGCGCCGGATAAAACAGATAAAAGAAATACTTCCCTGGCCAGCAGCCCCTCTCCTTATTGTAAAAGGCTAAAAGGATAAATGCCAGCCCTGCATACAGACTTTCCACCATGGCAAAGGCGGCCCCTGCCCACAGCCTGAGCCGGCGCCCGCGAAGCCGGTACAGCAAAAGTATCAGCAGCACGCCGTAAGGGCCGTAATCTGCTCTCAGGAAATACGCGGCAGCGCAGCCTGCTGACGCAATCACAATAGAAAGCCAATTTGTCTCCCGAAACCGCTCCATCCCCCACATCGTCATATAGGCAAGGAGCAGCGTAAGGTAAATATTTTGATACTGGGGATAATACCAGGTATCAAAAACCGCCAGATCAAAGATCACCTCTGACAGAAGGGCAAAAAGCAGCAGCCGCAGGCTGTAAGCCTTCCGATGGTGGGTATGGCAAAAGCCTTCTACCAGGCAAAAAGCAAAGATAGGAAAGGCCAGGCGTCCCACACTCCTCAAAATTAAATTCAGCTGCCACAGGGGCTGCCTTAAAAATGGCTCACCCCCGGTTTTTAACAGCCCTCCTTCGATTAAAACAGCCCCTATATGATCAATCACCATAAACCCCGCGGCCCAAAGCTTCAGCGCAGCCTGGGAAAATCCAGATCTCAGCAAATCTCTGCTCCGGCGGGCATATCCTTTTCCGGCTTCATCAGCGCCAGATTCCCATCCTTATCCTCTGCGCAGAGAAGCATTCCCTCTGAAAGCACTCCGGCCAGTGTAGCCGGCTTTAAGTTGGTCACCACCATAACCTTTTTCCCCACCATCTCCTCCGGGGTGTAAAATGCCTTAATACCGCTGACAATCTGGCGGACCTGGCTCCCAACCCTTACCTGGGAGCAAAGCAGCTTTTTCGATTTCTTCACCGCTTCACAGGCGATGATTTCTCCTACCTGAAATTGGAGCTTGGCAAAATCATCATAGGTAATCTCCGGCTTTGGATCCAGATCGATTCCCGTCTTCTGGTCTTCCGTCTCTTCCTCTGCAGGAGAGGCTGCTTCCCCTGCGCCTGCCTTCTGGGCCTGCTGGATTTCCTCCGCCCTTTCCAGAACCTCCTTTAAGTCAAGGCGCGCAAATAAGATTTCCGGCTTAAGAGTCACCTGATTGCCAGAGGGGTAGCTGCCGAACTGGTTCATATCTGCCAGAGCCCGCTTCGGCACATTTAACTGGCTCAGGATCCGTCTGGAGGTGTCCGGCATAAAGGATTCTAATAAGGATGCTCCAATCGTAATGGCTTCTGCCAGGTTATAAAGCACCGTTGCCAGACGATCCCGTTTTGCCTCATCCTTTGCCAAAGCCCAGGGCATGGTTTCATCAATGTATTTATTGCTTCTGCGGAAGATTTCAAAAATAGCTGTGATAGCGTCTGCCACCCGGAGCTGATCCATCCTTTCCTCTGTCTTCTTCACCGCAGCCAGAACTGTATTCTTCAGATCCTGATCAATGGCTGATTCTGCCTCATCCCCGCAGCTTTTGTTCTCCACCACTCCGCCAAAATATTTATTACTCATGGAGATGGTCCGGTTTACCAGATTTCCTAAAATATTAGCCAGATCCGAATTCATCCGCTCTACCATCAGCTCCCAGGAAATCACGCCGTCATTGTCAAAGGGCATTTCATGGAGAACAAAATACCGCACCGCATCTACTCCAAACACCTGGACCAGATCATCAGCATACAGCACATTGCCTTTGGATTTGCTCATCTTCCCCTCCCCCTGGAGCAGCCATGGATGGCCGAATACCTGCTTGGGCAGGGGAATATCCAGAGCCATCAGGAAGATAGGCCAATAAATCGTATGGAAACGGATAATATCCTTTCCAATCAGATGAAGATCCGCCGGCCAGTATTTCTGAAACAGCTCCCCATGGTTCCCGTCGCAGTCATAGCCAAGGCCAGTGATGTAGTTAGTCAGGGCATCCAGCCACACATACGTTACATGCTTAGGATCAAAGGACACAGGGATCCCCCAGGTAAAGGAGGTGCGGGACACGCACAAGTCCTGCAGCCCTGGAAGAAGGAAATTATTCATCATCTCGTTCTTCCGGGAAACCGGCTGGATAAATTCAGGGTGCTCATTAATATGGTCAATCAGCCTCTGGGCGTATTTGCTCATCCGGAAAAAGTAAGCCTCCTCCTTTGCAGAAACCACAGATCCCCCGCAGTCAGGGCACTTGCCGTCCACCAGCTGGGATTCTGTAAAAAAGGACTCACAGGGGGTACAATAAAGTCCCTCATAATATCCCTTATAAATATCTCCCTGATCATATAGCTTTTTAAATATCTTCTGCACCTGAAGCTCATGATCCTCATCTGTGGTGCGGATAAATTTATCATAGGAGGTGTTCATCAAATCCCAAATCCTCTGAATCTCACCGGCTACACCGTCTACAAAATTCTTCGGGGTCACTCCGGCCGCCTCCGCCTTTAACTCGATTTTCTGCCCATGTTCATCTGTCCCGGTCTGAAAGCGCACCTCATACCCCTGCTCTCTTTTGAACCGGGCTATGCTGTCTGCCAGGACGATCTCATAAGTATTCCCGATGTGGGGCTTTCCGGAGGTATAGGCAATAGCTGTTGTGATATAATATGGCTTGCTACAGTTCTTACACATCTCTCATCTTCCTTTCTTTCATTAAAAAAAATCCCATCTTTAATCGCTTAAAGACGAGATCACCCCGTGGTACCACTTTAATTCACCCCTGCCTCGCGGCAGAAGCCTCTGCAGGCTGCACTGGGACAGCCCTTCACGATAACGGGTGAACCCGTCGAAGCCTAACCATCCGCTCAGCTCCGAAGCTCCAAGACCATGTTCGCCGGTATCGGCCATCATCCCCTTTCAGCCGTAGAGGGACTCTCTGTAGATGCTTCCTCCGGTTACTCTTCTTTTCCCTGCCCTTAAACTATTTTATTATCATAATTTATGCTTCCTAGTGTACCGATTTCTCTTCCATTTGTCAAGGGCAGAATCCATGATTTACTCTTGGATATCTTGTAATCTTCGGGAATATAATATATAATAGCAGTACTTTTTCGCTTTTATCAATGATCCATGGAGGCTGTCTGATGATGTATCCACCTGCCCGAAGCTATCACCCATCTCTGTCCCTTTTGCTGGCTGCATGCATGCTTCTGTGCTGTCAGGGCTGCAGCCGTCCGGGAGGAGAAGCGATTAAGGGCTCCTGCTCACAGGAGACAAGCCGTCCAGAGAGCTCCGGCCCATCCTGGTCTGCGGAAATATCTGCGGAGCTTCATCAGCTAACCCAGGAATTATATGAGGACCTGTCCTCTCTGGATTATGTGGCCTGGCTTACCTCGCCCTATGAGGAGCCCATCCAGCCCTCGCCCTTTTATCCCGCCTTTCAGGATCTGACGGAAACAGGATGGAATCAGCGCCTGGAGATAATAAAATCCCTGAAATTTCAGCTTGGGATCCTGGATCCGGCCCTCCTAGCGCCAGATCAGCGGGATATGTATGATATCTTATCCTTTTTTGCAGATAAGGAGCTGGCTATGGCTTCTATGAAGAATTTCCGCCTTCTTCATTACCTGTCCCCGGAATGCGGTTTGATGGTACAGATTCCCCGGAGCTTAAATGCCATTCCCTTAAACAGCCGCCAGGATGTGGAGGATTATCTTCTGCTTTTGTCTGACCTGCCCCGGCTATTTAAGGATCTGGGGGAGCTTTGCCGGGAAGAGGCTGGTGTGAGCATTACCTTCACCAGTCAGTGGCTCCAGGATGCTGCCTCTGCCTGTGCTCCCTATTGTCTGACGCCGGAGCATAACAGTCTGGTCTCCTCCTTCTCCCGCCGGTTGGAGAGGATTGAGGATTTGACCCAGGAGGAGCGGGAAGCTTACCTGGCCAGAAATCAGGAGGCCATTTCCCAGAAGGTCATTCCCGCATATCAGAAGCTGAGCCAGGATATTCGGGAGCTTCCGGCACAGTCCAAGCCTTACGAGGGACTGTGCGGACAGAAAAATGGAAGAGATTACTACCGCCTGTTCATTCTCCGGGCGTCCGGAACCTCCTATTCTGATATCCACCAGTTAAAGCAGGGAATTGAAGAGCAGTTAAAGCAAAACACCCTCACCTTGGACACGCTTTTAAGCCAGCTGCCTGAAGACAGTAGCGAACACCTGCCGGCTGTAACCAGGAGTCCGGAGCTTCTCCTCTCCTTCCTGGCGGAAGAAACTGCTCATTACTTTCCTTTTTCCGGGACCCCTTCCATTGAGATCGAGACCGTCCCGGCGGACGTCGAAGATTTATGGAAGCTTCCCTGCCTGGATTACTCCCTTCAGGAATCAGGGAGTGCAGGCTTGCTTATCAGCCAGCATATAGCTGAGAACCAGGAGCTTTTGTACGATGCCTTATCTTCTACCGGTTTTCCAGGTAAATATTACCGGGAAAACTACTTAAAAAGCAATCCGGACATGCCTCTCCTTTCCCTTCTCAGCTTTCCAGGATGGGAACAGGGGTGGGATCTTTATGGAAGAAGCTGTGCGATCTCCTTTGATAATGGGCTGCTCCCCGAGGAAAAGCAGCTTGCCCGTCTCTCCCTGTCCTCCTTTTTAGCCATTCATGCTTTAATTGACATCCAGGTTAATTATTATGGATGGGGTTTAGAGGATGTGCAGGACTTTCTGGCGGAGCATTACTCCATGAAGGAGGAGGGCATTGCCGAAACTCTTTACCGCAGTGCCATTTATTCTCCTGGCAGCAGTGTTATTACCTATGCCGGTTATCTGGAGATCCGTCAGATGAAGGTACTGGCCATCCAGCAGCTGGGGGATACCTTTGATGAACGCTCCTTTCACCAGTTTCTTCTGGAGAAGGGGCCTGCCCCCTTTCCTCTAATCCGGTCCTGGTTTTCAGACTGGATTTCCAGATAAAAGTTTTTTTAAAAGTAGGAAGATTCCTCTTGCTTATTTTCAAACTTCAGTTATAATACTATATGTAGCGTCTAAAAGCACAGTATATACCATATATATAATATAGAGGGAGGACAATCCATGAATATCATCAAGAGAAGCGGCCAGGAAGTGGTTTTTAATTCCGTTAAAATAGAGGACGCGGTTAATAAGGCGAACTGTACGGTTCAGGAGGTAGATCGTCTCAGCGGCCAGCAGATCCGGGAGGTAGTTGACCGGGTGACGGATCTGTGCATTGACATGAAGCGCAGCCCCAGCGTAGAGGAAATCCAGGATATGGTAGAAGAAGAGATCATGAAGCAGAGGGCCTATAAGGTGGCTACCAACTATATCACCTACCGGTACAAGCGTGAACTGATCCGCAAGTCGAATTCCACAGACAAGCAGATCCTCTCTCTTTTAGAGTGTAATAACGAAGAGGTTCTCCAGGAAAATTCCAATAAGAACCCGGTGGTAAACAGTGTACAGCGGGACTACATGGCCGGCGAGGTAAGCAAGGACATTACCAAGCGCTTCCTCCTGCCCCAGGAGATTGTGGAAGCCCACGAAAAGGGCATTATCCATTTCCATGACGCAGATTACTTTGCCCAGCATATGCATAACTGCTGCCTGGTAAACTTAGAGGATATGCTTCAGAATGGAACCATCATCAGCGAAACCATGATTGAGCGGCCCCACAGCTTTTCTACTGCCTGCAATATCGCCACCCAGGCCATAGCCCAGATCGCCAGCTCCCAGTACGGCGGCCAGAGCATCACCTTATCCCACATCGCCCCCTTCGTCCAGGTGAGCCGGGAGAAATTCCGCCGGGAGGTGCGCCAGGAGTTAGAAGCTCAGCACATTGACGCAGACGACCAGATGGTCTCCCAGATGGCGGAGATGCGGGTGCGCCGGGAGATCAAGCAGGGCGTACAGATGATCCAGTATCAGGTAATCACCCTGATGACCACCAATGGCCAGGCGCCCTTTGTCACAGTCTTTATGTACTTAAACGAGGTGCCGGAGGGGCAGACCAGAGATGATTTGGCGCTGATCATCGAGGAAATGCTCCGTCAGCGGATCCAGGGCGTTAAGAATGAACAGGGCGTATTCATCACCCCGGCCTTCCCTAAGCTGATCTATGTGTTAGAGGAGGATAATGTAACCGAGGGTTCAAAATACTGGGAGTTAACCAGACTGGCTGCCCAGTGTACTGCAAAGAGGATGGTTCCCGATTATATTTCCGAAAAGATCATGAAGCAGTTAAAGGACGGCAACTGCTATCCCTGTATGGGCTGCCGCTCCTTCCTGACTGTATATAAGGATGATTCTGATCATTATAAATTCTACGGGCGGTTTAACCAGGGTGTGGTAACCCTGAACCTGGTGGACGTGGCCTGCTCCTCCGGAAAGGATATGGATAGGTTCTGGGAGATCATGGAGGAACGTCTGGATTTGTGCCGGAATGCTCTGATGTGCCGCCATAACCGGTTAAAGGGAACACCTTCGGACGTGGCTCCTATTTTATGGCAGAATGGAGCTCTCGCCCGGTTAAAGAAGGGCGAAACCATCGATAAGCTGCTCTACGGCAATTACTCCACCATATCCCTCGGCTATGCAGGACTGTGCGAGTGTGTGCGCTTCATGACCGGCCACTCCCACACCCACAAGGATGGAACAGAATTTGCCTTAAAGGTGATGAACCACCTTAATGACACCTGCCGCCGCTGGGCAGATGAGACGAATATTTCCTTCAGCCTTTACGGAACGCCCCTGGAGTCCACCACCTATAAGTTCGCCAAGTGCCTCCAGGACCGTTTTGGAATCATTCCCGGGGTAACTGATAAGAACTATATCACCAACAGCTATCATATTCATGTAACGGAAGAGATCAATGCCTTTGACAAGCTGACCTTTGAGGCCCAGTTCCAAAAGCTGTCTCCCGGAGGGGCCATCAGCTATGTGGAGGTTCCCAACATGCAGAATAACATCGACGCTGTACTGGCGGTTATGCAGCACATTTACGATCACATCATGTACGCTGAGTTAAATACGAAAAGCGACTACTGCCAGTGCTGTGGCTATGACGGGGAAATCCAGATTATGGAGGATGAGCATCACAAACTGATCTGGAAATGCCCCAAATGCGGCAATACAGACCAGGATAAAATGAATGTTGCCAGGCGGACCTGCGGCTATATCGGCACCCAGTTCTGGAATCAGGGCCGGACTCAAGAAATCAAAGAACGGGTAATGCATCTGTAAGGAGGCGTCCCATGAAATACGCCAATATCAAATATTATGACATCGCCAATGGCCTTGGGGTGCGGACCAGCCTTTTTGTATCTGGCTGCACCCATCGGTGCAAGGGCTGCTTTAATGAAATTGCATGGGATTTCCAGTATGGGGAAGAATTTACAGAGGCTACCGTTCAAGTCCTGCTGGATTCCTGCGCCCCCGGCTACATCGCCGGCTTATCCCTCTTAGGGGGGGAGCCCTTAGAGCCGGTGAATCAAAGGGCCCTCCTTCCTCTGCTGGAGAAATTTAAAGAGCGGTATCCAGCTAAGGATATCTGGTGCTATACCGGCTACACCTATGAGACGGATCTTCTGGCCCCAGAGGGAGCTGCCCGCTGTGAGGTGACAGATAGGATCCTCCACTGCATTGATATTTTGGTAGACGGCAGATTCGAGGAGTCCTTATATGATATCTCCCTTCAGTTCCGGGGAAGCAAAAACCAGCGAATCCTTCAGATTCACAAGGAAGGCTGTCCTCAGCTTTTTCCTGCGGATCCCTCCTGACAGACTCTCTTTCAAGAATCTTTACCAAGTGTACATTAAAAGGCGGCAGTCAGATGATTTCTCCATCTGGCTGCCGCCTCTTTTCATTCAATTCCCACCATACTGGTGGGCAATCCATTAATCCAGCTTCCGGTACTCGTCATTATAAAACATGGAACCGTCATCCTCAGAGGGAACGGAATCGATGGTATAAACCGAGCCATTCTCCTGAAGGATCAGGCCGCCCTCCAGCTCATAATTCTCCGTGAAGGTATTCACCAGGGATTCTACCACCAGACGAATCTCCTTGGGATCCTCCTGGCTGGTGATCTGGTTTAAGTTAAGAACTGCCTTATCATCGGTCTGCTCAAAGCTGACTGCTTGGGTTCCTTCCTCCAGAACACCGTAGCTGATTAATAAATCGATAATACCCTGGGCCTCCAGCTCCTCCGTCTCTAACCCGTCCATCTCCTGGATCAGGCCGATCCGGTTCTTGCTGATGCGGTAGATCGAAACCGTAGCCATCTCCGGCAGATCCTCATTCCCGCTGTTGCGGATTTCCATGGTATCCGCTTTAAATGCTTCTGTGGTAGGCGGCATGGTGGTCTCCTGCTGCTGCTGATCGTCTACCTTGGTAGGCGTACATGCTGCTAAGGACACCGCCATCATCGCGGATAACAAACACACAAAGAATTTTTTCATAAAGTTAGCCTCCTTCATCCGATACACGTATTCTCTTTTTTTCGAAACCACTGATTTAATACCGTCAGGGCCTTTGTCAGCGCTCCCAGCTCTTCTCCTGTCATCTCGCTCATCACGCTTTGTATCATCTCCTGATGAAACCTTTCATGATGCCGGTATGCTGCCTTTCCCCTTTCTGAAAGGGAAATATATACCACCCGCCGGTCCGTCTGACCCCTTTCCCGCGTCACATACCCCTTTTTTACCAAGCTGTTCATAGCTATGGTAAGAGTACCTACAGTGACAGATAAAACCTTGGCGATTGCAGACATATTCTTGGGCTGGCCGATGCCGATTGCCTCAATCACATGCAAATCATTATTCGTGAGATCCTTAAACTCAGAAATCGCCAGCGCTTTTTCCTCGATCTCTAATATATCCCGAAATAGATTTACCAATGCCTCATTTAATGCTCCGTAACTGTCCACGCGTGTTCCCTTTCCCAGCGTTCGCTTTTCCGGCTTATCCGGAATTTACTTGTCTGTGTTTCGCGTACCTGCTGATTATACATGATTTTTTCAAGTTTCACAACCAGAAAAACCTTATAAAATTCTTAAAAGGTTGTGATTTTTTTGTGATATTTTCCATTTTTTATGAAATAATGAAGATCCTGTCAGGACAAAACCATATTTTTAAAAGCCTCGCCCCTCGCCTCAAAATTTCGGAATATCCCATAGCTGGCTGCTGCCGGGGACAGAACGCAGCTTTTCCCTTTTCTGGTAAGGGCCTTTGCCCGGCAAACTGCATCCTCTAAGTGCACTGCAAGAGAAAGCCGCTCCGGGTTCCGAAATTCCGGATACTGTGACCGGATTTCCTGGTATATTCTCTTCCCTGTGTCCTCCATCAGGATAATGTGTGCTACTGTGCTGGCAGATAAATATTCAATCAGATCCCTGTAGTCAATCCCCCGATCCATACCGCCGATAAGAACCGTATCCGCATCCTTCAGCGTTTCCAGCGCCTGGATTGTGGTATTCCCAATGGTGGAAATGGAATCATCGTAATAGCGGATTCCCTCCTTTTCTCCTAAAAACTGCAGCCGGTGGGGAAGTGGCTCATAGGTCCGCAGGCCTTCTAAAAATTCCTCATGGGAAATACCCTTTAATTTGCAAACCCCATATACAAAGGCAATATCAAAATAATTGTGATGGCCCAGCAGATGAATCTCCAAGCCAGGGATGGAAAAGCAATCCGGCCCCCAGCTGATCTCCTGGCCAAAAAGCCCGATGCTGTCAGCCCCCATCTGGCCTGCGCCCCTGGCCTCCTGCCCAAAGTCCTCCACTAAAATCACCCTTGCGCGGCAGCTGCCCCTTCCCGGAGCACACTGACGATTACAGAACAGAATATCTTCCCTTTTTTGGTTCCGGTAAATCTGCTCCTTTGCTGCCACATACCGCTCCATGGTGCCGTAATGATCCAAATGCTCCTCATGAATATTCAAGAGGACGCTGATATGGGGGGACTCTTGAATATACTCCAGCTGATGGCAGGATAATTCAAACACAATCTCCGTATCCTCCTGGATCTCATCCATATGGTCAAAGGCAGGAATCCCGATATTTCCTGCCAGAATCGTCCTGCGTCCCGCGGACTTTAAAATATGGTACAGCAGCGTCGCTGTGGTGCTCTTCCCCTTTGTCCCGGTAATCCCGATGATTTGATCCCGGTACAAGTGGAAGAAAACCTCTGTCTGGGAGAGAATCCTGCAGCGGTACTCCTCCAGCGGCCTCTCCAGCACAATCCCTGGGCTTTTAAAAACAACCTCATATTGATCCATAGCCCTTTGATAATCCGGGCCGGTGATAAAGGGGATCCCCTCCGGAAGCTGATCCGATTTATCCTCCTGATCCGCCACTGCCAGCTCCTGATAGGCTTTACCTTCCATCAAAAACCGGAAGGTAGACGCTCCCTCTCTGCCAAATCCTAAAATCAGTACTTTCTTCCCTTTTATAAAAGGGTCTATCCCTGTCATAGTCTATGCTTCCTCCACATCCCCCAGGCAGCGCTCCCGCACCAGGCTCTTCCATGGCTCAGGAACTAAGTTTTCCTCATCAAAATATCGCAGAAGCCTTTCACCATGCCTGTGATAGCGGCCATAAAGGCCGGTTTTTTTGTATCGCTCCAAAAGCTTTGGCAGGGGCTCCTTCTCCCTCTCCAGCCTTTGGATGGTCAGCGCAATGGCTGTATTTACTTCCTCCCGGCTTCCCACACACTCAAAGGGCTTCTCCTCTAAAAGCCCGGTAAGCTTCTCTAAAAGGGGATAAAGAGCTTCATCCTCCAGCATATCCCTGCCGAAAATACGCACTACCTCCTCCCTGCTTAAAAACGGGGAGAGGATCAGGCAGACAAACAGGCATTTGGGACAATGCCCGCACCAGGCATCCTCCTTACTCCCCACATTACAGCTGCGGAAAATAGTGTGATACTGTTTCTTCCCGGCAAAATACCGGGCAATCTGAAATTCACTTAAGGGCCGCAGCAGGCTGAAATAGTAGCAGCTTCCCGGAAGATAGCTTCTGGTATACTGGTGAAATGCCTTCTCAAAGGGAAAGCTTTTGGAATACTGGTGGTTCACCGTGCTGCCGGATATGGTGCTTTCATTTGCACTGGATTCATTGGACAGGGCGATATAGGGCAGGCTGTAAAGCTCTGCTGCAATCAATGAGGAAAAGGCTACAATGGCAGAAAAAGGGGTATGTCCATTTAAAAATCCCTGGCGGTTCAGCTCCAGCATGTTTTTATCCAGCGTCCGCTTCACCAGGATCATCTGCTCATTTGGAATCCCGGCCGCCTCGGCCGTTTGGATGGTCGCCCCCCTGGGATTAATCACATACCCATAGCAGGATACACCCGCTTCCTTCAGAAGCTCCAGGGTAACCGCCGAATCCTTCCCGCCGCCAATGGGAACCAGCGCCCTTCCCATCTCTCCAGAATTAAAACCCTTATCCCCTTCCTCTGCCCCAGGCTCTCCCTGCTCCTCCTGAGATCCAGAGCATACTGTAATCTCCATAAACTGCTCCGGATCCACATCTCTTATTTGATTTACATAAAAAAATTCGCCCAAGCCATGAAAATACAATTCCTTCCACCACCGGATCTGTTCCTGACTCAAATGGCCTGCCTTCACCACCACATGAGGCGAGCAGGTAATCTTCCAGTAGCTGATCAGCTCTACCATCCCCAGGGAAAAAACAAAAGCCTCCCTCAGCGCCTTCTTCTGCTTCCCTCTCCTGGGAAAGCTCCAAGAAGGTGAAAATCTTGCCAGCCCGGGAATTTGAAAATGGTAGCGGATCTTAAGCTCCTCTTCCTCCTCCAGGAGCTCATACCCATCATAAATAAATTCCGGATATTGCTTCCGGAATGTGTTGTATTTCTCTATATTCTGTTCCTTTTCTTCCATAGCCCATTATCCTTTCCGCATCATACACATCCAATACCCTCGATTATATCCGACAACGTTAAATTTTGCAATATTTTAAACGCAGGTTATGACTCATCCCAGCCTTCCCCCCAGATATACGCTGACCCCGATCCCCACAGCGGTAGCCAAAAGCGCCCCCGCCAGGGTATACCGAATCTTTCGGATCCCAATACTTCCATAATAAATACTAAGGCAATAAAAGCAGGTCTCTGTACTGCTTAGCAGCAGAGATGCCATCATCCCCAGGCCGCTGTCCGGCCCATGCTCCTTAAAGATATCCAGCATTAATCCAGTTGCCGCTGAATTCGAGACCAGCCGCAAAAGGGAGATGGGCACTAATTCTGCTGGTATGTGCAAAAGCTCTGCGGGCCCGTAAAGCACCTGTCCTAAGAAATCCAGAAAGCCTGAGGCTCTCAGCACCCCGATGGATACTAAGAGCCCGGCCAGGGTGGGAAACAGCTGTATTGTCGTTTTCATCCCCTCCCTGGCTCCGGATAAAAAGTCGTCAAATACCGGCCGCTTTGCCAGCAGCCCGAATCCAATGATATAAAATACAGCAAAATTTATCAGCCCTGATGACAGCCAGATTAAAAAGGATATCCACATGGCCTGCTTCCATTCTGAAGGTTTTCCACATAATATGACACGTTACCCTGAATTATTCCTATTTTCCTGCCTGACGGAAGTAATTCCGAAGCCATTTCCCGCTTTCGCTTAAGTCTGCCTCGCTCCATCCGGAAAGCTTCTGGCATCCGGCGCTGATTACACTGCTGGTCTCTGCCTTATTTGCCAGATTCCATGCGCAGCAGCTGATATGATACCGCTCCAACAGCTCCATCCATTTCTGGCTCTCATCAAACTGGTTCCCGCCGCTGCCTGAGGCGTCACAGGTTCCAAACTCACTGACAAAGATAGGAAGCCCCTGGCTTGCACAGGTCTCCACCCGCTCCCGAAGCCAGTCGGTATGTGTGCCCGCATAAAAGTGAAGGGCATACAGAAGATTATCATATTGTAATGGGGATGCCAGCGCCTGGCCGATCTCCTGGCTCCAGACCGGGGTTCCCACGATAATTACCCCATCCGGATCATTGGCCCGGATTACCGGTATCACTTCCTCTGCATAGCGCTTTACACCGTCCCAGGTGGCGGAGCCGTTGGGTTCATTGCAGATTTCATAGATAACATTCTTCTGATCCTGGTAGAGGGAGGACATTTCCTGAAAAAAGGATATGGCTTCTTTCTTATGAACATTAGGATCCTGGTCATGGAGAACATGCCAGTCAATGATCACATACATCCCCAAATCTGTAGCATACTGAACACCATTTTTTACCAGTTTCTTCAGCTCCTCCTGGTTTCCGCCGCTGCAGTATCCATTATACTCATCTGTGTACATTGCCAGGCGGATGCAGTTCACCTTCCAGTCATCCCGCAAAGTGCGGAATGCTTCATAGTTTACATATTCTGGAAACCAGTTAATTCCATGGGTAGACATGCCGCAGAGCCGCAGGGCTTCCCCCTTTTCATCCATCAGGTTCGCCCCCTTTACCTGAAGAGCTCCGTGGAGCTGTACTGGTGCAGCCGGTTGTTCCTGCCGTATCTCAGCCCTGACCTCTGCCATCTGATGAAGGGATGGTATCTGGCACAGGGCAAGCACAGCCGCTGCTGCCATCACCGCCAGCCTCTTTTTCCGCAATTTCATTCCGAACCTCCTTTGCTGTACTCTGCAATCCCTGCTAAAAAGCGTTCTCCATATTTCTTTACTTTAAAATCCCCCACGCCGGAAACCAGCAGCATCTCCTCCCTGGTTTTCGGCTTAATCACACACATATGTGCCAGGGTCTTATCGGAAAATACGATATAGGGCGGCACCTTCTCCTCCCTTGCGATCTCCATCCGGAGTGTCCTGAGGGCCTCAAATAGCTTCTCCTCTCCCTTGATGCCCTCTGCCGGGCTCCCCTTTCCTGACCTGGCGCCTCCCCTTCCGCTTTCCTTCGCCTTTCCAGAGGGCTCTGCCTCCTTCGCCAGCTTCATGGTAAGCTGGCAGGTTCCCTCCAGAATCTCTCTGGATTTTCCAGTCAGCTTCACAATGGCATATTCATCCGGTGTTACCAGAAGATATTCCTTCAGCTGCAGGTAATTTAAGATCTGCCTCAGCCGATACATGGGGATCTTGGCAAGCTTCCCGTAATGGGGATTCCGATCCATGCCATAGCTGCGGATCTTTGCCGTGTTTGCTCCATGGACGGTATCTAAAATCACGGTGGTCCCATAGCGCTGGCGGCAGGCTTCCACACAGCCTAAAATCGCCCTGGCCATCTCAGTTACATCCACGGACTCAAACTGGGTCAGGCAGCTGGAGCAGTTTCCGCAGTAATTTTTCCCATATTCTCCAAAATACCGAAGAATATAATCCCTCAGGCAGTCATTGGTAAAGCAGTAAAAGGTCATCTTTCTTAACCGCTCCCGGTCCCGCTCTGCCACCAGCTTCCTGGTCATCTCATCCAGCTCCTGGTTATCCTGATTGTGATCTATAAAAAACTGATTTGTGATCACATCCTGCCCGCCATAAAGCAGGATGCACTCTGCCGGCTCCCCGTCTCTGCCAGCCCTTCCGATTTCCTGGAAATAGGCTTCTAAGCTCTTTGGCATATTATAATGAACCACATAGCGCACATTGGACTTATCAATCCCCATGCCGAAGGCATTGGTGGCTACCATAATCATGATCCGATCGTAGATGAAATCATCCTGATTCTGCTTTCGCTCTGCATCACTTAAGCCTGCGTGGTAGCGGGTGACGGAAAATCCATCCTTTATCAGCCGTTCGCTTACCTCCTCCACCAGCTTTCTGGTAAGGCAGTAGACGATGCCGCATTGATTTGGGCGGGTTTCTATGTAATGCCGAAGAGCCTCATACCGGTTTTTAGGAGACTGAACTGCCAGATAAAGATTCGGGCGGTCATACCCGGTGGTTATCACAACTGGGTCTTCCAGAAGAAGAATATCGATAATATCCTCCCGTACCTCCTGGGTCGCGGTAGCTGTAAAAGCGCTGACAATAGGCCGGTAGGGAAGCTTTTGAATAAACTCCACAATTTTTAAATAGGATGGGCGGAAATCCTGTCCCCACTGAGAAACACAATGGGCCTCATCCACCGCCACCATAGATATCTTCACCTGAGGGCTCAGAGCAAAATCCAGAAATCCTTCGCTCTCAAGCCGCTCCGGCGCCACATAGATGATGGGATACCGTCCCTCCTTTGCCAGGCTTAACGCCTTATAATATTGGCCTGCCGTCAGGGAGCTGTTCAAATAGGCCGCGTGGATCCCCGCCTGGTTTAAAGCAGACACCTGATCCTTCATAAGAGAAATCAAGGGGGAGATCACCAGGGTAATTCCCTCCAGCATCAGGGCCGGAATCTGGTAGCACAGCGACTTTCCTGCCCCGGTAGGCATAATTCCCAGGGTGTCTCTTCCTCCCAGAATTCCGTCGATCAATTCCTCCTGGGCATGCCGGAAGGAATCATATCCAAAGTACTTTTTTAAAATTTCGTATTTATCCATTCTGCATTTTGCGGCTGTCCTGGCTCATACTCATGGCCAGAAGCTTCTGCCTTAATTCCTCCTCTATCCGTCCCAGCTCCTGCTCTGCATCCCGACGCTTCATCCGCCCCTCCTCCTGGATTTTCATCACATCGTCTAAGGTGGAAATCAGCATCTGATTGGTCTGCTTTAAGGTCTCCATATCCACGATTCCACGCTCTGATTCCCTGGCCGTCTCCAGGGTAGCCGTCTTTAGCATCTGAGCATTCTTCTTTAACAGCTCATTGGTGGCATCGGAAACCTGCTGCTGGGCCCTGGCCGCCTGGGCAGAGTGGTTCAGCCCTGCTGCCAGCACCATCTGGGTCTTCCAGAGGGGGATGGTATTCACCAGAGTGGACTGGATTTTCTCTGACATCATAGTGTCATTATTTTGAATCAGGCGAATCTGAGGCGCCATCTGGAGCGATACGGTCCGGGTCAGCTCCAGATCATGAAGCTTTTTCTCAAACCGGTTGCACAATCCTGCCAGATCATTGGCCGCCTGGGTATCCTCAGGAAGTCCGGACATCCTGGCCTTCTCCACTGCCTGGGGAAGCTGAATCTCCATAGCCTCCCTAAGCTTCTTTTTCCCTGCCAGGATGTACATAGAAAGCTCCTTCAGATAGGACAGGTTCATCTGATACATCCGATCCATGGTGGCCACATCCTTCAGCAGCTGAACCTGATGGCCCTCCAGCACCTTACAGACCTGGTTAATATGGGTCTGGGCCTTCTCATACTTAGCTCTGCGGCTCATAAGCGGATTCCCCTTCTTTTTAAATATACCAAGGAATCCCTTTTCCTCCTCTGCCTCCATGGTCCTTAGCTCTCCAACCATATCCGTTAAAATCTGGCCGATTTCCCCCAGATCCTTGGTCTTCATATGGCCCAGAGCTGTCTCCGAAAAATCCGCAATCTTTTTCTGGGCCCCGGCGCCATACTGTAAAACCATATTTGAATTATTCAGGTCAATCTTCGCAGCAAATGCATCCACCATCTGCTGCTCCTCATCACTTAACACCACCTGAGGCTCTGGCTCCTCCTTAAGAGCCCTCTCCTGCCGGACTTCTATCTCCTGCCTTTCTTCCTGAAAGAAGGGCTCTAATGTTAATTCTGGCTGTTCCATATATCGTTCCTCCATTTCCCTCAGCTTCTTAATTCCGGCTCTGTCAGCCCGTCTCTTGCCAGCATGGACTGAAGCACCGACACATCCGTGAGCACGTCAAAGGCTGTGTCCTCATAAATATCATCCAGAAGCTTTTCAAAGGCATCGTTGATGGTCTCTAATGTCTCCTCAATCTCCTGCTTTCCTTGATTAATATTCTCCCCCGGGAATTCCACCTCAGAAAACTCCTGATACGCTGTCACCAGCTTCACTGTGGTGGGAAGATAATATTCCATAAACCGCTCAAGCTCGTCCAGCTGATCCGGGTGCTTCTTTAACACAAGGAACAATCGCTCCAAAATCGTATCCAGGCGGAGAAGCTTTTCCCGGATGGGCTCCCCAGGCATGGCATCCCGGAGCTGGTCCAGCTGATCCATATAGGCCTCTCCCCGGGAAAGGGCCTCCGAAATCGAGGAATTCTCCGGCTCCCTTCTGTTTTCCCTGATTGGCCTTTCCTGTCCCTGCCGCTCCGCCAGAGAGGCCTGGGCCATGCGGTACTGGCGGTAAGTCTCTTCGTCTAAGATCAGACAGGTCTCCCCGTCATCCATGTGGGCATCCGGAAGCATCCCCAGATCCAGCATCTTCTTCACATCCTTTTGGACAAAGGAAAGGCTTTTTGCCACGCTCCGGTTTAACTGCTTCAGCTCACAGTAAGTCTTTCCCCGGTGCTTTATCTCATTCAGATACTTTTTCAGGCGGCTAATCCGGCTGCTGTTCCGGACTCCGGCCCCAAGCATAATAAGAGATCCGGCCAGGCCTGCACCAAACATGCCTGTCATCCACCATCCCACCAGCAGATTCGGGGAGGCGATGGAAATAATCAGCCAAACCAGGGTCAAAATACCGAAAGCCCCGCTGCCGATGCCCCCGAATATGGTAAATAAAATCCCGGAAATCCTTCCCACCCAGTTGATCCGGATGCTCAGAGGCTTTATCCTTTTCTCCTCCGGCCTCCCAAGCCTGCTCCTCCATCCATCGGTCTGTGTCTTCACCTCATGAATGGCTGCATTTACCGTATCGCGAATCGCCTGATTTAATTGTTCAAATTCCATGGATTCTGTGGCCCTTTCCACCACATCCCGTACCCACTCTCCGATATCTTCCTTTTCTTTGTGGCCTTCCATTCCGTCCTCCATTCCCATGACAGCTGTCTGTCGCTCATAGTAGTATACCACAGTTTTCCTATGAGAAAAAGAATTTTATGCCCTCATCTCCTCCGCCTCTTTTTCCAGCGCCTCAATAGCCTCCCGGCCCTCCAGGATGCAGAAGCGGATTTCATTCACATGGGTTTCAAAGGGCTTAAGAATCTGAACCTGCCCTCCCCGGCCATCAAAACCGCAGTTGGTTGGTTCTACCGCCATGGCATAATCGCCGGAAGCCCTGCTCTTCCACTGGGTCATAAAAGGAATCTGGCCTTTATTCCAGCGGATGCACAGAGCCACCTCCCACAGATCATTTACTATGGCGGCAAAGGTGTCTCCCCTCGGATCCTCTGCCAATATGTACTGAAATACCTGCTCCGGCTCGCCGTCAATGGGCGCGCCCATCACCCTTTTCTCCCCCATTCCTTGTTCTGCGGCCTTATCTCTGGGAGTACAGCTCTTTTCCGGAAGAATCAGCCGGGTTTCTGGCTGAAGGAAGGGGTAGCCTGCATTGCAGTGGTAGAGGAAGCAGAGGGGCTGCGGCTCTGACCCCTGGTTTTCTATCTCATCTACAAACCGGATTTCCCCGGAGCCATATTTGGTCTCCACCCTCCGGCGGAGAATCAGATTTTCTCCAAAAAGCCTGGCCTCCCGCATCTCCCCGGTTACCTGGATCCGGTAATCCTCTCCTTCCCAATATGCATCCATCCCTATCTTTTCTGCCGGAGTGGTCCGGATCCTCCCGTGGGTGGGATACTCCACCCCGTCAACCCTTCTAAAGCCGTGAACATTCCCTAACCCGCAGGTAAACATGGCACCGCCCATAATCGAATAAATGGCTTCCTCCCCCGCAGTATCATAAGGATTTCTTCCCTGAAGCCCCGGCTTTGACAGAAAGCTTAAATTCCTGCCCTTATAGCGGATCCAGGCAGGATCCAGACACTTATCCAGCATCAGAGGGAAGGATAAAATCCCATTATCCACCATAGCGCACCGAAGGCCGGAGGCCCTGCCGTCCTGGTATTCCACTAGCCGCACGCCGGCCAGCTGTTCCATGCTGCCGCAAAGGCGAAGCAGCTTTTCTTTCTTTCTGGTTAATTCCTTCATTATCTCCACCTCTTTCTTAAAATATCAGACACGTTCTGCAGCCCTCCTGCTGTCAAAATAGGCAAATCCATCTACTGCATCCAGGATATCCTGAAAGTCCGCTCTGGGCGCTATTTGGATATATTGCTTCAGCAGGCGGGTCTCCTCTTTTTTCCAGGAGCCGTAAAAAATATCATATAAATTATGTCCCCGGACATAAATCTTAATTTCCTCCAGGTGCTGCTTCACATCCTCCGCAGATTTTAAATCTCTTCCAAGCACCTGAATCAGCCTGCGGCCGCTTTTCATCCGATGGAGGTATTCCTCCCACTTCTGGAATAAAATCTCATAAAAGGCCTCCGGGCTCTCCACCACTCCCAGCTTAGCCATGACCTCCGGATTCAGGAAATAATTTTCAAAGGAATAGTACTTTAAAATCAGCACATTCTTCCTGGCTATCCGGGGCAGCTTATCCACATCCTCCTCATTTCTGGCCTCATAATAGCGGCACAGCTGGCCTGCCAGCTCCTCCGGCTCTAAGCCATCCCCGTCCCGGATCATCAGGAACTGATCCTTTATGTACACCTGATTCATATATTTTAGGTTTGCGTAGGTTTTAATATTTGTACAGCTGTTGGTAGTGATAATGGATATCCGCTGGAGCCTTCCCCTCTCATCATAAATCTCCGAATAATATCGTTCCAAAAGAAGAGGCAGGCGGCTTTTATCCTGCTTTCCCTCCACAATAAAAACAAAATTCGTATTCATTAAATCATTGGCCCCATATCCCAGCGTATCCAGGATTACATCAATGTTAGCCTTATCATTCACAATGGAATAATACTGGCTGTCCAGAATAATCTGGCGAATCTGACGGGTGGTAAAATTAGAAAGCAGATTCGGGGAGTGGGTAGTAAAAATCACCTGATTCTTTTTCGACAGGTGGTAGAGTATTTCACTGGAGGCCTTCTGGAGCTGGGGATGGAGAAAGATCTCCGGATCCTCCACAATGATTATACTGGGAATCCTGGCTGCTTCATCTGTATACGTCTCCAGCATGGACAGCATGTAGAGGCTTTTCATACCATTGCTCAGGTATTCGATAGGTGAAGCGCCCTTCTCCTCCCTGCCCTCCTCCCGGATAAACTGTGCCGACACCTGGAACATCTCCTGCCGGTTAAAATCCAGCGTAAAATGTATCCTCTCATGTCCCCCGTTTTTCCGGTAGTTCCGGTTCAGCTTCTCCTCAAAGTCCCGCAGGTTCATCCGGTACATCTTGTATTCCAAAAGGCGCACGGTCTCAAATAAATCCATCTGCTCCGGCGTTTTCTGATTAATCAGGCCAATACACTGAAAGCATTTATTACATACCTTGGCCGAGTCAAACATGCAGACATTCGCCCGCAGCTGCTCAAACCGGGCATCCTCCCGGAACATCAGCAGATCCTCCTGAAAGCGGGAAAGGTTCCGGCTTGTATCAATATCGTAAATTCTGGGAAGAATCTCTTGTATCTTTTGATTATCCTTTTTCACCCCGTCGCTGTAGCGCAGGCTCCCATTCCAGTTAATCACACAGGTAAAGGATAAAACCCCGTCGCAAAAGGAAGGAAGCTTGGCGGCAAAATCCTTTTTCCAAACCTCATACCGCTTGTACATACTCACCTTCCCCAGCTGATGAAGCTGGTGCAGATCCTCCTCTGTGATCCGGAGCGAGATGCGGATCTCAATCCTCTGCCTCCGCTCATTAAAGTCTCCCTCTGACACCTGATAAATCCCAAAGGCCGCCCGGAGAGCGTCTAATACTGATGTTTTTCCTGTATTATTTTTACCCACCAGAATTAATGCATTTTCAATGCCCTCGATCTTCATCTCCTGGATGGATTTAAAGTTTCGGATGTGCAATGATAAAATCTGCATGGACCATACCTCCCCTGTGAAGCACACAGCCTTCTTTCCACTTATTGTACTACACATTACAGGATTTTTAAAGCCTTCCGCTTTCGAAAAACCAGGTTCTGGTTCCCCATCTGGCTGTCGGAGACGCCCATTTAAGGCAGTAACAAAAAATTCATTAAAATGTAATAAACACAGATAGAAATTCTGTTGTATAATTGAAGAAAATTTAAGGAGGTTTTCTCATGGCTACAATCCTGGTTTGCGATGATGACAAGCAAATTGTAGAGGCAATCGATATTTATTTAACCGGTGAAGGCTTTCATGTGATAAAAGCCTATGACGGCTCTGAGGCCTTAAAGCTTCTGGAGACGAATCAGGCAGATCTTTTGATTCTGGATGTGATGATGCCGGGGCTGGACGGAATCCGCACCACCTTAAAGGTGCGTGAGACCAGCAGCATCCCTATTATCATCCTCTCTGCCAAATCCGAGGATACGGATAAGATCCTGGGATTAAATATCGGCGCGGATGATTATATCACCAAGCCCTTTAATCCTTTAGAGCTGATGGCCCGGGTAAAGTCCCAGCTCAGGCGTTATACTCAGCTGGGGAATCTGAATCAGCAGGCTATGGGACAGGTTTATAAATGCGGCGGCCTGCAGATCAATGATGATAATAAAGAAGTAACGGTAGATGGCGACCCTATAAAGCTCACTCCCATCGAATATAATATCCTCCTTCTTCTGGTGAAAAATGCGGGAAAGGTATTTTCCATCGATGAAATATACGAACAGATCTGGAATGAGGAAGCCATCGGCGCGGATAATACAGTGGCTGTCCATATCCGCCATATCCGCGAAAAAATCGAGATCAATCCTAGGGAGCCCCGTTACTTAAAGGTGGTATGGGGCGTGGGATATAAAATTGAAAAGCAGTCATAGGAGACGTTCATGAAACCAAATTTAACCCGCTTCCTTAAGGCATTGGCCGGGTTTTTCCACCTGATCTGCCTTGGCCTGATTGTCATAAGCATTGCCATCCTTTTTATTCACTCCAACTTTGGCCGGGGTATTACCTGGGTGCAAAGTGAAACCTATATTCAGTCGGATCTTTTCTATAATCAGCTGAAGTCGGATATCACCGCCATCTTTGATTATGCCAGGCTCCGGGATGCCTTTGAGACAGACGGGGAGCTGGATATGGAAAAGGTGGTCCTTACCATCAGCTATGGCCCCAATGAATCTGTGGATTACACCTTGGCCGATGTGATCGAGGTAGGAGAATCCTATGGTTATTTCCTGGAGGACGACTGGAATATTCGTGTGATTGCTCCAGATCGGGGGCTTAAGGAGGAGGAGCCTCTCCTGGTGGAATATAAATCCTATGACCCGGATCCGGTTTATACAGAGCCGGGGCAAGCCTATGGGAAGATGAAGGAGCTGTGCTATGAGGCATTAGGCAGCTTCAGCCGGTACTGCTATGTCCACTATAACATGATTCTTGCTCCCTCGAACCTCTCCTTCCAGCTTACCTGCGACAATGAAAATAACATGCTTCCAGGCGACATTATGACCTACACCAATGTCTCCATTCCATCCTGGGAAAAGCTCAAGCATATGGGACTGTACGCAGAATATTCTATGGATGAGCTTCATGTGGAAACCAATATGCTGCAGGTTCCTAGCTATATCCAGGAGCTGGTAAGCAATACCCGCTTTTATGATCAGACCTTCCGCCACTTCATCCTGTCTGTGGACACGAATTTTCCTCATGTGGATGTTTATACCCAGGAGGCTTCGAATTATGAGAACATGCGTAAGTGGACCATTTACGGACTGGTATTTCTGGGGTTTGGGATCCTGGGCTGTTTGTTCTCCCTGCTGTACTTAATGCTGGTTTCCGGATACACCAGCAAGGATCAAAGCCAGATACATCTTTGTCCCTTTGACCAGATGCGGGCAGAATCCTGCATTCTGCTGTCCTTTCTCCTTGGCGGGATTTTATGCTATGTGATGCGGATGATCGGCTTCCGGATTATCCATTTGGTTGTTTCCCAAAGCAACTGGTACTTTGTGGAGATCCTGGCTACCTGGATCGTCATTTACCTCACCGCCCTGCTTTGCTTTTTCAGTCTTCTCCGGCGCTACAAGGCAGGGACTCTGTGGGAAAAAAGCTGGGCCCGGAAGGCCCTTTTGGAAATACAGGATTACTTTACTCAGGAGCATTCCTCCCAGAGTACAGCATATTTGTACCTGGCCTTTTTGATTCTGAATATCAGCTTTACAGGCGGGGCAATCTACCTGTTCTTTACCATGGATACCCTCCGCCAGCAGCTCCTGTTTACGGCTCTGATCCTGATGTGGTTTCTCATGGATCTAATCTGCTTTTACCTGGTAATTAAGAAGACCAACCAAAATATGAAGATCTCACAGGCTGTGGCAAATATCGCCTCCGGAGATATCAGCTATTGTGTAAATGTAGAGGAGTTCAGCGGCAAGCAGAAGATTACAGCGGACCATATTAACCATATCGGAAAAAATCTGGACTCTGCCCTCCAGGAGAAGATAAAGAGCGAGCGGTTCAAAGCTGATTTGATTACCAATGTATCTCATGATTTAAAAACTCCTCTCACCTCCATTATCAATTATGTGGACTTAATTAAACGGGAGCAGGTTCAAAATGAGCGGGTACAGGGCTATCTGGAGATTCTGGAGCAGAAATCCCAGCGCCTGAAAACCTTAACGGAGGATCTGGTGGAAGCCTCCAAGGCCAGCTCCGGAAATTTAAAGCTGGAGATCTCGGATATTGACTTTGTTGAGCTGATTAACCAGACCAATGGAGAATTTGAAGAGAAGTTCGCCCTCAGGCACCTGGAGCTTATCAGCCGCCTTCCTTCCTTCCCTATCCTGATCGAAGCGGACGGCCGGCGCCTCTGGCGGGTTCTGGAAAACCTGTACAACAACGCCTTTAAATATGCCATGGAGCACAGCAGAATTTATGTTGACATTACCCCAAAGCAGGATGTGGTAATTTTTACCATTAAGAATATCTCAGAGCACCCTTTAAATATCTCAAGCAGCGAGCTGACGGAACGCTTTGTCCGCGGGGACGTGTCCCGCGCCACAGAGGGCAGCGGCCTGGGGCTTTCCATTGCCCAGAGCCTGACTCAGCTTCAAAATGGAACCTTTGAAATAGTGATTGACGGAGATTTATTTAAGGTTTATGTAACATTCCCGGTGAAAAAGGACACAAATAGTGGAAATCCGCCTCAAGATATGCTAGAATAAGACGCAAACAAAAGAAAGGACATTTTTTATGAAGCTCACCACACATAAGAATAGATCGATCCGATTTCACCGTCTCGCTATGGCCGCCGCCCTCTGCGGGATTCTCACCACTGGCTGTCAGAAACCGGCTCCCACCTCCCAGTCCCTCCCCTCGTCCGAGGAAGCGCAAGCCTCCACAGAGGAGGCCCCTCTGGAAATCGTGGTTACCACAGCGCCGGAGACCATTCCCCCTTTAAGCCCCAGAGGGCAAATCCTGCCGGAGCTTCAGGTTACTGTGCCGGAGGCTGTTCCCATGCCGGAGTTTTTGCGGGTAGGGGAAAGCCATCCTGTGGTATACCAATTACAGGAACAGCTGATGAACCTGGGATTTATGGACTATGATGAACCTACAGAATATTTCGGCACCCAGACCGAGCGCGCAGTTAAGATCTTTCAGCGGCAGAATGATCTGGCCCAGGACGGTATCGTAGGAGGCTCTACCTATGAGGCGATTATGTCCCCGGACGCCAAGCATTACGCTGCCCAAAAGGGCGACGAGGGCGATGACATCAGCCGGATTCAAAGCCGCCTTTACGATCTGGGCTATCTGGCCTCTGAGGACTTATTAACCGGCATGTTCGGGGACTCCACAGAAGCCGCCATCTTAAAGCTTCAGGAGGTCAATGGCCTGAGCCAGGATGGAAAGGTGGGCCAGCAAACCTTAGAGCTGCTTTACTCAGATGAAATCAAAGCAAACTTTCTGGCCCTGGGTGAAAAGAGCGATGTGGTGCTGGCCAGCCAGCAGCGTTTAAAAATCCTAGGCTACCTTCTCTCGGATCCCGACGGCGCCTACGGAGAAGATACGGTGGAGGCAGTAAAGCAGTTCCAGGCCCGGAATGACCAGATCGTAGACGGCTACTTAGGCCCCGGCACCAGGATGGTCTTAAACAGCTCGGAGGCAAAGCCCATGGGTCTGCGTCTGGGCGATGAAGGAAATACCGTCTCCAACATACAGAAATTATTAAGCAAATACGGATATTTAAATTCTGCCAATGTTACCGGCTATTTTGGCGAGGTTACCGAAAAGGCGGTAAAGTCCTTCCAGACTCAAAATGGCCTTTCCTCCGACGGTACGGTTGGAGCCATGACTATGGCAAAGCTTACCGGGGATGATGTAAAGAAAGCGCCTGCTAATTCCAGTCGGACCACCTCGGGCGGAAGCAGCTCCAGGCCTTCTTCCGGCGGCTCCTCATCCGGCGGCAGCTCTGCCGGCTCCTCCTCTGGCGGATCCTCATCCGGTGGCTCTGCAGCTGGCACAGTGCACATGTCAGGAGGCGTAGGCTCCCTCATCGCTGTAGCCCAGTCAAAGCTGGGGTGTCCCTATGTATGGGGCGCCAAGGGACCAAATTCCTTTGACTGCTCCGGTTTTGTTTACTGGTGCCTCAACCAGGTAGGTGTCAGCCAAAGCTACATCACCTCCTCCGGATGGAGGAATGTAGGACGTTATACCCGGATTAATAACTTCTCTGACATTCAGGCAGGAGATATTGTGGTTGTAACCGGACATGTGGGAATCGCCGCCGGCGGCGGAACGGTAATTGACGCCTCCTCCTCCAACGGACGGGTTATCCATCATGCCCTTGGCTCCTGGTGGGCGAATAACTTTATCTGTGCCTGGAGAATCTTCGGATAATTCGTTCTAATAATCGTAAAATAGCAATCGGGAACCGCAAGAATAAGGCGCAGAGAAATCTGCGCCTATTCATATATTTTCAAATTGCTTTTCAAAACAAAAAAAGCCCCAACCCCGCAGCTAATCTCTGCAAGATCGGAACTTTTTGCTGCGCCTTCAGGGACTCGAACCCTGGACAAATAGATTAAGAGTCTACTGCTCTACCAACTGAGCTAAAGGCGCTTTTCTTCCCGGCTGTTACTATGTTTCGACCGGAACATCTGCTATTCTACAGCAAGGGGTTGAAAAAGTCAACCCCTTTTTATAAAATTTTTCATGTTATTGCAATTATTACAAATTTCCGTCACTTTCTCTTACAAAATTGTCTGAATTACTCTGTGAATCCCTTCCCTTGACTGGAGGCCTACCAAGCGGTTCTCCTCCTTCCCGTCTTTAAAAAAGATTAAGGTGGGGATGCTCATCACCCCATACCGGTCTGCCATGGGAGCATTTTCATCGATATTCAGCTTTCCTACGGTAAGTCTTCCTGAGAACTCCTCTGCCGCAGCTTCCACCACCGGCGCCAACATCTTACAGGGGCCGCACCAGTCTGCATAAAAGTCCACTAAAACCGGGCCTTCGGCCTTCAGCACCTTCTCATCAAAATTTTCGCCGGTAATTTTCTCTACCATCGTTTTCCCTCCTCAGTCCTTAGTTTCTTTCTTTTTCTCTCCTCCGCCGTTCAGCAGATGGTTTATCTCCAGCAATGATTTCTTCCATCGGAGCACTTCCCGATTCAGATCCTGGTTTCCATTCAGCTTCTTGCTCAGATTCTTTTTTATTTTATCCGAAACACTCATTCTCTATCCGCCTGTTATCTTTTTTCTATTTTATGAGCGTTTTTCAGAATTTTGAAGTAAATTTTGCGGAACCGCCGTCAGTTTACAGATAGGGTTCCCCTTTTCGGCAAATTTCTCCTCATATTCAGTCATTACATTCCCCTCTGCCATAGCAGAATGATGGAGGTCATAGGTGAATTCCTGAATTCTCCATCCGGAAGAGGGGATAGATTCCATGGAATATTCGAACAGTCCCCGGTTATCCGTCTTAAACTCTAAGCTTCCCCCGGGCTTTAAAATCTGTTCATAAACCTTCATAAATTCAGCTGAGGTAAGGCGCCGCTTGGCGTGGCGATCCTTTGGCCACGGGTCTGAGAAATTCAGATAAATCCTGGATACCTCTCCTGGTGCAAAAAACTCGCACAAGTCCTTAGCGTCGATGCACAGAAACCAAATATTCGATAATTCCAGCTGCTCTCTCTTTTCCAGGCCTCTCAGCAAAACGCTGGAGTAACGTTCAATCCCGATAAAATTCCGTTCCGGATGCCTCCGGGCTAACTCCATAATAAATCTGCCCTTCCCCATACCCACCTCGATCTCGATGGGGTTCTTATTCCTGAATCGCTTCCCCCATAGCCCCTTCTCCATCCGGGGCTCCTGCACCACAAAGGGGCTCTCTGCGATTTTTTCTTCTGCTCCTGGTATATGGCGCAGTCTCATCGTGAAATTCCTCCATTCTCAGGCCGCATTTCTGGATTTTATCCCTAATTTATGCCAAAAATTATAGCATTCCTGAGAAAACTTTGCAATATTCAGAAAAACATATATAAAACCAGGTGCACATTTTGTCGATATTATGTATAATAGGGAATATATAGTCGGAAAATGAACGCATAAGGAGGGCCTGTTATGGCGGACATTGCAAGCACCTGGCAAAAAATCCAGCAGGGTGTAAAAGAAACTGAACGGCTGATTGGCCAAAGACAATATAACCTGGCTATGGTAAAAGCCCGGCAAACATTAGAGTACATGATTAAAACCATGGGCGAGAGGGCCTGTATTCTGGATGGGGATCTTTCGGATTTGATTGACCAGCTTTTTGAGGGACAGTGGATCACCCGGGCAACCAGAGATAATTATCACAAAATCCGAATTTTAGGGAATAAAGCAGTCCATGAAGGGAATGACAGCCCTTCCGATGCCAGTTTAACCTGTCAGCTTCTGACTCAGGAGGCCTACTCCTTTGCCAATGAATATATGCAAAAGCGCCGCAGGCCCCCTGCATCCCCCCCGCCCAGGCCTAAATCAGGAAGGCCCTCTGGCGGGAACCGGAGAAGGAAGCGGCGGAAGTCCCCGGTGGAGGATTTTCTTCGGATTCTGGTTCCAGTGATCTGTGTGATTCTGCTGATTTTCATTATCCGCGCCATTCTTCCGGATAAAGATAAGGAAAAGGAAACCATGCCGGAAACCAGCGCCCCCATAGAGTCTGTAACCGAGCCCTCCTCTGTGGATATTCCTGAGACCACGCCTCCGGAAACGGAGACCCTTCCTCCGGAAACCTCCTCCACAGCGGTTTACCGAACCACCTCCACGCTGAATGTTCGCAAGGAACCCTCCACGGACGCCCGAATCCTTGTGCAGCTTGGGCCAGGCACTGAGGTTACTGTAACTGGCATCTATGATTCACAGTGGACAATTATCAATTATGAGGGGCAAGACGCCTATGTTGCCACTGCTTACATTACACAATAACCTGTTGGAATGCTTTGCGCCGGCCATCTGTGCCGGCGTTTTTTTACAAAGTTTTAACATCCCTTTTTTGTTGTAGATTACGACCAATATTTCTCCATTTTAATAAAATTTCTTGTGATTTCTGCCGTGGCTTTTTTTCCTGTCTTTGTAGTATGATAATTCGTGGATTTAACACACAAATCAGGGAAAAAAAACGACTGTACCGCGTGTGAATCGTAACAAAAGGAGGACTGCCATGGAACATCTGATTAACAAAATATCTGAGATCGAAGCCGCCGCATCTTCTGTAATTAATGGCATGGACGAAAAAAAATCCGGCATTGCAGAAAAGATTAAAAAGGAGCGGGCGGAATTCGACCGAGATCTGGAAAAAGAGACAGATCACCATATCCAACAGCTGCGCCAAGAAATGAAATTGGATTTGGAGGAAAAGCTGAAGGAACAGCGAAACGAAGCAGCACAGACCCTCTCCCTTTTGGATAATGTTTATCAAACCTGTCATAATGCGCTTGCAGCCAGTATATTCGACCAAATCATAAAGGAGTGATACCATGGAAGGCTTGTTAACCTACAGCGGCCTGACCACAAAGGTCCGTGCTATGAAACGCCGGCTGATTAAAAGCTTCCAGTATCGGGAGCTGGCCTCCCTGGATTCTGTGCCCGGAGCCGTAGATTACTTGAGAAGACTTCCTGCCTATGGCCCTTTTCTTTCCGGTACGGATGAAAGCCAGCTGCACCGTTCCCAGATCGAAGAGCTTCTTCTTCAGTCTAAGTATCATGATTTCTCCAAGCTTTACCGCTTTTCAACTCTGCCTCAGCGGAAGTTTTTGGATCTCTACTTTATGCATTATGAGATCTCTGCCCTAAAGCGCTGCCTGAGGGGCGTAATCCGGCAGGTACCTGTGGATTTAAATCTGGCTCTGTTCCAGGATTTTTTTGAACGCCACTCCAAGCTGGATTTCATCAAGCTTTCTACAGCAAAGGGCCTGGAGGAATTTACTGAAAGCCTGGCCGGCTCTCCCTATTATGCTGCGCTTACCCGGTTAAACCGCCAGGAAGGCATTACCCTGTTTGATTATGAGATGAGCCTGGATATGATTTATTTTCATACCATGTGGAAAATCAAGGACAAGAAATTAAAGCGTCAGGAGCGGGAAGCCTTAACCCAATGCTTTGGGGAGCGCTTGGATATGCTGAACCTTCAGTGGATATACCGCTGTATTCAATATTATCACATGGCCCCCTCGGAGATCTGCGCATTATTGATCCCTATCTTTCATCGTTTGAAGGCAGAGCAGGTTTCCGCTCTGGCCAGCGCCGGCTCTGTAGAAAAATTTTATAATCTTTTAAGTACTACCTACTATGGTAATCGGAATCTTATGTCTGCCAACTGGAAGCCGGATCCGGAAGCTTTGACAGAGCAAGTGCTTGATCGGATTCACAAGCTGACAGAAAGGCGGGATCCTTATTCCATCGCCACGGTTAATTCCTATCTTTATTTTAAGGAGCTGGAAATTACCCGGATTATCCATATTATAGAAAGCATTCGCTATGGGCTGGAGCCGGAGAAAATCCTCTCCTCTGTAATGAATGCGTAGCAAAGGAGGCTGCCATTTGTGATTGAAACAATGAAATTTTTAAACCTGACAGGGCCAAAATCACAGATCGACCGGGTTGCAGAGGAGTATCTTTCCAAATATCCCATCCATCTGGAAAATACTTTGTCAGAGCTTCACAATGTAAAGGATTTGCGGCCATTTACGGAGACAAATCCATACCTGGAGGACTACCAAAAAGCAAAGGAGCTGGTCCGGCTCTGCTTTGGCGAAGCCGCTCCCCAGTCCCAAGGCTCTCTCACGGTTCAGGAAGCGTCGGAAACCATCCGATCCCTGGATCAGGAGCTGTCCCAGTTAAATGATCGGAAGGCGCAGCTGGAAAATGAGCTGGAAAATCTGAACCAATTTCGGAATCAGGTTGCCCCCTTTACCGGGTTAAATTACGATCTTTCCCGAATACTCCAGTTCCGATGCATTAAATACCGGTTCGGACGAATTACAAAGGAGTATTTTAAGAAATTTGAATCCTTCGTCTATGACACCCTGGACACTATTTTTTATCTGTGCAGAGAGGATGAAGAATACGTGTGGCTGGTATATTTTGTCCCTGCCCCGGTTGCCGAAAAGGTAGATGCCGTATATAATTCCATGCACTTTGAACGGTTTATCCTTCCGGATTCGGTGGTGGGCACTCCAAAGGAAGTATCCCACGACCTGGATCAAAAAATCGCCTCGATTCAGAGCTCCATCCAGCAGCTCCTGTCACAGACCCAGGATACTTTAAAGCGGCAGGAAGGTGCGCTGTCTGCAGCTTACTTGAGGCTGGAAACCTATTCTCAGAATTTTAATGTCCGCAAGCTTGCGGCCTGTACCAGCCATGACGATAATACCTTTTTTATTCTCTGCGGATGGATGAGCCAATCAGATGCCCTTCGCCTGAAGAAGGATTTGGAGCAGGATCCGGAGTTATTCTTAATCATTGAGGAAAGCCACAAAAGCATTGCCAGCAAGGCTCCCACGAAGCTGAAAAACCCGGCGCTGTTTCGACCCTTTGAGATGTTTATCCAAATGTACGGGCTTCCAGAATACGGTGAGTTTGATCCAACGATATTAATCGGGCTTACTTATTCCTTCCTCTTTGGCTTTATGTTCGGAGATGTGGGGCAGGGCTTATGCCTGATGATCGGGGGCTTCCTCCTGTACCGTACAAGGAAGCTGAGCCTGGCAGCCATTGTCAGCTGCTGCGGCTTCTTTTCCACCATTTTCGGCTTTCTATTTGGAAGTATCTTCGGGTTTGAAGATATAATTGAAGCGGCGTGGATGCGGCCAGGCAAGGCCATGACCACCCTTCCCTTTATCGGAAGATTAAATACGGTCTTTGTGATTACCATCGCCTTAGGAATGGGTATCATCATCCTGACAATGATTTTAAATATGATCAACAGCTTTAAAAGCCGGGATACGGAAAAAGCCTGGTTTGACACCAATGGAGCCGCAGGGCTGGTTTTCTACCTGTCTCTGATAGGGGTTGTTGTACTTTTTATGACCGGAAGGCCTATGCCGGCTGCCGCCTTAATGGCAGTAATGTTTGGAATCCCCCTGCTCCTTTTATTCTTTAAAGAGCCCTTAACCGCCCTGGTGGAGAAAAAATCTCCCAAGCCGGAGAGCGGTATCGGCATGTTTATCGTCCAGGGATTTTTCGAGCTGTTTGAGGTGATGCTAAGCTATTTTTCCAACACAGTTTCTTTTGTCCGTGTAGGTGCATTTGCGGTCAGCCATGCTGCCATGATGGAGGTGGTGCTGATGCTGGCCGGCTATGAAAGCGGGAATACCAACTGGCTGGTGGTGGTGCTTGGCAATCTGTTCGTCTGCGGCATGGAAGGCCTGATTGTAGGCATCCAGGTACTCCGCCTGGAGTACTATGAGCTGTTTAGCCGTTTTTATCGTGGCACCGGCAGGCCCTTTAAGCCCTATCAAAAGTCAAATATTGAATCATAATTATAGAAAAGGAGTGTCTATCATGACTGTTAAATTATTATTATCTCTCGCATTAATCTTAAGTATACTGATTCCCTTTGGCTCCTTCGCAGCAGGTGAAAGGTCCAGAGGACGCTATAAGACTGCGCTGGCGGTCAATACCCTTCTCTTCTTCGGAACGCTTCTGACCTGCAGCGCCCTTTTCTTTACAGGGAATGCGTTCGCTGCCCAGGAGGCTGCCTCTGGGGCAAATCCCGCTGCAGGCATGATCTGCATGGCTGCGGCAATCTCCACCGGCTTATCCTGTATCGGCGGCGGCATCGCCGTATCTGCTGCTGCCTCCGCAGCCCTAGGCGCCATCAGTGAAGACAGCTCCATTCTGGGTAAATCCTTAATCTTCGTCGGACTGGCAGAAGGTGTATGCCTCTACGGGCTGATCATCTCCTTTATGATTATCGGAAGGCTGTAAGCTATGAAGCTCTATTTAATCAGTGACAATATCGACACCCTTACGGGTATGCGCCTGGCCGGGGTGGAAGGCCTGGTTGTACATGAATCCGGGGATCTAAAGGAAGCGCTTGAAAAAACTCTGGCAGATAAAGAGATCGGCATTCTGCTTCTCACGGAAAAATTCGGCCGTGAATTCCCGGAAATCATCAACCCGGTAAAGCTGAACCGGAAATTTCCCCTGATTGTGGAAATACCGGACCGCCACGGAACCGGGCGCAAGCCGGACTTTATTACTTCCTATGTAAACGAAGCCATCGGATTAAAGCTATAATAGAAAGCAGGTGACAAGGTTGACAACCGACGAAAAGTTACAGCACTTTTTTACCATATGCATGGAGGACGCCCGGTCGAGAAGCGGCCGCATCTTTGACGACTACAAAGCCGCTTTAACAAAGGATCTGGAGGAGCATAAAGCCGATGCAAGGCGGCGGGCCAGGATGCAGCTTCAGGGAGAAAGTGAAAAGATTCAGCGGGAGCTGAATAAGGAGCTGGCCATCGAGCAGATGAATCTAAAGAGAAATATAAGCCTCCATCACAATGAATTAAAAGATAAGCTTTTTATCGAGGTGAGAAATCTGTTGGACAGCTTTATGGAGACCCCTGGGTATCACAGCCTCCTAGACTCCTATATAAAATCTGCAAAAAAATTCGCAGGGACCGATGAGCTGATTTTCTATATGGATCCGGCAGATTCGGGGCATGTGAACCAGCTGGCTTACTTAAATAATGTAACCATTAAGATCAGCGAATATTCCTTTGGCGGCGGCATCCGGGCAGTGATCCCCTCAAAGAATATACTGATTGACCATTCCTTTGATAATAAATTTCAGGAAGCAAAACAGACATTCCAATTCGAAACAGGAGGTGCTTCTCATGGCTGACACAAAGAAAACCGGAGTAATCTTCGGCATTAATGGCCCGGTCATCTATCTGGAGGGCGATCCTGGATTTCAAATGAACGAAATGGTTTATGTGGGGGAAGAGCGGCTGGTGGGAGAGGTCATCGGCCTGACCCTGGAGCGGACCATCATCCAGGTTTATGAGGAGACCAGCCGGATAAAGCCCGGACAGCTGGTTTACGGCAGCGGCGCCCCGGTATCGGTTACCCTGGCTCCTGGCATCCTAAGCAATATTTTTGATGGAATCCAGCGGCCCTTAAGTGAGATCGCAAAGACCGGCGGCCCCTACATTAACCGCGGTGTATCTGTAAATTCCCTGGACACAGAGAAAAAATGGAGTACCCACATGATGGTGAAAAAGGGGGACTACCTTCTTCCGGGGGCCATCATAGCTCAGGTTCAGGAAACCAGGGCCATTGTTCACAAGATTATGATTCCCCCGTCTCTGGAGGGTTATGTGCTGGAGGTGGCTGAGGACGGTGATTATACGATTTCCCAGACCCTTCTCACACTGCAAAAAAGCGACGGAAGCGAGGAGTCCATCACCATGACCCAGAAATGGCCGATCCGGATTCCCAGACCCACATCAAAGCGTTTTCCAGCCTCCAGGCCCCTAATTACCGGACAGAGGATACTGGATACCCTCTTTCCCCTGGCAAAGGGCGGCACCGCAGCCGTTCCGGGAGGCTTTGGAACCGGCAAGACCATGACCCAGCATCAGATCGCCAAATGGTCTGACGCAGACATCATCATCTATATCGGCTGCGGGGAACGTGGGAACGAGATGACCCAAGTGCTGGAGGAATTCTCTCAGCTGATTGACCCAAAAAGCGGAAATCCCCTGTTAGACCGTACCACCCTCATCGCCAATACTTCCAACATGCCGGTGGCGGCCCGTGAGGCCAGCTTATATTCCGGCCTTACTCTGGCCGAGTACTACCGGGATATGGGCTATCATGTGGCTATCATGGCAGACTCTACCTCCCGCTGGGCGGAAGCGCTGAGAGAGCTGTCCGGCCGTCTGGAGGAAATGCCCGCCGAGGAAGGCTTCCCGGCCTATCTGGCTTCCCGGCTCTCCGCCTTTTATGAGCGGGCCGGCATGATGCAGAATTTAAATGGCACAGAAGGATCCGTATCCATCATCGGCGCCGTATCTCCCCAGGGAGGCGATTTTTCCGAGCCAGTAACCCAAAACACTAAGCGGTTTGTCCGCTGCTTCTGGGGTCTGGACAAATCTCTGGCCTATGCCAGACATTTCCCGGCCATCAACTGGCTGACCAGTTACTCAGAGTACTTAACTGATTTAGCCCCATGGTACACAGATCATGTAGATAAGCGCTTTATGGACTATCGGAATCAGGTGGTTTCTCTCCTGACCCAGGAAAGCAGCCTGATGGAAATCGTAAAGCTCATCGGAGCGGATGTGCTTCCGGATGATCAGAAGCTGACTCTGGAGGTGGCCAAGGTGATCCGCACCGGATTTTTGCAGCAGAACGCCTTCCATAAGGATGACACCTGTGTTCCTCTGGAAAAGCAGTTTAAGATGATGGAGGTTATCCTCTATTTATACAAGCGTTCCCGTTCTCTGATTTCCATGGGAATGCCTATGTCCGTATTAAAGGAGGATACTATTTTTGACAAGATTATCTCCATTAAATACGATGTTCCCAATGACCGTCTGGATTTATTTGATAACTATAAGGATCAAATCGACCAGTTCTACGATAATGTGGTAGCGCGCAATGCATAAGGAGGCGGAATATGGCGATTGAATATCTTGGTTTAAGCAGCATCAACGGTCCCCTAGTGGTACTGGAGGGGCTGCAGGATGCTTCTTATGACGAAATCGTGGAAATGACCGTAAATGGCTCTCAGAAGAAGATGGGAAGAATCATCGAAATTAATAAGGATAAAGCCATTATTCAGGTTTTCGAGGGGACCGAGGGAATGGCCCTTAGAAATACCCACACCCGTCTTACAGGCCATCCCATGGAAATCCCTGTTTCTGTGGATATGCTGGGCCGCACCTTTAATGGCATCGGCCAGCCCATCGACGGCCTGGGTGAAATCTCATCGGATATCCGTCTGGATGTGAATGGAAAGCCCCTGAACCCAATTACCCGGGAATACCCAAGAAACTACATTTGTACTGGTATCTCCTCCATCGACGGGCTTACCACTTTAATCCGGGGGCAGAAGCTTCCCATCTTTTCCGGCAATGGTCTTCCCCACGACCAGCTTGCCGCCCAGATTGTGCAGCAGGCTTCCCTGGGAGAGGATTCCCACGAGGAATTCGGCATTATTTTCGCTGCTATGGGCGTGAAATACGATGTGGCGGACTTCTTCCGCCGCACCTTTGAGGAGAGCGGAGTATCTGACCATGTAGCCATGTTTATCAACCTGGCTAATGACCCGGTGGTGGAGCGTCTGATCACCCCAAAGGTTGCCCTCACAGCCGCCGAGTATCTGGCTTTTGAGAAGGGCATGCATATCCTGGTTATCCTGACTGATATGACCTCCTTTGCCGAGGCCATGCGGGAGGTATCCTCCTCCAAGGGGGAGATCCCTTCCCGGAAGGGCTTCCCCGGATACTTATACAGTGAGCTGGCCGCCCTCTATGAGCGGGCAGGGATCGTGGCCGGCCGGCCTGGTTCTGTAACTCAGATCCCCATCCTGACCATGCCCAATGACGATATCACCCACCCTATTCCGGATTTAACCGGATACATTACAGAGGGGCAGATCGTGTTAGACCGGGAGCTTCACAGCCAGTCGATTTATCCTCCGGTCAGTGTACTTCCCTCCCTTTCCCGTCTGATGAAGGATGGCATCGGAAAGGGCTACACCCGTGAGGATCATCAGGACGTGGCGAATCAGCTCTTCTCCTGTTATGCCAAGGTAGGAGATGCCAAGGCCCTGGCATCCGTTATCGGTGAGGATGAGCTGTCCCCCATTGACAAAATGTATTTAAACTTTGGAAAGGAATTTGAACGGCATTTTGTCGGTCAGGATCCACACGATAACCGCACCATCATCAAAACACTGGATATCGGCTGGAAGCTTTTGGGAATGCTTCCGCGGGAAGAGCTGGACCGGATCGACACCAAGCTGTTAGACCAGTATTATAAACCCTCTCCGGTAACGGAAGAAGGCTTATTAAAAGAGGAGTAGGAGGTGGCCCTTTGAATCCAAATACATTTCCTACCAAGGGAAATCTCATCCTGGCAAAAAATTCCCTGTCCCTGGCAAAGCTTGGATACGGGCTGATGGATAAAAAGCGGAACATCCTTATCCGGGAGCTCATGGGCTTAATCGATCAGGCAAAGGATATCCAGTCGGAAATCGATGCCACCTTTACAGAAGCTTACCAATCCCTCCAGCAGGCTAATATCGAAATGGGAATCAGCTATGTGCAGGAGGCAAGCCTGACGGTTCCTTTAGAGGAAACCATAAAGATCAAGGCCAGGAGTATTATGGGTACTGAAATCCCTCTGGTACAGTATGAGCCGGCCCCCCTGATCCCTGCATATGCCTTCAGCGGGACTACCCAGTCTCTGGATGAGGCCCGGATGAAATTCGAAAAGGTAAAGGATCTGACCATCAAGCTGTCTATGATTGAAAATTCTGCTTACCGCCTGGCATCCAGTATCAAAAAGACTCAGAAGCGGGCCAATGCATTAAAGAACATTACCATCCCCTCCTTTGAGTCGCTGACTAAGGAAATCTCCAATGCCCTGGAGGAAAAGGAGCGGGAGGAATTCACCCGGCTGAAGGTTATTAAGGAAATGAAGCAGAATGGATAAAAGCAGGAAACTCATCTATCCCCCAAAATCTTAGATTTCTGGGGGATTTCTTACCCTTGCATTTCCTTTCATTCTGTTATATGATGGTTACATCCCAGCTTTTAGGGAAAGAAATGAGGAATCCTTATATGAAACAATCAATTCACAAGCTTTTGGGGATCCTATCTGCCTTCTGCCTGATGTTTACCCTCCTTATCACATCTGTGGAAGCAGTATGCTACTGGACTCCTGGTTATTTTCAACACCAATATGAAAAATACCATGTGCTGGACAGCCTTCCTGCCATGACCATGGAGGATCTTCTGGATGTAACGGATGAGATGATGGATTATCTAAAGGGAAATCGGGAGGATCTCCATGTCCAGACTACCATGGAGGGAGAAACCAGGGAGTTTTTCTCTGAAAGAGAGATCGCCCATATGGAGGATGTACAGGGCCTCTTTCTGGCAGCAATTATGCTGAGAAGATTCTGTATTCTGTTTATCCTCCTGTCCCTGGCTGTCATTGCTGCTACAAAGGGAAGCATCCCGGATATTCTGCCCAGAGCGGTTTTCCTTGGCACACTCCTATTTTTCGGTATTGCCGCGGCCATCGGCTTACTTGTATCCACAAACTTTTCAAAATACTTTGTTGTTTTCCACCATATTTTCTTTGATAATGATTTGTGGATTCTGGATCCCTCAGTGGATATGCTGATTAACATTGTACCAGAAGGCTTTTTCCGGGATACTGCGATGCGGATTATCCTTCTCTTCGGAGTGCTGGCACTGACGGTTTTAGCGGTTTCCTTTTTATTTATAAGGAAAGGCAGGATAAGAAGACCTAAGGGGCTTTTCCGCATGCTTGCTGTCATCAGCCTTCTCTCTATCCTCATATCTGTCCCTGCTATGGCCGCCCCTGCCTGGCCGGAATCTTCCGGAATTCAGGCAGATGGGGGGATCCTGATAGATGCCGCCTCCGGGACGGTTCTGTACGAAAAAAATGCAGATCAGCCCTATTATCCTGCCAGTATTACAAAGATACTGACTGCTCTGATCATCATCGAAAACTGTAATCTGGATGATCTGGTCACCTTTTCCAGACGGGCTGTAAATGATGTGGAGGCAGGCAGCTCGAATATGGGCGTCCTCCCGGGAGATGAGCTGACGGTCCGGGACTGCCTTTATGGCCTGATGCTGGCCTCTGCCAATGAATGTGCCAATGCACTGGCAGAGCACTGCTCTGGCTCCATTGAAGAATTTATTGTGTTAATGAACCAGAAGGCGGCAGAGTTAGGATGCACTGGAAGCCATTTCGCCAATCCCAGCGGACTAAATGGAGAGGATCATTATGTCACTGCCAGAGATATGGCGCTGATTACCAAAGCTGCCATCGAAAACCCAACCTTCCTGGAAATTGACGGCGCCCTATACTGGACCCACGCCCCCATTAAGCATTATCCAGATCCTGAGGATCCCCACAATACGATTTATGCACACCACGGAATGCTGAAGCGGAATAATTCCAATTATTACGAGGGCGCCTTTGCAGGAAAAACCGGCTACACCTCCCTTGCAGGAAATACTCTGGTTACCTGCGCCAGAAGAGATGACACCACTTTAATCTGCGTCATCCTTAATGGCCATCAGACCCACTACCAGGATACAAAAACCCTCCTTGATTTCGGCTTCCGCAATTTCCGCTCGGTTCCTATATCAGACTACCATCATTCCTATACATCCATGGATAATGATATGACCATTTCCGGCCTCACTCTCAGCCCGATCTCTTCTCTTTCTATGGACGAGGATTGCTACCTTACCCTTCCAAAATCTGCGGATTTTCATGAGGCGGAAACTGTATTAAACTATCAGCTTCCTGAGGATGCCCCTGTGGGAAGTATTGCTGAAATTTCTTATCATTATGCCGGTCACTATATTGGCTCCTCCTATCTGATGCTTAAAAATAATCAAAATTCATTATCTCGGATGGAAGCGGCGGCGAATCTCACTGCCGCAGAAACCATAGGCATCCCGGAGCCTACTACAAAGCCTCTGAATGCCGAAGAGGAGGAGGCCCAGACAGATACTGCCTCCAGCGTGAAGGCGATTGAGGATGGACAAGTTCCTGCCGGCCACTCCGATCTGCCCTCCCACCAAGAGCCTGGCTGGTTCTCCTTAAAAATCTCCTCTGCTGTATGGGTTATTTTTGCCCTAACTATTGTATTCGCCGGCATTATCACCGCTGTGGTAGTCATTCGAATCCATATGGAGCGCAGGGCAGAGGCGGAGCTATATTTTCTTCGGGAACGAAGAAAGCAAAGACTTAACGATATCGGCCTTACCCCGTCCGAATTTGATCTGGTTATCCAGGAGCGGAAGCGCTCTTCCTACCGGGCTTCCAGAAATAAACGCCATAATAAACGGCCTTCCTGATTTAGGAGGGCTTTTTATAACGAAAGATTAACAGCCCCTTACTTGGCCTTTTCCCTTTTTTTCGTTATAATCAAAATAAGATGGGAGGTTTTGTCGGATGATGTCGCACCGCATGCTAATCCAAAATACAGTGGTCACCATTGCGCTCTTAGCAGTCTTTACTTTGATCGCAATTTTATTTTTTTATCTGGGAAAAAATACTACCAGTGTAGCCATTATTTACATCTTGGCAGTGGTATTAATTGCCCGTAATACTACTGGCTACGCCCCGGGAATCATTGCCGCCTTTATCGGCGTAATCTGTGTCAATTATGTATTTACTTATCCCTTTATGCAGATTAACTTTACTATGGACGGCTATCCAGTTACCTTTACCGGGATGATAATCATCTCCAGCATTACCAGCACCTTAACCTCTCACTTAAAGCAAAAGAATCAAATCATCCAGGAGCGGGAAAAGCTGTTGATGGAAGCAGAAAAGGAAGCGATGCGGGCAAATCTTCTCCGGGCTGTTTCTCATGACTTAAGAACGCCTCTGGCTGGTATTATCGGAACCTGCAGCACCTTTTTAGATACAGAGAATACCCTCACCAGGAAAGAGCAAAACCGCTTAATCGAAAATATTTACAGCGATGCCAACTGGCTTTTGAATATGGTTGAAAACCTTCTCACCATCACCCGAATCCGGACAAATGATGTTCCCATCCATACCTCTCCGGAGCTACTGGAGGAGATTATTTCCGAAGCGGTTATCCGGTTCCGAAGCCGAATTCCCAGTGCAGTAGTTCAGGTGCAGATCCCGGAGGATTACATCATGATCCAGGTAGATGCCATTCTCATCGAGCAGGTCTTAATGAATCTAATGGAAAATGCCTACTATCACGGAAATTCCCAGGAGCCCATTCAGATCATCCTTGCTGCCGATGAAGCCTGTGCTTATATTCATGTAAGAGATTTTGGCCCCGGGATACCAGAGGAAAAGCTTGCCACAATTTTCGACGGCAGCCCCTCCACCCCGAATCAAAGTGGAGATTCCCGAAAAGGCATGGGGATCGGCCTTACCATATGCAGAACCATTATGGCCGCCCACGGCGGCGAGATTTATGTATCAAACCACGAAAACGGAGCAGAATTTACATGCAGCCTGCCCCTGAAGGAGGAGGATTCCCATGAGTCTGAAATCAACCATCATCATTATTGAAGATGAAAAAAGTATCTGTAACTTTATCGAGACCACTTTAATTTCCAATCATTACAAGGTGATTACTGCCTCCACTGGACAGGAGGGCTTGTCCTTTGTCACCTCCTGCTTTCCAGATCTGGTTCTCTTAGATCTGGGGCTTCCTGATATTGACGGAATCGATATCATCAAGCAGATCCGCAGCTGGTCCATGATTCCCATCATTGTGATTTCCGCCAGGACCCAGGAGCAGGAAAAGGTGCTGGCTTTAGACAGCGGATGCGATGACTATCTCACAAAGCCATTCGGAACCTCAGAGCTTCTGGCCAGGATCCGGACTGCGCTGCGCCGCCACCATGCAGGAGGCAATTCTTCTGCCTCAGAGCCTGTTTATACCTATGAAGACCTGACCATCGACTTTTCGAAACGCCTGGTAACTCTGAAGGGGGAGGAAATTCATCTGACGCAAATCGAATATAAGCTCGTCTCCCTTCTGGCTAAAAACGGCGGCCGTGTACTCACCTATGACTATATAATCAATCACATCTGGGGGCCTTACGCTGATAATAATAACAATCAGATCCTCCGGGTGAATATGGCGCACATCCGGCGAAAGCTGGAAAAAAATCCAGCAGAGCCTAATTACATTTTTACGGAAATCGGAGTGGGCTATCGAATGCGGGAAAGCCAGCCGTAGGGGAACATATGCATACGAAAAAAACCCGGATTTTCTCTCAATCCGAGTTTTTTTATCGGTCGTGCTCCTCTGCCTTCCTTGCCATATGCTTTCCCCGCCTGGCCTTTGGGCCCTCTGCTTTCCCGGCTCTGTGCCTTTTCTCCCGATTCTTTACGGTTCTTCTCTGCTTTACCTCATTCCGCTTCTCCGCAATGCTTTGTGCCTCCGCCTCGTCTGCAAGCTTCGAGGTGCGGACAGCAAAAACCCCACCGGACTCTGACCTTTTAATCCGGATTTTGCTTCGGATCAGTCCATGCTCCGGGCAAACAGCCAGGCAGACATAAAGCTTTGGGTTCAAGGCAAACCATCGGATCTTTTTCCGGAGCATCCGGTGGCAGCAGCAGCAGATCACATCGCTGACCCTTTTGTTGGACAGCGCCTCCTCCTTTACCTCAAACTCTTTGGATACAAATTTCGTATAATTCGGGAAGGCCAGGGTAACCTCCTCCTCATCCCTTTGGGGAAGCCGGTAGTAATCCATAGAAAGAAATTCCTTGACCGGCTCAAATTCCATCCTTTCCATGATCTGCCCGGTATAGTACGCATCATCCTGCGCATGGTGAAAGGGCTTCTCCTCATCAACTGGAATCTGCAGCTGCTCCACTGCCTGATCCAGAGACAGCTTTTCCTTCCCGTCTCCATACTGCAGGCTGTAAAGCTTCTGAAGATCGTAATACAATAAAGGCATGGGAAACGGAATCTCCAGCCCATAATATACCATGTTCCTCTGGAGCTCGGTTAAATCCATAGAGCCCCATGTGACAAACCGGTACTCCTCTCCGCACCACGATAAAAACCGGTTCATTCCGGTTTCGAAGGGTACGCCTTCCCGCCGCAGCGTCTCAATATCCAGATGAGTAACCTCTGATATTTTAAAATGCAGCTGTTTATATACGGTAGGGGAAATCAGCTGCCTGAACTCCCCCACCGGATGCCGGTTCTCATCCAGCTTTACAGCGCCTATTTCTATAATCTCAAATGGAAAATGATCCACCGCCCCTTCCTTTCCCTTGGGGCTTTGATTCCACTCTAAGTCAAATACAATATAGTGCATAATTCCTTCCACATCCTTTAATCAGATAGCGTCATTTTACCATAAACCATACTGGCTGGCAACTCTTTCGCATCATAGTATTTTCTTTCCAAAAACTGGATCAAAAAGGATATAAGCTGCCCCCCAGTACTGTCATGGAAGCCTTTTTTGGCTTCCTGTTTATGTGTACCGTTTAATTTAGCGGCGGTTATTCAGCTTTCATGTGAGCCGGATTCTATTTGCCCCAGTGTTGCTCCCTGCCTCAATTACAGCAAGTAATTATTTTCCCGGTTTGCAATCTGTAAACCTACTAATTTGTAGGTTGCATATCCTCCCATGACCAGCTTCTTAAATCCGACTGACGGATATAGGTGTCAAGCGCTGTGAAAGCGAATGTTTGCTTGCAAGTGGATTGAAAACATTTTCAACAGGCGGCGGGGTAATCATTTTGTTTGAGAGCGCATGAGTAATGATATAAAATGAACCATTTTCGTAATAGGCATTTACATATCGCACATAAGGTGTTGCGTAAAGTTCTTACAGGCTGTGAATTGTCAAACTGACATACCGTCTATCCCCTCAGATTTTTTAGGGCGTCTGGGGTATTTGAGATGATCATTCCAACTGTCTGGCATATTTCCATGTCTGGGCAGTCACCACATGTCTCCACATCTTTTTTCAATGCACATTGGCGAATACTGCAAAGGCTATCGCAGTATACCGTTTTAATCCCATCAACACGGCAGCCCTCACAGTTGATATGTTCAGGCAGAATAGGGGCATTATTTAACTTGGCCCATAGTTTTGCAGTTTTCTCACGTAACGCCTGATCATCATTGATTGTTGCAAGATATGCATCACATTTCTCGCAATCCAGCCCACAGTATGCAATCATATTTCTCATGGTTATGTACCTCCTAAAAATCCTAATTTAGCGTTTCCCTGTCTTAATAAATTCTATCAGCTTTTCCACATCGTCAAAATCATCATAATCGCCAATAATTCCTTTACGATGATATAGGATTCCTCTTTTTTCATTTTCTTCAAGACAGTCAAGAAGGCTTTCTACCCCATATCTTTTTATAAATAGTGTAAATCCATATGGCTTGATTTTGTTCAATAATGCTCTTTTACAATCCATTTCACAAGCATAACAGCCTGGAAGCTCCTTCTCCATGGAGCATCCTCTGTTTTCGCATTGGGCGTAGTCAGGACAATTATCCGAATAGCAGCCATTGCATTTTCCATTTTCTGAACATAAGCAGCAAGCAAGCCCACACCTTGCGATTCCTAATTCTCGCTTCATTCTTTACCCTCCTCAACTCTCGATTTGTTTATTCGTCCACCATCATTAACTATCCGGTATTTTTATCTTTTCCATCTGCTCTGTATCATAGGCTTCTATGCCAATCCTGCAGGGAATCCATTCCACCGGAATTGACGCTTAATTTGTACTTACGCAAAGACTCCGCCAAAGCCAGGGCATCAGAAAACTGTCTGAGTACATCGGATGATGTCATTTTACCATAACCCACCATGGCTGACAACAAAAATAGGTTCTTTATTCCCGCGAGTAATGAGTCAAGTAGACGTGCTTGCACGTCACCTTGCCAGATATTCCCCTTTGACCACGCTGTCTTTCACAGGATTTTTTAGGTTTTTTATCTAAAATGGGCAATAAGGATCGACCCCCCCTGCGGGTACAAAGTGAATTGGCACGAAGTGTCAAGAGAAAGCGGCCTGGGCCATACCTGAATGCCAAAAAACAGGGCAGAATGATGGTGTCTGGTAAACCGGTTCCTGCGCGCTCATCAAGAGTTCATTCTTTTTGCTTTTTCATACACGGAATCTTGTAGATGTTCTATAAATGTGCTAAACTGAACGCAATAACAAATTGGGATTGAAAGAGAGGATACCATGAAAAAAACTGCTTTGGTATTAAGCATTATATTTACTATTTTAACTTTCATTGGCGCAGGGTATGTTTTATATAACAAAGGACAGGTAAATGCAGGGTATGCCATTATTCCGTTTCTATTTTCCCTTAGCAGTATCGCCTTTTATCGAAATAGAAAGTAACAACTACATTGTCCCTTTGATATTCTCATTGTGAGATGTATTGTAATCGTTTGACATATGACGGCCCCCTTAGTTATCCTGCCAGTATACGATGGAAATGCCTGCGTTATCCCCCCAGGTGCAGTATCCTTTGTATGCCTCGTCCTCATATTCCGGATCTTCTCCAGGGTACAGCGCGGGAAAAACGGAAATTTTGGAAACGCCGACATCCGCAGGGGCTCTGCTTTCCAGAACCTCCGCCAGCTCCTGCGCTTTTTCCGGCATATCTTCCGCAGTCCCCTTAGCCGGCAGGGAAAAGCACTCGCAGAGGCCGTCTGCAGCCCACTCCTGCTATGACTACCGGACTCCCGGCAAGAAGGATGATGTGAGCTTTGCCGCCACCCGGATTGATGAAGAACGGGGCGTGGCTATGGGGAGCATTACCCGGAGCATCCGGCAGAATCTGTGATCCTATGAGACCGGAGCTGTTAAGAATATTGGTGGCTCCGGTCTCATAAACAAAAGAATGATATTATATATTTAAAAAATCAATCCACGTATGTTTTCCCCTTAATCATAAATCAAATAATGTTAATTGGCATTCTTTACATGATTTCATCTTTCGCTCTTTAATGATATCATCAATTCCAACTTCTCCAAAAAGGAGTGGCGATTGGGAATTATGATTTTGTGTATTTTTTATAGCAGTATTATGACTATAGTTAGCATAACAATATAAACAGCCATTTTTACAAGTATTATATGTTCCAATATCTATACTTGCTATGCAACCACATTCTGTTCGTTGATTTGCATCTTTTTCTACCGTAAGCTTATAGTGCCCAATATGTTCAAAACGTTCCCTATCAATGCAATGTGCATGGGCTATCCCAAACTGATCAAAATTCATTTCTTCTGCACAAGTGTCTATGTATATGTCATATTCTTTGGCAATTTCTGAAAATCTTTGCATGATTTCTAATTGCTGTTCCCTGGTTTCTTTTTGTATTTTTAATGGTTGTATATTACGAGATGTATTTTTATAAAAATCAAGAAAACTCACCGTACATTTTTCTGTATAATTAGCAAGTTTTGCCGCTAATACACGAAAATATTTGCAATGGTACTCCATCGTATAAGTTTCATTAAAAAATATCGGGTCATACCGCCAAATAACTCTATCTTTTCCAATCATTTTAGAAAGTTGCTGAAATGCTGGAATAATTATTTTATTTTTTGATGGAATATTAGGTTCCACATCTTTATTATATGAATTAAGTGTAAACTGAAAATAATAATTGTACCTTTCTAACTCACAAATCCGATTGATCATTGGAACCGGATTTTTAGTCCAAAACACAATCCCATCGACAACATCTGGATCCAGACTTATTTTCCCAATTTGATGTATATTCATAGGATTTCTTACTAAAACATACCCTTCCTTAATTCGATTAAAAAACCACTCTGAATAATATGTTGGAATATCTGTTCTTCGGCTAACACTTATAATCATTTTGCACCTCTTTTTTTATCAGCATTCGTGCACTTGCACAGGTATTGAAGGGGGAATATTCCTGCCAAGGTATTAACTTTTAAAAATTTTTATCATCAGGAAACTCTCCTAACGAATTATCAACATAAGGATAGCCATAAGGAATTCTTTTGCATATCAGCTCTAAAAATACCGATTATGGAGCTGCCGAGCAGTACTTAACCTTTGAGCATGACGAGTTTACCATGAAGCCCGCTCTTGATAAAAACGGGCTATCTGAAAGAACACCGGAAAGGACTGTATATCAGCCTGCTCCTGACGGAAAAACTCTATCCCCATTTGTTGGAGATTGACGAGGCCGCCAATGAGCGTATGGATATCCTTCTGCCTCTCTTTGTCTGGCGCTGATAGAATCATGTTTCTGTATTATCCAGGCCAGAATTACCGTCATTTTTCTTCAGCGAAGAAATCCATGTTTCGATTGCCCTGGCAAGAATAAGCTGCTGCTCAAGGACTGCCATTCCGTTTTCAGGAATGTCCGGCATATCTTCCTTCGCAAGAAAGTTTTCTTCCAGATAGGATTTTAATTGCTTGATGTTGTTCTCAATATTTTCCAGACATACATTCTGCTTTTCTTGTGAGAGGCTGTCCAGGTTTACAATCACAGCATTAAAATCCAGATAAATGTTAATGGACTTTGCGGCAATTTCCTGCATAAGTTTTTCAAATTCCAGCTCTCCCTGCCGGGTTAATGAATAGACGGCTTTTTCCGGCATTTTTCCCTCTTTCTCAATACGGCTTTTGATGAATCCTTTTTCTTCCAGCTGAAGGACTTTTTTATAAATTGAGGGAGTGCTGATTTTTACCCATTTGGATATGTTACGGTACTCAACCAGTTTTTGAATATCGTAGGCGCTTAAAGATTCCCGTTTTAAAATTCCCAGTACAATTAGGTCGATTGTGGCCATATTTGTTCTCCTTTAATACTTGACAGATACTATAAATTATAGTAGTATATTTTCTGTTACGCAACTATTATAATTTATAGCAGTATAAATAATAGCATTCATCGAGCGAAAGGAGAAAACGACATGAACGAGCAAAGCAAGAAAATGGAACTTCTGGGGGCTGTGCCAATACCAAAGGCTCTTTTGGCGCTGGGACTGCCAACCATGATAGGTATGCTGATTAACGCACTTTATAATCTGGCAGATACCTATTTTGTCGGTGGATTAGGTACGGATCCGATGGGGGCGGTTACGGTAGCTTTTCCTTTAGGGCAGATTGTTGTTGGCTTGGGGCTGCTTTTTGGGAACGGGGCGGCGGCATATCTTTCCAGGCTGTTGGGGCGAGGGGATAAAGATACCGCTGATAAGGTAGCCAGTACAGCTTTATACAGTAGCGTATTGATTGGGGTGATTGTCATTATAGGCTCCGTCATATTTCTGAAACCCATATTGAATCGGATAGGCGCATTGGAAAGCGTTATGCCTTATGCGATTACCTATACCAGCATTTACATCACGTTTTCCATTTTTAATGTTTTCAATGTCACCATGAATAATATTGTGTCCAGTGAGGGAGCCGCAAAGACAGCCATGTGTGCGTTGACAGCCGGTGCCGTCCTGAACGTGATATTAGACCCTATTTGTATCTATGTCCTGAATCTTGAAGTTGCCGGCGCCGCCATTGCCACCGCTATTTCCCAGGTGATTTCCACAGTGGTTTACCTGTGCTATATTTTCCGGAAAAAGAGCATATTTCATTTTCGTATGAAAGACTGTTGTTTTTCAAGGGAAATCATGTCTGAAATTTTGAAAATAGGGATTCCCACCTTGCTCTTTCAGGTTCTGACCAGTATGTCAATCAGTATGATAAACAATGGGGCGAAAGAATATGGGGGCTCCGCCCTTGCCGCCATGGGGCCGCTTACAAAAATTATGTCTATGGGAACTTTGATTGTTTTTGGTTTCCTGAAAGGATTCCAGCCAATCGCCGGATTCAGCTACGGGGCAAAAAAGTTTGACCGCTTGTATGAAGCGATTAAAACCTCTGTTCTGTGGTCAACCATATTCTGTGTGGTTTTTGGTTTGATAGCCGCTATATTCCCATCACAGATTATGGCATTGTTTACAAAAGGAGATACCGAAATGATTCGGATTGGCGCGGCAGCATTACGGGCAAATGGTCTGTCCTTTATCCTTTTTGGATTTTATACCGTGTACTCCTTCTTGCTTCTTGTAATGGGTAAGGCAAAAGAGGGCTGCTTTCTTGGCGCTTGCCGGCAGGGAATCTGCTTTGTGCCGGTTATCTGGTTCCTGCCAAGGATTTTAGGATTAAACGGTGTCATTTACGCCCAGCCGATTGCTGATGCTCTGGCCGCCATTATCACTGTTTTTATGGCCTTGAATCTTCACAAAAAACTGTCCGTTAAAGAATCCCGTATGGCTTTGCAGTCAGGAACGCCGGAACAATAGGAACTGTCATAAACGGATAAGGTATACTGATTTCTAAAACCAGACGTAAGCCGCAGAGTAGGAATTGGTATCAAGAAAGTGTGATGTAATGAAAAATAAATCCTTATGGATTCACTGTCCGGCTTGTGGCGGTAAGACAAGGACGAAAAAGGGCTGTCGCTCTATCTCTGTTTTTTGTCTATAGTTTTTTCAGCAGTGCTGGTCCCTGTCTGGTAAGGATTACGATACATACCGTTGCAAACAGAGCGAATACCCCTATGGGCAG
>CATOJE010000003.1 GCA_951800145.1 uncultured Lachnospiraceae bacterium | reverse complement strand
GTCTATGCCGTTTGTTCCAGGATTCATTCTCGAATGGCGCTTTATTCCTATGTTCAGACCGTTTATTGGATTTTCAAAGTTCTTAACTAACTGACATTGTCTGTGAACAGTAACAAGGAAAGGGTCCATTTTTATTTCGATCATCTTAAAGATTGATGTTTCTATGGATGTTCTGTACAATGGATAAGGAGACCTAACTTTTTGTAAGGTGGAGAGGAAAGGAGGAAAAGGGAAAAATAGGAATAAAATCAAACAAAAAGTTTGTTAAAAATAAAAAATAGATAAAAATATTGTAAAATATGCACATATAATATGAGTAAAATATCATGAATATCACAAAAATATAAAAACAATACAAAAAGTCTTTACGGATAACAAAAAGTATGGTATCCTATAACCAGTAAAGGAAAGAAAACGATGAAGGATATAAAACAAGAAAAAGAGTTTTTGATACAGCTGATGGATATGCTGGAGCAGCAGATGGGCCCCCATACGGAGATCGTTCTCCATGACCTGAAAAAGGATTATGCCACTACGATCGTGGATATTCGCAATGGTCATGTGACCGGGAGAAAGGTGGGGGGAACCGGGAGTAATCTGGGATTGGAGGTTTTGCAGGGGACAGTGAAGGATGGCAATCGGTTTAATTATGTTACCCGGCTAAAGGATAACCGGATGCTCCGCTCCTCCTCCTTGTACATTAAAGATGATGACGGGAACCTGATCGGCTGTCTTTGTGTAAATACGGATATTACAGAGAGCATCAAGCTGGAGAATTATTTAAAGGAGATTAATCAATATGATATCAATTCAGCGGATAAGCAGGAGATCTTTGTTACGGAGGTCAACCAGCTTTTGGAATACCTTCTGCAGGAGGGACAGAAGCTGGTAGGAAAGCCGGCCTGTGTGATGAACCGGGAGGAGAAGCTTCAGTTTTTGAAATACTTAAACGATAAGGGGGCATTCCTTATCACGAAATCAGGAGAGCGGATCCAGTCATTTTTGGGGATTTCCAAGTATACGATGTATACTTATCTGGATATCATTAAGAAGGAAGAGGCAGGATCAAAAACTAAATAAGCAGCGGTAATTGATACAGCACAATAAAATACACCGGATAATAAGTTCTTTCTTGAGAATATTAAAGAAGGTGTATTTTTTGTACCCAAAATAGACTTGCTTATAAAGAATAAATGGATAAGGGAGGTTACACATGAAGAAACTGGAAGGGAAAATTACGGTGATGACGGGAGCTGGCTGCGGATATGGGATGAGCAGCGGATTTCCCAGAATTTTTGCCAGGGAGGGCTCGCATCTGGTTCTGAATCATTTTAAGCAGGATGCGGATGGGATGAAGGCATTTCAGGAAGAGCTGGAGGGCCTTGGGGTAAGTGTGGTTCTGGAAGAGGGGGATATCTCGGACGAGACAGTGGCAAGGCGGCTGATCGATAGGGCAGTGGAGCGGTTTGGCCGCATTGATGTGCTGATTAACTGCGCCGGGATTTCGAATCCTAAGCTTCTTACGGATATTACAACCGAGGAATGGAACCGCATGATTGCGGTGGATTTGACCAGCAATTATTTTACCTGCAAATATGCGGTTCCGGTGATGATAGGGCAGAAATTTGGCCGGATCATTAATATCGCCTCTCAGGTGGGGCAGAAGGGGAGCGTGGAGCACTGCCATTATGCAGCGGCCAAGGCTGGTGTGATTGGATTTACCAAATCCCTGGCGAGAGAGGTAGGGAAGTATAATATTACAGCCAACTGCATCGCTCCTGGTCCCATCGAGACGCAGCTGATGGGAGTGGTAAGTGATGAGTGGAGGAAGAATAAGGAGGCGGAGCTGGTGCTTCCAAGATTTGGAGAGCTGGAGGAAATCCTTCCCACGGCAGTATTTCTGGCGGCGGAGCCGGACGGAAATCTGTATACAGGGCAGACCCTGGGACCGAATCTCGGGGACGTGATGTACTAAAGGGAGTGATGCGGGGGATTTAGCTGAGGATAAGGGACTGGCATAGACATAGGGCGGCTAGGGATGGAGCCGGAAAGGAGCTGGGCAATGAGATGAAGGAATATTTACTGGAGACCAGGGGGATTTCTAAGTCCTTCAGCACGGTAAGGGTGCTGGATGGAATTGATCTGAAGATAAGGAAGGGGGAGGTTCATGCGCTGCTGGGGGAAAATGGGGCGGGAAAATCCACCTTGATGAAGATATTAACCGGGGTTTTGGAGCCGGACGGAGGCGAGATTTTGTACGAGGGGAAGCCGCTGCATATTCATCACCCCAGGGAAATCTATGATTATGGCATCGGCATCGTCTATCAGGAGTTTAATCTTCTCCCGGATTTGACAGTGGCGGAGAATATTTTTATCGGAAGGGAGCCGGCGCTTCCCTTAAAGGGGTTTATCAATGACAGGAGGCTGAACCGGGAGGCGGCCAGCCTGCTGGAGAGGCTGAACTGCTCTTCCATATCGCCGGGACGGAAGGTAGCCACCTTAAGTGTGGCCCAGCAGCAGATGGTGGAGATAGCCAAGGCGCTGTCCGCCAACTGCCGGCTGCTGATCATGGACGAGCCTACGGCGGCCTTGACGGACTCGGAGATTGAAACGCTGTTTGATACCATACGGAGGCTGAAGGCCAGCGGAGTGGCGATTATCTATATTTCCCACCGGATGAGCGACTTAGACGCCATCGTGGATCGGGTTACGGTGCTGCGGGATGGGAAGCTGATATCGGAGCGGAGCTATGACAGTACTTTGAAGGATTTGCTGATTCAGGAAATGGTGGGAAGGGAATTGAATCAAAAGTTTCCGCCCAGGCCGGATTACAAGAGAGGGAAGATGACGCTGGAGGTAAAGGGGCTGAATGTGGCGGACACGCTCTTTGACATTCAATTCCAGGCCTATGAGGGGGAGATCTTAGGGATAGCCGGGCTGATGGGGGCGGGGCGGACTGAGCTTGCCAGGGCGATTTTCGGGGCGGAGCGGATTACTTCAGGAGAAATCTTGATTGACGGGGTGAGAAAGCACATTACCTCTCCGAATAAGGCTATCGCAGAGGGGATTGGCTATATTACAGAGGACAGGAAAAAAGACGGGCTGATGCTGGAGCAGACCCTTCGGGATAATATTTCCGCGGCCAGCCTGGATCAGTTCAGCCAGAATGGGTTTGTAAAGGATCATCAGGTAGAGGCGGCAGCGGGAGAATATATCCGGAAGCTGCGGATTAAGGCGAGAGGAAGCGGACAGCTGACGAAAACCCTGTCTGGTGGCAACCAGCAGAAGGTGATCCTTGCCCGCTGGCTCTGCCGAAAATCCCGTATTTTAATTCTGGATGAGCCTACCAGAGGGATCGATGTAAATGCCAAGTACGAGATTTACGAGCTGATGCATCAGCTGGCGGGCCAGGGGGTAACGGTGATTATGATTTCCTCGGAGCTTCCGGAGATCATCGGTATGAGCGATCGTGTCCTGGTGATGTGCGGGGGAAGGATTACAGGGGAACTGTCGGCAGGCGAGCTGGATCAGGACAAAATCCTGCGGTATGCCATGCCGCCTATCCGGCGGCAGGACTTTTAAAGTAAGCAAAGGATATGGAGCGGGCTATGGATGTAAAAATCAATAAAAAGGAACGAAACACACAGATTTTATTTACGCTGATGGGACTTCTCATACTGTGCATCTTCTTTTCAGCTGCGACAGAGAGCTTCCTGACCCAGCGGAATTTATTAAATATTGCGACGCAGACTTCGGTGGCGGTGATTGTGGCTATCGCGGAAACCTATATTATTGCCAGCGGCTGCATCGATCTATCCGTGGGATCCGGGGTGGCTTTTTCCGGATTGATCGCGGCTACGGCCATGAAGGCGGGGATGCCGGTGCCATTGGCCATGCTTTTGGCGCTGATGACCGGTATGATGCTGGGGGCGGTAAATGCCTTTGTAATTACCGTGCTGGGAATCGTCCCATTTATCGCTACCTTAGGCACTAACAGTATCTTTCGGGGAATTGTGCTGGTGGTTATGGACGGGGTTCCCATGTCCGGATTAAAAAGCGAATTTACCTGGATCGGCTCGGGAAAGCTTTTCGGGTGGCTTCCCTGGGCAGTGGTTTTTATGGCAGTGATTGCGGTGGTTATGGCGATTCTTCTGAAGAAGAGTAAATTCGGCCGTTATGTCTATGCCATCGGAAGTAATGAACAGGCGGCATTTTTATCAGGAATCCCGGTAAAGAAAATTAAAGTAATGAATTACATTATCAGCGGCGCACTGGTGGCCTTTGCCGGGATGCTTCTGGCGGCCAGAGTTTCTTCCGCGGCGCCCACAGCCGGAGAGCTGTATGAAACCAATGCCATCGCGGCATCGGTGATCGGAGGGGCCAGCCTTACCGGAGGGAAGGGCAGCATAGCCGGAACGATTGTGGGAGCATTTATTATCGGTGTGCTGAGCAATGGATTGAACCTGATCGGACTGAATTATTTCTGGCAGCAGGTGGCCATCGGCGTGGTGATTATCGCCGCGGTATTCCTGGAGGTGGTCCGGGAACGGCTCCAAAGGTAATGTTGATTATGGGGCATCACCACCTGGGCGGCTGCCCGCAGAAATGAAATGCACTCTCGGAATCTCTCTTGCACCTGCCTTTGTGGCTGATTTAAATTTATGCACATCTGACAAAAAATCATCTCACAAAATCAGGCGCAAAGGGACTCCGAGAGTACACATAAAATGAAAAGGAGAAAGGTAAATATGAAGGGAAGATTCATAGCAGGATTCGCAGCAGTGATGCTAGCAGGAGCGATGTGCGGGTGTTCTGGAGCTGGAGGCAATACCACCCAGGCGCCGGAGACGGCGGCACAGAGGGAGGAGAATACACAGGGAGGGGACGCGGCCCGGACACAGGATCCGGGTGCGGCGCAGGAAGCAGCAGGAGGTTCCCAAACCAAGGTGATCGGCGTGATCCCTAAGTCTACGCTATTTGACTTCTATAAGATGGTGCGCCAGGGGGCCGAGGACGCAGCGGCGGAGCGGGGATATACCATTAATTATCAGGGAACCAACTCTTCTACCGATACGGCTGCCCAGCAGAATATTGTGGAGGATATGGATATGGCAGGGATGGATGGGCTGGTAATATCATCCATCGATGCGAAGGCGATCCATGATACCATAGGTGCGCTGCAGGTTCCGGTGGTTAGCTTTGATGATGAGATGGACCCTGCCGTGTGCTGTACCACGGTGTCTGTTAACCACGAAAGCGCCTCGGCAGCCGGAGCAGCCTACATTGCAGAAAAGCTCCCGGATGGGGGGAAGGTTGCGGTGGTTTCCGCAGAAGCGGGCTCCGATGTGATCCAGCAGAGAGACCGAGGCTTTTCTGAGGAGCTGGCAAAGCATGAGCAGTTTGATCTTGTGGGAATCTATCACACGGAGGGAGACAGGGAAAAGGCGACCAACACGATGCAGGATCTGTTATCGGAGCATCCGGATTTAGTGGCAGTGTTCTGCTGTAATGAGGGGGCATCTGCTGGTGTGAGCAAGGTTTTAAAGGATGAGGGGCGCACGGATATCCTGGCAGTGGGCTATGATTCCTCTGAGGAATTGATCAATAATATCTATGACGGATGCCTGGATGCGCTGATTTCCCAGAATCCCTATGGTTTAGGATATAATTCAGTAGCAGCGGCCATCGAGGCCATTGAGGGAAGGACCGACTTTCCAGATGTGACAGAGAGCCCCTACTGGCTGATTGATCAGGAAAATATCCATGATCCAGAGGTGATACAGGTGCTGGATCCTTTGGGAACGCTGAATTTGCAGTAAAGCCTTATGCTTTGTTTACGTACTGCAAACGGACAGGAAGGCAGGGAAGGGACCGTTGGGAAACTATTTTAGTAAGATTATTAGAAACGGAACGCTGGTTCTGGAAAATGGGTGTGAGAGGGCGGATCTGGGGATTCGGGGAGAGAAGATTGCCGGAATTCTGGCTCCGGAAAGCCAGCTGGAGGCGGATGAAATCATAGATGCTTCGGGATTCATGATTTTTCCAGGAGGAATTGACACCCATACCCATTTTTTCGAACCAGGGGCGAATTATCGGGAGGACTGGTTTTGCGGAACCAGAGCTGCTGCGGCCGGAGGCTATACACTGGTGATGGAAATGCCTAATAGCAGCCCGCCAGTGATCGATGAAGGGACATTTGCCTTGAAGCTTGGCCTGGCAGAGGGGAATTCTGTGGTGGACTTCGCTCTGTGGGGAGGAGCCATCGCGGGAAATCAGGCAGAATTGGAGAAATTAAACCGCTTGGGATGTATCGCCTTTAAGGGCTTTACCCTGGATGCGGGACCGGAGTTTCTCTGGTTGGATCATCAGCAGCAGGTGGATGGGATGGAGGAGGTTAAGAAGCTGGGGAAGGTTCTGGGATTTCACGCGGAGGATGCTGCCATTATCCAGGAGCTGAAGGCGCGATTCCAGAACCAGCCCTGGGATTTAAGACTCCACGATGAGGCCAGGCCTTACTATGCAGAGCTGACAGCCATAGAGAATGCCATCATCTTTGCAGAGCATACTGGCTGCCCCATCCATATCTGTCATCTCTCGATTCCAGAAGGGGCTGAGTGCATCAAGCGGGCAAAGAAAAGGGGAGTGGATGTGACAGTGGAGAGCTGCGCCCACTATTTTCTCCTGAATTATGAGGATCAGTTTGAGGCGGGGACCTATGGCCTGATTCAGCCTCCCCTGCGGAGCCGGGAACGGATGGAAGGGCTGTGGCCGTATCTGCTGGATGGAACCATCGATTACCTGGGGACAGACCATGCGCCCTATACGGAGGAGGACAAGGAGCCGAAGGATGGGGATGGCTGGAGGGTGATGGGAGGTGCGCCTTCGATTGATATCGCCTATCCTTTGATGGTAACGGAGGCTGTCCTAAAGAGAGGTATGGCGCCTCATCGGCTGGCAGCTCTGTGTGCCGGCAATGGAGCGAAACGGTTTGGCTTGTATCCGGACAAGGGAGCCATACGGGTGGGAGCGGATGGAGACCTGGTGCTGATGGATGTATCCCATCCCTGGAATTATTCCAGGAAAAACAGCTTTTCGAAAACAAGATGTACGAAATTTCCCTATGAGGGAAGAGAGCTTTTATGCCAGGTAGTCAGTACCTTCCTCCGGGGCAGGGAGATCTACCGGGATGGCAGGATCCTTGCAGAGCCAGGGTATGGAAGATTTGTCCGCGGATAGGCTTTGCAAGCGCAGATGAAGGGCAGCTTTGAGCTGCAGGAAATGGAGAAGAAGGATGGTTGAGATTAATAAGGAACGTTTATGGGAGAGACTACAATATGTGGGGGGAATCGGCGCAGACCCGAGAGGAGGAATCAGCCGGTTTGCCTGGACGCCTGCTTATAAGGAGGCTTGTGAGGTTTTAATGGGGTGGATGCGGGAGGCAGGGCTTACCGTGCGTATGGATACGGTGGGAAATATTTACGGGAGACTGGAGGGGCAGGAGAATCTGCCGCCGCTCCTGACAGGCTCTCACTTTGATACTGTTCCCATGGGAGGAAAGTTTGACGGCCTGGCTGGTGTGATGGCAGCCCTGGAGGTGCTTACCGCGATGGCAGAGCAGGGGGAGAAGCCGAAACGGCCGGTGGAGATGATCGCCTTTGTGAATGAAGAGGCAAGCCAGTTCTTAGGGGGACATTTTGGAAGCAAGGCCATCTGCGGGATGCTTCCAGAGGACTACGCCCTTACTTCGGTGGACCGGGCGACCGGGATCACTATGAAGCAGGCTATGCTGGACTTTGGGATGGGCTTAGAGCCGGATCATTTCGAAAAAAGCTATATCAGGGAGCGGGATTATTTCGCCTTTATCGAGCTCCACATCGAGCAGGGCTGCTATCTTCTCCATGAAAATCTTCCCATGGCAGTGGTAACGGATATCGCCGGAATCAAGCAGTTTTATATTACCTTAAATGGGGTTTCCGCCCATGCCGGGGGAATGGCTATGGAGGATCGGCATGACGCTATGGCGGCGGCCGCGGCTATCGCCTGTGAGGTGGAGCGGCTGGCACTGGAATCCGGCTCCACCACCAGAGGTACGGTGGGGTATATCCAGGCCCGTCCGGCAGAGCATAATATTGTAGCAAATCAGGCTATCGTCCCGGTGGATTTTCGGGAAAAGGAGGACGGGCTGTGGCAGAAGCTGTATGATGACCTGATGGAATTCGTGGAAAAGCAGTGCCAGGCAAGAGGACTTACCTATTCGGTGAAGAGTACCATTGATACTTCACCAGTACACTGTGATAAGCGTCTGGTGGAGCTGATTCACCAGTGTACAGAGCAGGAGAAGATTCCTCATAAATATATGGTGAGCTATCCGGCCCATGATGCCATGCAGATGGGGAGGCTGTACCCCATGGGAATGATTTTTCTCAGAAGCTCCAATGAGGGAGTAAGCCACTGCCCGGACGAGTATACTACGCCGGAGGATATGGCGGATGGAACCAGGGTGCTGCTGCGGACAATCGAACATTTGTCTAAGCAGGACAAGCTGTGATGGCAGAATAGAGGGCAGCGGGTTTACAGAGAAAGGAATGAGGGAAGACATGGAAGCGATTCGAATTTCAACAGACAAGTGCCCTAAGCCGGGAGGATGGTATTCTCAGGCATACCGGGCGGGAAACCTGATTTTCACCGCGGGGGTCACGGCAAATGACCCGGTGACCCAGGAGCTGGTGGGGCCGGGAGATATCGTCAAGCAGACAGAGCAGGTACTGAAAAATATGGATATCCTCCTGCGGGAGGCGGGATCAGACTTAAAGCATGTGATTAAAACCTTGGTTTTTGTATCAGATATTAATGACTTTTCCGCATTTAATGAAACATATAAACGATTTTTTCCGGAGAATCCCCCGGCGAGAAGCACGATGCAGATCGGAAGGTTTAACCATGGAATGGTGATCGAGATCGAGGCGGTGGCGGTGGTGCCAGAGGGGTAAATGGTAACAGCATACTTAGCGGCGGTAAAGGGCAGCTCTGTTTTCTTACAGAGCTGCCCTATCCGATACAATTCTTTAGTCATTGGTCAAATGCATCCGATCCAGTACATAGAATACCAGGCTCAGCCCCATGCCCACCACACAGGCCAGAACCATTCCGGTGAGCTGGATATTCCCGATTTTTAAAGCAATGCCGGAGAGTCCGGTGACAAAGATCACGGAGGTGAGGCTTAAGTTCCTGGAGTTCCCGTAATCCACCTTGGAATCCACCAGGATCCGCAGGCCGGAGGTGCCGATCATACCATAGAGGAGGAAGGAGATTCCTCCGATAACCGGTCCGGGGATGGTGCTGATCAAGGTGGACAGCTTTCCGCTGAAGGAGCAGATCACGGAAAGGATGGCGGCGCCTGCGATGACGTAGACGCTGTATACCCCGGTTACCGCCATAACTCCGATATTCTCACCGTAGGTGGTGGTGGGCACGGAGCCGATGAGGCCGGAGAGCATGGTGGAGAAGTTATCTCCGAAAAGGGAGCGGTGAAGCCCAGGCTCCTTCAGCAGATCCCGGCCGATGATCTTGCTGGTGACTACCTGGTGGCCGATATGCTCTGAGGTGATGACCAGAATAACCGGAAGGATAATCAGGATGGCCTCGGCGCTGAATTTCGGCATCTGGAAATTAGGAATGGCGAAAAACGGCGCGGCGCTTACCTCGGTAAAGTCTACTATTCCGCAGAGCAGGGCTGCGATATAGCCGGCGATAACGGCTATCAGGATGGGGATAACGGACAAAAAGCCTCGAAAGAGGATATTTCCAAAGACTGCGATCCCCAAGGTAACCAGAAAGACGATAACATTTTTCGGCTGAATGACTTCATCCAAAAGCCCTGCATTGCTTGCGGCGGAGGCGGACAGCTCTAATCCGATCAAAGCGACCACTGGCCCCATGGCTGCCGGGGGAAGGACGATGTCGATCCATTTTGTGCCGAATTTGTACACGATAAAGGCCAGGATGCAGCCGCAGAAGCCTACGGCCACGAAGCCGCCTAAGGCATAAGGATATCCGAAGTTTGCGATGACGATCCCGGCGGGCGCCAGGAAGGCGAAGCTGGAGCCTAAGTATGCCGGCGCCTTTCCCTTTGTGACAAAAATAAAGAGGAGGGTTCCCACGCCGTTCATGAACAGCACAATCGCCGGATTGATACCAAAGATAAAGGGCACCAGCACTGATGCGCCGAACATGGCGAACATATGCTGGATGCTTAAGGGTATCAGCATGTTAACGGGGACTTTTTCCTCGACTTGAATAATACGTTTCCCTACCATTTCCTACCTCCATAGTGACGGGCCACGGCAATTCGCTTGCTTTCGCGCCCGGTAAACAGTGTCCGGGGAAGATTTCATAGTATGATTCCGCCCTTCTACCGATTATGACATATTTTGCTGGATTCGTCTATGGGAAATTTGCGATTGAAATTTGTCAGAAAATTGGTGGCAAAATAGATATCTGTGTGCTAAAATAAGAAGAGAATAAGATAGCAAGAGAGAAAATAGAAAATGTACGAGTATTTTGACTTTGATTATGAAAAAGCAGTTTTCGAATGGGATGAAGAAAAAGCAGCCCTTAATTATGCTAAACATGGAATACGGTTTGAAACAGCGTCCAAGGTGTTTGCAGATGAGAACAAATTGATACGAAGTGACGAGGAACATCCCTGGGAAAATAGATATGACATTTTGGGCAAGATTGGGAAGGTTCTTTTTGTAGTATGCACATTTAAGAAAGGAGATGTTGTTCGGATTATTTCTGCCAGACGAGCGACAAAAATAGAGAAAGCGAGGTATGAATATGGCGATGGTTATGATGAATAGTTTGCCGGCGGAATTGACACCAGAGGAAATCGCTGAGATTGAAGCGGCTGAAAAGATGCCATTGGTTTTTGATGATGACTGTCCGGAAATGACAAGTGATATGTTAAAGCAATTTCACAGGATGGATAACATAACAATTCGAATATCTTCAAGCAACATGAGAAAAGTCAAAGCATTTGGTCCGGACTATTCAAAAATTTTAAGTAATTTATTAGATTTGGCACTCAATGATGCAGAACTGGTGAAAAATGCTTGCTGTAAGTAAACGGTCATGCGCCCGGCCACCGGCACACTACCACACAGGAAGATCTGGCGGGCGCACCCTGAGCTTTCAAAGTAGATAATGGAAAACCTTTTGCGGCCCAGCTCAGTCAAACAAACTGAGCTGGGTGTTTTCGTATCCACGTTTATAGGCAGGAATGATGTCTTGCATGCGGTAGAGAATTTTCTTTTCTTCGCAGGCTTTGGCAAAGGCATTCCACAGCTGCTTCGCCTGGGGACTGGCACAGTAGTAGGCATTTTTATAGGTTTTCAGGTATCGGCTCTTTAAGCCCTCTCCGGGGAAAATCTCCTCCAGCCGATCTAAGTACCATTCCTTTTGATTATCCCGCAGGGTCATGCCGAAGGCAGGATAGATGAATCGCGCTCCTGCGTCTCCTGCCATGGAGACCAGGCGGAGGATATCCTCCGCCCGATCCTCCAGAAAGGGAAGGACCGGCATCAGAAGGATTCCGGCAAAAAGCCCCTGAGAGGCCAGGCGGGCGATGAGATCCATTCTCTGGGAGGATGGGGGAGCGCCTGGCTCTACCTTTTTAGATAATTCATCATGGGGCGTGGTGATGGTTACTTTTAGAAGCACAGGGGAGTGCTCCCGGATGCTTTGGAGGATGTCCGCATCCCGCTCCAGCAAGGTGCTTTTGGTGGCAATGCCTATGCCGAAGCCAAAGGCGTCGGCCAGCTCCAGGGCATGGCGGGTGAGCTGCAGCTCCTTTTCGTAAGGGTTGTATGGGTCGCTCATGGAGCCGGTCCCCACTACGCCTTTTTTCGCCTTTCGGCGCAGGTCATCCCGAATAATGGAAAGGGCATTTTCCTTGACCTTTACCTGGTCGAACGCTTTGATCTGGTAGCAGGAGGAACGGCTGTCGCAATAGATGCAGCCGTGGCAGCAGCCTCGGTAGATATTCATATTATAGTCCATTCCGAACCAGCTGCTGTCCTTGATTTTGGTGACGATGTGTTTTGCTGGTATTTGCTCTGGCATCGCTTGTACTCCTTGTACTTATGGTTATGGGCCGCTTATGGCGTTTGGCCAAAGTATTTTTGAAACAGACGTTTAGCCTCCTGGTCCAGCTCCTGCTCCATGGCCAGATAGCGGGTTAGATAGTCCTTTGACTTAGGGGTGAGCTGGGAAAAGCCGCCGTCCGCACCGCCGGACTGGGTGAGGAGAAGGGGAAAGCCCAGGTGCTTTTCCGCCTCCTTTACGATCTTCCAGCCCTTGCTGTAGGACATGTGCATCTGCCGGCAGGCAGTCTGCATGGAGCCGGTGTGGTCCACCAGGCTTAAGAACTGGGCGATGCCAGGGCCAAAGAAGATGTCATCACCCTCCAGATACAGCTGGGAAACGCTGTGAACCGGGATCTTCCGGGTGCGGTCGTAGCGGAGCCTGCAGTCCTCCTCTGTCTCGATGGAGAGGCTGATGCCCTGATCGTTTACAGGGATTTCTTCAATCGAGGAATTGATGGAATCCTGACGCAGGGCTCCATTCAGCCCGCCAGGGCCGTCATAGCGGAGGAGGGAGGGGATCAGGGAGGTGGATAAAAGGACCGGGTGGCCCCGGCGTCCATTGTACACAGGGCAGGCGGCTTTTTCCTTTGTCTGGAGAAGCTGCTTTACGGTGTTCTCCAGAAAGAGGGGGTATTTTACTGGAAGAATCAGCACCTGGCTGCAGAGATCTTCCACATAATTTAAGCCCATCCGCACGCTGTCGAACATCTGGGTGGTTTGGTATTCTTCATTGCGCAGACAGATGGTCCGCATTTTTGATACATGCTTTTCTACCTGGTCTCCGTCACGGCCAGTAATGATGACGATGGGATCAATCTCCGCCTGCTTGAGCATGATGATGATGCGGCGGATCACGGTAGTTTCCCCGATGGGCATCAGGGGCTGGAAATTTTCCTGGGACAGATTGTGGCCGGCTGCAATGATAACGGCTCCTGTTTTCATGATGGCTTCCTCTCTGTTATGGGTAGGGTTTTGAGACAAATATACTAAAGTATACCACGGATTCCAGAGTCTGAACAGTAATTCGTTGCAGAATTCGCTGGTTTCGCCTATACTGAAGACAAGAAGTGATGGAATGGGCGTTAAGCAAGGAGGCAAAGATGGGAAAGGGATATGTGATTGCCGCAGTGGGATCCGGGGGAAAGACAACGCTGCTGGAATTGATCGCCAGGGAGGCTAAGGCTTCCGGAAGGAAGGCGGTGGTAATGACCACCACACATATGCGCATTCCTGACCAGCATAGCGGGGTGGGGAGAACGCCTGAAGAGGCGATGGAGCAGATGATTCGAGAAGGGATGGTCTATTATGGAATCTGTGGGGAGGAAGAGGGAAAGATGGAATTCCCTGGATGGGAGGCATATGAAGCGCTGTGTGAAAGGGCGGATGTGATCCTGGTGGAGGCGGACGGCTCCCGCAGGCTTCCTATGAAGGTGCCGGACTGGTCCAGGGAGCCAGTGCTTCCGGAAAATGTGGATATGATACTGGTGGTGTTTGGCTTGTCGGCGCTGGGAAGGCCTTTTAAGGAGGTCTGCCACCGCTGGGGGCTGGGGCTGGAGTGGCTTTCAGCAGAATGGATGCCTGGAGGGCAGACAAACCAGTTTTTGAGAGAACGGTTCCAGGAGACAGATCAGTCTTTGGAAAAATGGTTCCAGGAGACAGACCAGAATTTAGGAGAACAGACCCAGTGGCTGGTTACTGAGAAAATAGCAGCAGACGTTCTGGAGGAGGGCTATTTAAAGCCTATCCGTTCCCGCTTTCCGGATGTACGTCAGATTACCCTCCTGAATCAAGCCGATGGAAGGGCGGCACAAGAGAGCGGGGAGCGGATGAGAGAGCGGCTGGAAAAGGATGGATTTGAGGCGCAGGTGGTTTGCTTAAGGCCTGTCACCTTGTCTGTGATTTATCTGGCTTCCGGCTTTGGCAGGCGGTTTGGAAGAAATAAGCTTTTAGAGATGCTGGAGGGAAAGCGGCTTTTTGAATATGGGTTGGAGACAATTTTGAAGCTGAAGGAGCATCTGGAGAAGGAGATGGGAATTGGCACCAGGGTAATTGTGGTGAGTCAGTACCCGGAAATCCTGGACTTTGGAAGGGAGAGGGGGCTTCAGACCATAGAAAATCCCTTTGCGGCAGAGGGGATTACCGCTTCCATCCGCCTGGGAACCCAGGCGGCGGGGGAGGATGATTATTATCTGTATGCGGTGGCGGATCAGCCCTGGCTGCGGTGGGAGACGGTGGCCGGGCTTATAGAGCACTTTCTCCCCCGCTCCTATTCAGAGCTGGCATCCATCGGATGCCTTGAGCATGGGGGAAGGCGGGGAAACCCAGGGATATTCCACAAAAGATACCGGGAGGAGCTTCTGGCCCTGAAGGGAGATAAGGGGGGAAGCCAGCTGATGAAGCGGTATCCCCATGAGGTGATGGAATACCCGGCAGAGGCCAGGGAGCTGGAGGATATGGACCAACCGGTTTAAGCAGAGGTGTCCGCGCCTTTTCCCAGCTCCGGCCAGACGGTACAGAGCATAGTGCCGTAGCAGGCCAGGCCGCCGATGAAGTTGGAGATGGGCTCTGCCATAAAGATTCCATTTGTTCCCAGGTGGAACAGATTAGGAAGGATAAGAATCAGCGGGATGACGATGATCACCTTCCGGAAGATGGAGAAAAATACAGCATTCTTTGATTTCCCTAGGGCGACAAAGGCGGACTGCCCCGCAAACTGCAGGGACATCATGAAGAAGCCGAAGTAGTAGATCTGCATGGCGGGAACGCCGGCTGCGACCAGATCGCCTTCATGGTTGAAGATCCGGATAAAGAAGCCGGGGAAGCCGTGGACCAGGCTCCAGGCGAAGGTGGTGTAGGTGATGGAGACGATGGACATAAAGAGGATGGCCTGCTTCACCCGCTTGTATTCCCCGGCGCCGTAATTATAGCCCATCACCGGCTGGGCGCTGTTGGTAAGGCCGCTGACAGGGAGGGAGATTACCTCCCGGACGGAATTCACCACGGTCATGATCCCCACATATAAGTCGCCGCCGAACCGGGCCAGGCTGGCATTATACATGATCTGCACTAGACTGTTGGTGATGGACATAGTGAAGCCGGAAAGCCCCAGGCCCACGATCTCCAGCACCCGCTGCTTCTTTAACCGGAAGGAGCGCCGCTGTAGCTTCAGGATGGTCCGCTTTCCGGTTAAAAACCGGAGGATCCACAGGGCGGAGAGGCCCTGGGAGATAATGGTGGCCCACGCGGCGCCCTGGACACCCAGCTTCAGGACGAAAATGAAGATGGGATCCAGGATGATATTGCTGACAGCCCCAAGGAGCACCGTGAGCATGCCGATGGTCCCAAAGCCCTGGGAATTAATGAAGCTGTTCATCCCCAGGCCGATCATGACAAAGATGCTTCCCAGGAGATAGATGGTGATATAGGAATCCGCATAAGGGATGGTGGCGTCGGAGGCGCCGAAGAGATAGAGCATGGGACGCTTAAAGGCCAGACCCAGGATGGTCAGGATCAGGCCGCAGAGGACCATCATGATAAAGGAATTCCCCATGATGGCTTCCGCCTCCTCTTCATTCCCTTTTCCCCGCTGGATGGAGCACAGGGGAGCGCCTCCCATGCCGAAGAGATTGGCAAAGGCGATGACCATGGAGATAATGGGAAGGCAGAGGCCAAGCCCGGTTAAGGCCATGGTGGCGTCATTGGGGATCCGCCCGATGTAGATTCGGTCTACGATGTTGTATAATACATTGATCAGCTGAGCCAGAGTCATAGGCAAAGCCAGGCCCAGGATATTTTTGATTACACTTCCCTGGGAGAAGTCATTCTTACTGCGTATATTGACAGATGACATGTGCAGCACCACCTTTTTATGTATGCTATGAATTTTGCCGGAATATTTGACTGGATATAATCGTAGCACAATATTTTCATATGGGCAAGATGAATTAAAGAAAGCACAGCCCTCAGGGGAGAACCTGAGGCGGCTGTGCTTTTTGGATGAATTTGGAAGAGCTATTTGCCATCACTGACTAATGGCGGGAACTGGTATAGCTTTCGCTCGATCTGCCTCCGTTCAATAGCTATCTGTGCCAGTGCCTTTTCGTCATCGGTTACGGCTTCAATTCGCTCCAGAATCGAGAGCTGATCAAATAAGTAGCAGTTAATTTCCTTTTCATTTGTGGGCATTCTGGTCAGCCTCCTCTCCTAAATATAAAGATAATATGATTGCTGATAAAAGTATTATAGCAAAGGGGAGACGGATTGTAAAGATTACAAAAAGAAAGTATTGACAGATTCCCTCTTTTGGAAGATAATGAAAAAATCAAAGACTAAGGGAGATGGAGATATGCAGACGATCAGAGTAGAGCGGACCACTTGTCCAAAGGAGAAACCAGGAGAGGATAATCCATTAGTATTTGGCACGATTTTTACCGACCATATGTTTGAGATGGATTACGAAGAGGGGAAAGGGTGGATTGACCCCAGAATCGTTCCTTATCATAATCTGGAATTAGAGCCCTCCTGTATGGTATTTCACTATGGACAGGAGATGTTTGAGGGATTAAAGGCATACAAGGCAGAGGATGGAAGGATCCTGCTATTCCGGCCGGATATGAACGCAAAGCGTGCCAACCGGAGCAACCGGAGAATTTGTATTCCGGAGATTCCGGAGGAGCTTTTTATCGAGGCGATCAAGGCTGTGGTAAAGGTGGATCAGGACTGGATTCCCACCAAGCCGGGAACCTCCCTGTATATCCGCCCCTTTATCATTGCAACGGATCCATTTTTGGGGGTGCGTCCCTCCCACACCTATAAGTTTATGGTAATCCTGTCGCCGGTAGGCGCGTACTATGCCAGCGGGCTGGATCCGGTGAAGATCTGGATTGAGGATGAGTATGTGCGGGCTGTAAAGGGCGGAATCGGCGAGGCCAAGACCGGAGGAAATTATGTGGCGTCCCTGGCCAGCCAGGTGAAAGCCCATGACGAGGGCTATGCCCAGGTATTATGGCTGGACGGCGTGGAGAGAAAATACATCGAAGAAGTGGGGGCTATGAATATCTTCTTTAAGATTAATGGGACTGTGGTAACCCCGAAGTTAAATGGAAGCATCCTTCCCGGCGTTACCAGGGATTCTGCCATCCAGCTCTGTAAGCTGTGGGGGATTCCTGTGGAGGAGAGAAGAATCTCTGTGGATGAAGTGGTGAAGACGGCAGAGAGCGGTGAGATGGAGGAGTGCTTCGGCACCGGTACAGCGGCGGTGGTTTCGCCGGTGGGCGAGCTTCGCTATGAGCAGGAGAAGATGCCCATCAGCGGGAACCGGATCGGGGAGCTGACCCAGAGGATTTATGACACCATCACAGGGATCCAGCTGGGGAAGATCGAAGGGCCCCAGGGCTGGAGTGTTGAGGTGAAGTAGTTGTTGCTGAGCACAGCCCCACAAAAGGTGTGAGCCGTAACAAATCATTACAGGTACAGGCCGGCAGGAGCAAACCCATGCCGGCCTTTGTGATAGGATAAACAGGCGCTGACGGAACAGAAGAGGGGACTTCAAAGGAGAAAGAAAACGTCAGACAAGAAAGGGAACGTCAGATAAGAAAGAAGACGTCAGACAAGAAAGAAACTGTCAGATAAGTCAGATAAGAAAGAAAATGTCAGACAAGAAAGAAAACGTTAAAGAAGAGAAGGAGATAGGATGAAAAGCAGAGTAGAGGACGCGAAGGCCTTGTTTTTGTCCGGCTATAATTGCTGCCAGTCGGCATTTACCCCTTATGCAAAGCTTTTGGGGATGGATCGGGAGATGGCGCTGAAGCTTTCCTGCTCCCTGGGAGGAGGGATCGGACGAATGCGGGAAGTGTGCGGGGCGGCATCGGCGATGTTTCTTGTAGCAGGGCTGGCCTGCGGCAATACGGAGGCAGGGAACCAGGAGGCGAAGACGAAAAATTATGAGACAGTGCGGCAGATGGCCGAGGCCTTTAAGAGGGAGCATCACACCATCATCTGCCGGGAGATCCTGGGGCTCAGGGCCGCGGAGAAAAGTGCGGCGCCGTCGGAGCGGACACCGGAGTATTACCGGAAGCGCCCCTGCGTCAGGATGGTGGAGACTGCGGCTAGGATTATCGAGGAGACCTTTCCGGATATTGTTGAGGGATAGAGACCGCTTGAAATAATCCGGATTTTTGATATAATCGTTAAGAAGATGAATGGCGGCTCTCATGTCCTGACCGAATAGGCTCCGGTCAAGGCACGAGTGGCTGCCAGAGAGGAATATCATGCAGGGAAGGAGATTGTCATGAAGATAACATTAAAGGATGGAACAGAAAAGGAATATGCCCAGCCCATGGCATTGATTGATATAGCGAAGGATATTAGCGAAGGCTTAGGGCGGATGGCCTGCCTTGGAGAGATGGACGGGGAGGCCAGGGATCTGCGCACGGTGGTCCGTGAGGACTGCCAGGTGAATATTCTCACAGCAAAAGATGAGAAGGGGCTGGCGGCTTTACGGCATTCTGCCAGCCATGTGATGGCTCAGGCCATTAAGCGGCTGTATCCGGAGACGAAGCTGGCCATCGGCCCCTCCATCGCCGATGGATTTTACTATGATGTGGATCCGGCGGAGCCCATTACAGCGGAGGATCTGCCGAAAATCGAGGCGGAGATGAAGAAGATCATTAAGGAAGGGCTGGATATTAAACGGTTTACGCTTCCCAGAAAAGAGGCCATCGCCCTGATGGAGGAGAAGGGGGAGCCGTATAAGGTGGAGCTGATTCGGGACCTTCCGGAGGATGCCCAGATCAGCTTTTATGAGCAGGGGGAGTTTACCGATCTCTGCGCTGGCCCTCATCTGATGAATACCAGGGATGTGGGAAAGGCATACCAGCTGACCAGTATTGCCGGCGCCTACTGGCGGGGAGATGAGCATAATAAGATGCTGACCCGGATCTATGCCACAGCCTTTGCCAAAAAAGAGGAGCTGGAGCATTACCTGACCATGATGGAGGAGGCGAAGAAAAGAGATCACCGGAAGCTGGGCCGGGAGCTTAAGCTGTTTATGATGCATGAGGCAGGGCCGGGCTTTCCATTCTTTCTGCCTAAGGGCATGATATTAAAGAACACACTTCTGGATTACTGGCGGGCGATCCACAAGGAGGCGGGCTACGTGGAGATATCCACACCGGTGATCCTAAACCGCAGCCTGTGGGAGACCTCCGGCCACTGGGATCATTATAAAAATAATATGTACACCACGGTGATTGATGAGGAGGACTATGCGGTAAAGCCCATGAACTGTCCCGGCGGTGTGCTGGTTTATGCCTCGGAATCCCGCTCCTACCGGGATCTTCCTCTGCGGATGGGGGAGCTGGGGCTGGTTCACCGCCATGAGAAGTCCGGCCAGCTGCACGGGCTGATGCGGGTGCGCTGCTTTACTCAGGATGACGCCCATATCTTTATGACGCCGGAGCAGATTAAGGATGAGATCAAGGGCGTGGCGAACCTGATTCATCAGGTATATTCTCTCTTTGGATTTACCTACCATGTGGAGCTGTCTACCCGTCCGGAGGACAGTATGGGCAGTGATGAGGATTGGGAGATGGCTACAGAGGGCCTTCGGGGCGCATTGGACGAGCTTAGTCTTCCCTATGTGGTGAATGAGGGCGATGGGGCATTCTACGGCCCTAAGATTGATTTCCATCTGGAGGATTCCATCGGAAGGACCTGGCAGTGCGGTACCATCCAGCTGGATTTCCAGCTTCCTCAGCGGTTTGAGCTGGAGTATATCGGCGCGGACGGAGAAAAGCACCGCCCCATTATGATCCACCGGGTGGCCTTCGGCTCCATCGAGCGGTTTATCGGGATTTTGATTGAGCATTTTGCGGGAGCCTTCCCCACCTGGCTGGCGCCGGTGCAGGTGAAGGTGCTTCCTATCTCAGATAAATTCGCGGATTATGGAAAGCAGGTTCTGGAGCGCTTGGATCAGGCGGGGATCCGTGCTGAAATGGATACCCGGTCAGAAAAGATCGGCTATAAGATCCGGGAGGCCCAGACGGCGAAGATCCCCTATATGCTGGTAGTGGGCCAGAAGGAAGCCCAGGAGGGGAATGTGTCTGTCCGCAGCCGTTTCGCGGGAGATGAGGGGAGCAGCCGCCTGGAGGACTTTATAGCCATGATTCGGAAGGAGATAGACGAGAAGGCCATCCGCAAGGGAGAGACTGCATGAGAACCGGAACCAGGCGGCTGTTTTACCTGGATGTAATACGGGCCTTATCGGCGGTTCTGATTGTGGTGTACCACTTTTCCGGCTCGGTTTATTTATCCGGGAGATGGAGCGGCGTGGATGTGCTCCACGCCACTATCAACGGAAGCTGGGGGATGACGCCGGTGTACTGCTTTTTCATGGTTTCCGGAGCGGCGCTGATGCACCGGTATCCGGCGGGGGAGAGGCTGGATATCCGGAAATTTTACCAAAAGCGGTTTGTGAGCATTTATCCTCTATTTTGGATTGCCTATGTGCTGGGATTTTTTTCTGTGTTCTGGCGGCTGGGGCATCTCTATGACCTTCCCTCCTGGTGTCTGCTCTGGTCCTTCATCGGGCTGGATGGCTGGGTGGTGAATTGGTTTCCTACCTTTTATATGGTAGGGGAATGGTTTCTGGGGAGCATTATTCTCCTCTACCTGATCTTTCCCCTGGTGCATAGGGCCTGGCAGAGAAATAAGCATCTTACGATGGCAATTTGCGCAGCCGCTTGTGCCGGGCTCTTCTGGTATCATCCCTTTCCTATGGATATCAAGCAGAATCCAGTGGTGGATTTGTTTTATTTTCTCCTGGGGGCTTGGATCGAGGAGGTGCGGCGCCGGTATTTCCACCGCCCCTGGGCCGGGCCGTCTGTCTGGGTGATGAGCCTGGCAGTGTTAGGGGTATGGCTTCTCTTTCCAGTTACCAATGGCCTTCCCTCCATGGAGCTCACCTACTCTGCCCAGGCTTATGGGATGGGGATGTTCCTGCGCCAGGGATTTATCCTTGTGTGCACAGTAAGCTTTTACCTGTTTTTTATGGGAATCACAGTCTGGATGGAGGGCGGGAAGGATGGGAATGTCCGGCTTCCCCGACTTCGGAATTTGATTTTGGAAATCAGTGGAAAGTCATACGGGATCTTTCTTACCCATCACGTGATCAGCCAGCTGATTTGCCTTCACTTTGATCTGGCCAATTTGTCAAAAAGGGAAATATTAACCGTGCTGGCCATGGTTTTTGCAGCAACCTGGGTGATGACGCTGGTGATTTACCGGATTTGGCAGTGTATAAAAAAGCAGTTTTAAACCATACTAACTTTGTCTTATTCAAAATCTTGTTTGATTGAAGGAGGAACTTGTATGACAAAGTTAGACTGTAATGTAACCAGCTGTATGCACAATTCGGACAACTGCTGCTGTAAAAGCGAGATCATCGTAGACGGAAGCAAGGCAAAGGAGTGCTGTGAAACCTGCTGCGGAAGCTTCGATGAAAATAAGGGCGGAGCATTTACCAACCTGTTTAAGACTCCGGAGAAGAAGCTTGAGGTGGGATGCGAGGCTATGAATTGCATTTATAATGAAAACCACCGCTGTTCTGCTGATCACATCGGCATCACCGGGGATGGGGCCAATGAGGCTTCTCAGACCGAGTGCAGCAGCTTCCGGGCAAGATAAAAAAAGGAACGCAGTAAGACAGATAATCAGGGAAGGGACGGAGCGATATGCGCCGCCCCTTCCCTGATTTATATATTCTGTAGGATGCTCCAGATAAAGGTCCCAGGCCTTAAACAGTGGACATTTTGACATCTTATGCCCCCATTTTTCTATTGTTTTTTCTGGTGTTATTGTATAAAATTAAAACTCACCTGTTAAATAATAAGAAGAATTAGCTTTTGGGTAATTCTTTTAACGGAGGATCGAAGGCATGGATATACATCAGATAGAAAATATAGTTGCCATCAGTGAAGAAAAAAGCATTATCCGGGCGGCGGAAAAGCTTTTCATTACCCAGTCAGCTCTGAACCAGCAGCTGCAGAAGCTGGAGTCAGAGCTGGGGACGGCATTATTTGTCCGCACCCAGTCGGACTGGAAGCCTACCCCGGCAGGAGAGGTTTACATTCAGGCGGCGAGAGAAATTTTAGCGATAAAAAGGGATGCCTATGGCAAGATACATGATATGGCAGAGAATGCCCGGCGGCAGTTTACCATCGGCCTGATTCCGGAGCGGGGGATCGATATGTTTACTGCGATTTATCCTCAGTTTCACCGTGAATTTCCAGAGATTGCCCTGGAGCCGGCGGAGTGCGATGTCTGCAGGATGCAGAAGTTGATTTCCAGAGGGGATATTGATTTGGGCCTGGCCGCGCTGACGGAGAAGCAGAAGGATGAGAATACCTATATGCACATGGCCTATGAGGAGATCTTTTTGGCTGTTCCCGCCAGCCATTCTATGGCGGGAGAGGGAAGCCGGAGAGCAGAGGATGCCCAGGAGGTTTCTCTGGAGGCCTTCTCCCAGGAGCCATTTATACTGCTTTCTCCGTCTTCTGCCATGCATCAGATCGTGAAGGGCTTATTTGAGATGGCGGAGTTTGAGCCCAGAGTGCTGTTTACCACCAGCAGTAATGTAAGTAAATACCGGATGGTCAATGCAGGCGTGGGGTGCGCGCTGCTGCCAGCGGTATTTGCAGTTCCGGCGGAGAATATCGTCTTCTTTCGCCTCCCCCAAAGGCCGCACTGGGAGATTACCATGTGCTGCCGGAGGAATGCTTATTTAAGCCGGGCAGAGAAGACATTCTTGAATCTGTGCAGCAGGTATTGGAATCGGAGCTAACCTGTGGTATCATGGTAGTTGACAAGACAACATGAAGGATGGTGACGATATGGATTTGCAGAAGCGCAGCATGATTACCAGTGAAGAAATCTATCGGGAGCTCTGCCAGAAAATAGAAAATCTTGAATATCTTCCAGGAAATTCCATCAGTGAGAATGAGCTTTGCGCTCAATACGAAACCTCCAGGCACGTGGTCCGGGGAGCCATAGCCATGCTGAAGCAGAGGCGGCTTCTGGAGGTCTATCCTCAGAGGGGCAGCTTTGTCAGTCTGATTGATATGGGCTATGTCTCAGACATTGTTTATATGAGGGAAGCCATGGAGCAGGAAGCAGCCCTGCGGATTCTGGAGGAGGATAAGGCGGTGGATGAGGTCTGCCGGAGGATGGCGGACTGCATAGAACGCCAAAGGGCTTATGTGGGTGAGACGATACCTGGCGCCGGGTTTCATCTGCTGGATACCGAATTTCATGAGTATCTTCTGGAGGCTGCCGGGAAAAAGGATATTATGAAGATGATGGATGAATCTTATATACATTTCCGGCGCTGGAGAAATCTGGAGCTTCGCTCTATGATTACAGTGGAGCAGCTGATCGACCAACACAGGGAGATTGTAGAGCATTTAAGGGAGCGGAACCGGCAGGCTCTCAGAGAAAGCATCCATAGGCATATCGATAAGCTGGATTGGGTGCCTCCGAATAGTGAAGCGTCGAAGAATGAATATTTTTATAGACGAGGGTAAAAGAAGTGATTACAGACAAAGAATCCTGCGGGTCAGGGTTCTTTTTTGTATAAATTAGAGAAAGTATAGGCGAAATATAGGAAAATATAAGAAATTAGATACAGATTATTGATAAAAAAGCCAGTTTATGCTATTATAATTGCATAACTTGTTGACAAGTAAATCAGAAAGGGCTTGGAGGTGACAGGATGCGGTACGGGATTGTGGGCTTTGGCACAGCGGGTTATCACGGGGTAAAGGAAATTCGGAAATATGATCCAACGGGGACGATCCATGTGTATGGGGATACTGGCATGGCACCCTATAACCCGATGCTGACCACATACTATGCAGCAGGAAAGCTTTCCTATGAGGGAATGTTTCCCTTTGGAACGCTGGAGGAGATGGAGAAGAAATATGGATTTTCGTATGAGAAGCGTCCAGTAAAAAGGGTTTGTGCAAAGGAGCGGAGCATTGAGACGGATCAGGGGTCTGCAGTTTATGATAAAATCCTGATTGCAACCGGGGCCCGGGCAGTGGATCCGGCAATACAGGGGCTGTCTGCAGAGGATCGTTTTCTGATGCGTACGATTTTCGATGGGGAGCGCTTAAGGAAACGGGTAGAAACAGGGCAGGTAAAGTATGCAGTGGTAATCGGAGCGTCCATGGTGGGGATCAAGGTGGCGGAGCTTTTGAATCAGCAGGGAATCGGCACCTGTCTGGTGGATCTGGCAGATCAGATCTTTCCTCTGTCTGCGTATCCGGATGTGGCCCGGGAAATTGAAGGGAGAGTAGAAAGGCAGAGGGTGACGCTGCATTTTAGCACAACCATCGATCATATGGAGAGAAGGGATGAGGGACAGACGGCAGTGCTCACTAATGGCGAGGAGGTGCCGGCGGATATTGTGGTTTTGTGTATCGGAACCAGGGCAAATGTTGAGCTGATGGCAGATGCTGTGGAGGTGAAGCGGGGGATTGTGGTGAACCGAAGGATGGAGACCTCGGCCCCTGGAATTTATGCTGCAGGGGACTGCTGTGAGGGAAATGACTTAGAAAGCGGACAGACTCAGCTCATCGGCCTGTGGGCCAATGCGAATCACCAGGGGATGACGGCAGGGGCGAATATGGCAGGACATTTTCAGGAATTTCAGGGAAATATTCTCCACAATATTACTCATTTTATGAACATGGACTTTATCGGATTCGGCGACAACCGAATTTCAGGGGAGATACTGGAGCACGGAGATTTGCAGAATGGGCTTTATATTCGCCTGGTTTGCCAGGGGGGAAGGATCGTGGGGGCGAATATTCTGGATCATTACCGAATTAGCGGTATTATAAAGAATTACATGCTTCGCCTGTTTGCCGGAGACCGCCAGGAGGTTCCAGACTATCAGCGGGGGATGTTGGTAAAGGCCGGAATACCTGAGACATTTATGGATAAGATTGCGAGGGAAATCAATGGATAGTTTGAATGAATTGATAAAGGGGAAAATTCCCTGTGAGGAGACTGGAATCCAGATCCGGCATACCCTGTGCGCCATCTGCAGCCCTGCCAATAACTGCGGGATTGACGCTTATGTGAAGGACGGAAGGCTGATAAAGGTGGAGGGGACGCAGGAGCATCCGAAAAATCACGGGTTTCTCTGCACAAAGGGGCAGGCGAACCGGGCATTTATTTACCGGAAGGATCGGATTTTAACCCCGCTGAAGCGGGTGGGGGAGAGAGGAGAAGGAAAATTCCAGGCGATTTCCTGGGAAGAGGCCTATGGGGAAATCGCGGCCAGGCTGAATGGGATTAAGGCGGAGGATGGGCCGGAGGCAGTGGCATTTTTCGGCGGGTATAATAAATGGTACCGTCCATGGCTGCGCCGGTTTGCCCATTCCTTCGGCTCCATGAACTATGGGACAGAATCCAGCACCTGTATGACTGGAGGATGGATTGCGTGGAAGCTGTCCTCCGGCCGTCTTTCCTCTCCGGATATGGGAAACTGTGATTTGTTTTTAGGCTGGGCTTATAATCCATATTATTCCAGATATTTAAATGTAAAGCTGGCAGAGGAGTGCAAAGGAAAGGGGACAAAATTCATTATCGTGGATCCCCGCATCACCCCGGCAGTGGAGAAGCTGGCGGATCTCCATCTCCGCCCTTATCCGGGAACGGATGGAGCTTTGGCTTTGTGTATGGCGAATATTCTTATTCAAAAGGGATGGATTGATCAGGAATACATTGACACCTATGTTCATGGCTTTGCAGAATATGCTGAGTATGTAAAAAATTTCCATGGGGGTAATATTGAGGCTCTTACCGGTGTGCCCTATGTCCAGGTGGAGGAGGCCTGCCGCATGATCCACGAGAGCCGCGCCATGGCGATCAATGAGAACAGTGCGCCCATTCCTCATCATAAGAATGGAGTACAGAATTACCGGGCGATTATGGCGCTGTCAGCCATTACCGGGAATTATGACCGGTCCGGGGGACAGCGCCCGGTGAAGCATACCTTCACTCACCAGGTGTCCGGCTTTCTCACAAGGGAGGACGATTTTGCCGACGGCACAGAGCCTAAGGATGCCAGGCCGGCAGTAGGGGCAGAGCGGTTCCCACTCTGGTATCACATGGAGCGGGAGATGCAGGTGGTGGATCTTTCCAGACAGATTCTGGAGGGGACGCCCTACCCGGTTAAGGCGGTATTTGCCATGGGTATGAATATGCGGATGCTTCCAGATGTAGATGAATGGGAGAAGGCTTTAAAGAAACTGGACTTTTTTGTAGATACAGACCTATTTCTTACAGATACGGCGAAGCTGGCGGATATTGTGCTTCCCGCATGCTCTTCCTTCGAGCGGGGGGAGTTTATGACTTATGCCAAGGGGTATGCCTGGTACACAAACCCGGTGATCGACCGGGTGGGGGATTCCAAATCGGATGCGGAGATTCTTAAGGATCTGGCCTGGGTGATGAACCTGGAGGATGAGCCGCTGAAGGCAGGCTATGAGGCTAATATCCGGGATATGGTCCAGGATCTGGACATTACAGTGGAGCAGCTTCGGGAAAGTGATCTGCCGGTGCATGTGCCTGGATCCGGGCAGCCCCCTATGGGATCCTATATTCAAGGGGGAATGGATACTCCTACCGGGAAGTTTGAGCTGTATTCAGAATTGATCGCCGCTCATCCGGAGTGGGGGTTGGATCCGCTGCCAACCTACTGCGAGCCGCTGAATGGCGGGGATCCAAAAGAATATCCTATGATCCTTTGCTCCGGGGGAAGGCTTCCCCATACCCTTCATTCCAGGCTCCACCCCATACCCTGGCTGAGAAGCATGCGCCCGGATCCTATGGCGGACATTTCCCTTGAGGATGCCAGGGAGCATGGACTGGAGGCTGGGCAGGATATGGAGCTCTATACGAAAAATGGCGGGATTTTTGTAAAGGCAAACCCCACCAGCCGGGTGCCAAAGGGTGTGGTATTCTTTTACCACGGATATCCGGAGGCAGATGTGAACCGTCTGTTGTCCAGGGAGCATGTGGATCCCTACTCCGGCTTTCCGGCTTATAATTCCACACGCTGCGGGATACGGGCCCTTTCAGGCTCTGCGGATCACCGGCCTGGGGAAAAGCCCATGGAAAAGGAGGAGGGATGAGATGAAGGGGTATACCATCGACCTGGATCTGGAAAAATGTATTTCCTGCGGAGCTTGTATGGTGGCCTGCATGGATCAGAAGGATATTCATCCGGAGAATGGCCAGAAGCCATTTCGAACTGTGTTTGATCTGGAGACGAACCGGGATGGGATCACAGCCTACAGCCATCTGTCCCTGGCCTGTATGCACTGTGTGGACGCGCCCTGCATCACCGCCTGTCCCAGCGCCTGTATTCGAAAGGATGAAGAGACTAATTTTACTATCTTTGACACAGCCAACTGTATCGGATGCCATAGCTGCGCCATGGCCTGTCCTTTCGGGATCCCCTCCTTTGGTGAGGATGGGAAGATGGAAAAATGCGACGGCTGCTATGTCCGGGTGCATCATGGGATGAAGCCGGCCTGTGTGAAGGCTTGTCCGGTGGAGGCGCTCCGCCTGGTGGAGCTGGAGGGAGATAAGACTATTTTGCCAGAGCGCTCTCTGCAAGAAAGCAGTAAGAATATTTTAGATCAGCAGGTTTAGTATCAGGATGAAAAAGCGCCGAGCCGCCTGAAAGCTCTGTGTTAATTCTCTAAAAAATTTGTAAAAGGGGAATGCTGCCGGGATAGATGACTCGGTAGCATTCCCCTTTATCAGAGAGTCTAGCCCTCCTCCACGATCTCCTCCAGTACCCGGATTAAATCATAGACTGTGTGAAGCGGCACATTCCGCGCCAGGATCTGCGCTCTTAATCCTTCAGACAGCTCATCCAGCTTCGTCTGAACAGCAGGAGCAATATAAGACATGTTTATCACCTCGAGCATAGGGTTTCCAGAGGCAGGGCTTCGGATACTGGAAAAATTTTGAAGAAAAAGGGAAGCTGGCATACATTATCTGGTATTTTAAAAAGGCCAGGGCCGGTTTCCGGGACGGCACCCAAAGAGTCCGCATAGCTTCGGGGGATTTCCGGAATGGGGAGGTCTTGGAGGAGATCCTGGAGGCGGCCCGAAGGGAGGTCTTGGGGGAGGTCCTGGTGGAGGTCCGAAGGGAGGCCTTGGAGGAGGTCCCGGAGGCGGCCCGAAGGGAGGCCTTGGAGGAGGTCCCGGAGGCGGCCCGAAGGGAGGTCTTGGAGGAGGTCCCGGAGGCGGCCCGAAGGGAGGCCTTGAAGGAGGCCCTGGTGGAGGTCCGAAGGGTGGCCTGTGGGAATGGGAGTGGGAATTGCCCTGAGGGCGCTGCCACTGCATCCACAAAACATTTTTTGACATAGGCAGAACTCTTTTTGTTTTATCCTATGCAGGAGAGGGGGAAGAGGTTCTCAGGGAGCGAAGGGCTTTGGGAGGCGGACCATTTAGAAAAGGGAAGCAGACCCCGGAAAAGGGAGGAGGCCGCCAGGTTTTCACCTGCCGGCCGAATATTATGAAAAAAAGTTTGTAAGCATTTGCTTTGACAGTTATTAATATATCCGAAATATATGGAGAATATTTAAGTGAATTGTAAAAAAATTGTGAACAATAAAAAAACAAGAAAAAAAGCTCCCTAAAAGTGAACCATTTGCCGGAAAGCAGGCTCTTATATAACAGATGCATCGAAAAAAGATAGATAGGTAGTAATAAAAACGGAAAGGAAGCAGGTTATGAAGGAAGAGACGATAGCTTTCGTGGAAAAAATGATCGAAGGTGATGAAAGAGCATTTGATGAACTATACCATTCCTATTCCGGAAAGCTGTACCGTATGGCGTATTTTATAACTGGAAACAAAAATGACAGCGAGGATGTGCTGCAGGAAACCTTTACCACATGCTTTCTGCATCGGAAATCCTTAAAGGATCCGGAGCGGTTTGATTCCTGGATTTACCAGATTCTGGTTCGGACCTCCTGGAGGCTTGGAAAAAAGAGGAAACGGCAGGGCGAATTATCTTATGAAGGAATTCTGGAGCAGGGAAGAGAGGATGGCTCAAAACTGGCAGGACGTCTGGAGGAGGACGATACCCAGCCGGATCCTCTGAGTCAGGTGATAGAAAAGGAGGCATCCTATGAGATAGGACAGGTGATTGGCCAGCTGGACATCAAGTACCGGACTGTTATCCTTCTATATTACTTTAATGAGCTGGGAGTCAGGGACATCGCAGAGATCACCGGATTATTTGAGGGTACAGTGAAGTCCAGGCTAAGCAGGGCAAGAGCCCTTTTAAGGAAGGCGCTGGAGGTAAGGCAGGATCCGGAAGCTTTGGAGCGAAGGCAAAAAAATCATGTGAAGATGAACCGGTACAGGGAGGTGTCAGGATGAGGCATGGGGAAGAGAAGGTAAGGGATCAGATTCAGGCAGAGGTTTTGGCAGTCCATTTTACAAAAGAGTCTGAGGATAGAATTCTGGATAGGATCCATGGCCAGATGCATGAAAGGAGAACAATTATGAGATTTTCAAAGAAGAAAACAGGTGTGATTCTAGCAGCGGCAATGATCGTACTGGGCGCGGCCACAGCGATTGGGGCGGGAAGGATCGCCTATACCAGCGGCGGAACGAATTTGAACGAGGGGATTCACTCGCTCAGCCAGCTGACTGGGGAGGCAAAGAAGCAGATGGGACAGGCGCCGAAGGTGGCGGAGGCCTTTTCCGACGGCTCAGCCTTTCAGGTAGGCTATGTGACCCAGGTGGATGCCTGGGATGAGAACGGCAACCGGGTAGGAACCTTTCCGGAGGTAATGGCGAATTACAGCGGAGAGAAGGGGCTGGTGCTGAGCATATCAAAGCCTATAGGAGGAGAGGATTCGTCATCTGCTCATTATGACAGAACCGAGACCTATGAGGGAATTGTGCTAAAGGGAAAAGCGGATAATTATCTCTTCCTGCCTCCGGACGCAGAGCCAAGCGAGGCAGATAAAAGCCTGGAGAAGGCAGGAAAGCTGATGATCAGCTATGGCAGCCAGACCGAAGAGAGGGAATGCTTTAAGAGTGTTACCTGGACCGAGGATGGCCTGTGTTACCTTCTTCACACCTTTAATGATGTGGATTTGGGCCAGATGATGGAGCTGGCAAAGGAAGTGATTAACAGCGGGAAGTAAAGGAATTTAAAAAAACAGCGATTTATAAAAGGAGCTCATGATGAGCTCCTTTTTCTGCCCCATAGAAAATTTTCAAAATTTTATAAAAATCATGTCACAACTTACCTGCTAAAACGATATATGTATATACGTATCTGATACAGGAAGCTATAAGACTATAAGAATTGATCTTGGTCAGAGGTAACGTATAAGGCGATATCCTCTACATTACAGTTTAAAATCCGGCATAAGTCATTGATTGTAGTGGTGGTCAGGGGCTGATTTTTCCGAAGTCGGTCAATGGTGGAACTGGATACGTTGTGATGATTAATGAGTGTATAGGTTGATTTGCCAGCTTTTTTCATGGTTTCCCAAAACGGAGTGTATTGGATCATAAAACTCTCTTTTCTATGGTGCCAAGCGCCAAACTGCCCTTTTTACAGTTTGCGCGCATGGCGTAGCGGGTTGCTGGGCACAGCCCCACCGGGCGTAGAGCGTAACTTTAAAATACATTCTATGGGATTGTTACTGCATTGGCTATAGTCGTTAGATAGACTATAATATTACTAGGAAATAGCGAGGTGAGAGGTATGTCAGGCTTAAAAAATGGGGCGTGGCCTGAGGCTGAATGGAGAGCTCTGAGAGAGGAGCAGAGAGTACTGAGAAGGGTATGGGATTTTATTATGGAGGATGATGAAGTGTTTTTTCACAAGATGATCGAGGGGTTAAGTGACGAAGAGATTGAAGAATATTTAACGGAATGTCCTGAGTTTCGGAAGTACTGGAAAGGACCTAAAATATAAAAATGATTCTGGAATTTGATATGAAACCGTAAGAGAAAAGAAATACATTTTCCTCTCATTTCCGGTATACTAGTGGTATCGATTTGAGAGGAGAAGTGTTATGAAAAGAAAGATTTGCACCTTTGGTGCAGTATGCGCATTGCTTTTAACTGCATGTGGGAAAACCGGGAATGCAGTCCTGACCACAGCAGACACTTCCCTGAAGGGCAGCCAGCCGTCTGCAGGGAAGATTCAGGTGGAAACCATGGAAAGCCAGGTAATCACTGTGACCAGCCGGGAGGCTGTGCAGGTGATTCCAGATAAAGCAGAGCTGATTTACGCTGTGACCACACAGAATGAAGATGCTGCCCGCTGCCAAAGTGAGAACAGTGAGAAGCTGAACCAGCTGGTGGAGACATTAAAGTCTCTGGGGGTGGAGGAAGCCTCCATCCAGACCTCTGGTTTTGATTTAAATCCCCGGTATGACTGGGAGCGAAATGGGGTGATCGTCGGCTATGAAGCAGTTACCCAGGTAACCGTTTCCGATGTGGATTTAGACCGCACAGGGGAGATTATCGCCAGGTCCGTGGAGTCTGGTGTCAATCAGATCCAGTCCGTATCCTTCCTTTCCAGCCAGTACGATGAAAAGTATCAGGAGGCCCTGGCCCTGGCAGTTGCCAGAGCCCAGGATAAGGCTCAGGCCCTGGCTGACGCCAGCGGGTGCACCCTGGGGCAGGCGGTTCGGATTACGGAGTATACGGCAGATGAGAGCTATCGCTATGAGGCGGTAAATACTGCAAGAGCAGTGGCTAAAAAGGAGGCAGCTACTATGGATATGGCTGCGGTGATGCCGGGGGAGATCGAAGTAGAGGCCAGAATTAGTGTAGAATATGCGATTCAATAGAAACACTGATTTTGCTAATTTATGAACGGTTACGAAAATACAGCGTCCGGAAGGATTCCTTCCGGACGCTGCAGCTTTTAATATACATCATTCGTCGTCTGAGCTTTATTTTTTCGGGGCTCCTTGGGCAGCAATACATTTAGCAAAATAGCGGTAATGGTGGCGATAACCACCGGGGAGCGGCCGAATATGGTGGTGGCCCAGGCTGGGAACTGTGCCAGGGAAGCGGAGGCCTGAGAGACTCCCATGCCCAGAGCTGCGGCCAGCCCTACGATGGAGGTGTTCCGGTAATTCATATCCTCAGTCATCACCAGCTTAATGCCGGTCATGGCAATGGAGGCAAACACCGTCACCGTGGCGCCGCCCAGAACACACTGGGGGATGGTGGTCAAAAGAGCGGAGAACTTGGGGAACAGCCCGGCTACCAGGATAATCAGGGCGGCCAGCCCCAAGGTACAGCGGTTTACCACCTTGGTGGTGGAGACGATTCCCACATTCTGGCTATAGGTAGCAGTGGGAAGGCATCCGAAGAATGCGCCGAAGATATTGGTGACGCCATATCCCAGGATGGCCCCCTGCAGCTCATCGGTTCTGGGCTCCCGCCCCAGTCCTCCGCTGGTGGTGGCGGAGAAATCCCCGATGGCCTGGACCGCATTGATGGCAAAGAGCAGCCCGATGGCCACACAGGAGGAGATCTCAAATTCTACCGGAAAGTGGAGCAGCTGGGGGAGCTGGAAGATACCAGCCTCCCCTACGCTGGTGAAGCTTACCATGCCGCAGAGCATAGCGACTACATAGCCGCAGGCCATGCCGATAAGGATGGAGGCCAGCTTTAAGATGCCTGTGGCAAAGTGATTTAATATGGTAACAACGGCCAGGGTAAAGAAGGCGATGGCCCAGTTTTTCGGGGAGCCGTACTCCGGGCTGGAGGCTCCGCCGGCCATATAGTTAATGGCAGTGGGATAGAGGGAAAGCCCGATGGTAAAAACAACGGTCCCTGCGATCAGGGGCGGGAAAAGGCGGCGGATTTTCTTAATGGAAAGTCCCACGAAAATCGCCACCACGCCGCCCACAATCTGAGCTCCCAGGATGGCCCCGATGCCGAAGCCCTCGGCGATGGCCTGCATGCTGGGCACGTAGGCGAAGGAAACGCCGATGATTACCGGCAGGGCAGAGCCTAAGTGGAATCCGGTTTTAGAGCCGATGGGGAAGAGCTGGAGCATGGTAGATAAGGCGGAGATGACCAGAGATGCCTGAATCAGAATAACCCGGTCAGCGCCGCTGATTCCGGCAGCGCCGGAGATGATGATAGCCGGCGTCACACAGCCCACGATCATAGCTACCACGTGCTGCAGTGCCAGGGGAAGCGCCTGGCTCAGCTTGGGCACGCCGTTGAGCTCAAAGATGGATGCATAGGTACGTTCTTGCTTCATGATGGATTGTAACCTCCCTTTGGAGAATATTGATTCATGTCAATGGAATCTGCACAGAGTGTGGATTCCATTGACTACTGGTGGATTCTGGTTCCGGTCTTTCCTAAAATACCATCCTTGGCTTTCTCAAGCAGTGTGATCAGTGAGGTGCGTCCTTCCTTGGAGCTGGCGAAGCGCACAGCCGCCTCTACCTTAGGCAGCATGGAGCCTGGGGCGAAGTGGCCTTCCTGGATATAGGCTTTCGCTTCTTCTACAGACAGATCATCCAGCCACTTTACATCCGGCTTGCCAAAGCGGATGGCCGCTTTTTCCACCGCGGTGAGGATAATGAGGAAATCTGCATCCAGCTCCTCCGCCAGAAGGCAGCTGGCAAAGTCCTTGTCGATTACTGCGCTGGCGCCCTTTAAATGATTGCCCTGACGGGTAACCGGGATACCGCCGCCACCGCAGGCGATCACTAACTGGCCGGAGTCCACCAGGGAGCGGATAGCGCCGATCTCGATAATTTCCGCTGGCTTCGGGGAAGCCACCACCCGGCGGTAGCCTCTTCCAGAGTCTTCCTTCATGATATAGCCATACTTTTCCTCGGCGATTTTCGCCTGGGCCGCATCCATAAAATGGCCGATGGGCTTAGAAGGATTCTGGAATGCCGGATCATCCGAATCCACCCGGATCTGGGTAATCATAGTTGCCACAGGGATATCGTAAATATTGCGGTTATAAAGCTCCTCCCGCAGAGCATTCTGAAGATCGTAGCCGATGTAGGCCTGGCTCATGGCCACGCAGACGGAGAGAGGGGTATTAGGCTGGTTTACGTCCTCCCGGCTTAAGGCGGCCATGGCATTATTAATCATGCCTACCTGAGGTCCATTTCCATGGGCAACCACCACTTCACAGCCCTCCTCGATTAAGTCCACAATGGCTTTGGCAGTGATTTTTACTGCAGCCATCTGCTCTGGCAGCGTATTTCCCAGGGCGTTTCCGCCCAGCGCAATGACGATTCTCTTTTTCTTATTCATTCTGTAATCCCTCGCTTTTGGATAAATTTGTGAATTATAACGAAAAAATTAGTATAAAAAGGTACAAAAAGCTGCCTGGGACGAAAACCAGGCAGCCTTTGTGGTAAAGCGTAATTCTAATTCCAGACTGGTTGCTTACTTAAAGATACGGGGAGCGTTTCTCTCCTCCAGCTTCTTTAAGATTTCCTGAGGATTTTCGAACTTTGCCAGGAATATCATGGCAGCAATGATATATGGCTTAAAGCTTGCTTCCTTATATAATGGATCGCGGTAGCGATCGAATACAGTGGCGTCCACCTCGCCGGTTTCACAGCTTACGCCGGTAATGTCAGCAGGCAGGCAGTGGAGATATAAGGCCTTTCCGTCCTTCGTGGTCTTCATCAGCTCTTCCGTACATGCCCAGTCCTTATGCTGTGCATTCTGTGCCAGAAGCTCCTTCTCCAGAGCCTTGATGCCTTCGGAGTCGCCCTTGCCGTAAAGATCCGTTCTCTTCTCCATGGCGGCAAATGGCGCCCAGCTCTTGGGGTATACGATGTCTGCATCCTTGAAGGCCTCTTCCATGGAATTGACACGCTTAAAGGAGCCGCCGGTCTTTTCTGCATTTTTCTTAGCCACTTCCTCTACCTCCGGCATTACCTCATAGCCCTCCGGATGAGCCAGAACCACGTCCATGCCAAAGCGGGTCATCAGGCCGATTACGCCCTGGGGAACGGATAAAGGCTTGCCGTAGGAGGGAGAGTAAGCCCAGGTCATGGCCAGCTTTTTGCCCTTTAAGTTCTCTACGCCGCCGAATTCATGGATGATGTGAAGCATGTCAGCCATACACTGGGTGGGATGGTCGATGTCGCACTGCAGATTTACCAGGGTTGGCTTCTGCTCTAAGATGCCCGCCTTATTCCCCTCGGTTACGGCGTCTACCACATCGTGCATGTATTTATTGCCCTTGCCGATGTACATGTCGTCGCGGATGCCGATGACGTCTGCCATGAAGGAGATCATGTTAGCCGTCTCACGAACGGTCTCGCCGTGGGCGATCTGGGACTTACCCTCATCTAAATCCTGTACCTCCAGGCCAAGGAGATTGCAGGCAGAGGCGAAGGAGAAGCGGGTGCGGGTGGAATTATCCCGGAATAAGGAGATGCCAAGTCCGCTCTCAAACACCTTTGTGGAGATATTGTTCTCACGCATGTAGCGGAGTGCGTCAGCCACGGTGAATACAGCTTCCAGCTCTTCGTCCGTTTTCTCCCAGGTTAAGAAGAAATCATTGTTATACATTTCCTTGAAGTTTAAAGCGTTTAATTTATCAATATAGGTTTGAAGGGTTTTCATAAATTGTGTGCTCCTTTTCTTATTATTTCTGCGGGCAGCGGGCCAGGCAGGCATGCTGACATGCACATTCGGCGGCTGCCCCGGGCTTTTGATTGAAATTGTTGATGGATTACCGGATCTGGCTTTCCTTTAAGCTGTGCAGGAATAAAGGAAAGCCTGTATTCAAGAATGATGCGCTCTCATAGGGCGGCTGTGCAACGTCAAGGGTTGCATGAAGGCTTACTTACAATATAAGGTAGGAAGGGCGGCATATACGGCAGCACATCTTACCAGATCGTCTTTCCAGGTCTTTTCATTGGGGGCGTGGGCCTGGGCCTCTGCTCCCGGGCCGAAGCCGATGCAGGGGATGCCATTGCGGCCCATGATGGATACGCCGTTGGTGGAGAAGGTCCACTTATCGGTTAAGGGGCGAACCTTTCTTACCTTCAGAGTTTCCGGATTCCCCTGACGCTCGTTGCCGTAGAGGCGCTTGTGAGCTTCCTCCAGCGCTTTCGTTACCTTGTGATCCTCCGGGATAACCCAGGTGGGGAAGTAGCACTCGATGGGGTATACCAGATCCTTGTAGGATGGACGGGCATACTCATACATGGAGACGGTTACATCCTTGCCGTATTTCTGTACGCTTGGAAGGGCGCGGATCTCGTCTAAGCAGCTCTCCCAGGTCTCGCCGGCAGTCATGCGGCGGTCTAAGGAAACAGAGCAGGAGTCCGCCACGGCACAGCGGCTGGGGGAGGTGAAGAAGATCTCGGAGGTGGTTACCGTTCCACGTCCTAAGAAGCGGGCTTCCTTCCACTGAGGATTGTACTTCTCATCCAGCATCTTTACCAGGCCCTTGATTTCGGTGGAATCTTCCGCATTATTTTCATTTAAGGCGCGGATGTCCTGAAGAATGTCCGCCATCTTATAGATAGCATTGTCCCCTCTCTCCGGGGCGGAGCCATGGCAGGAAACGCCGGTTACGTCCACCCGGATTTCCATACGCCCCCTCTGGCCGCGGTAGATGCCGCCGTCAGTGGGCTCAGTGGATACCACAAATTCCGGGCGCACCTTATCTTCGTTAATGATGTACTGCCAGCATAAGCCGTCGCAGTCCTCCTCCTGAACGGTTCCCGTTACCAGGACGGTGTACTTGTCGCTTAATAAGCCTAAGTCCTTCATGATCCTTGCGCCGTATACAGCTGACACGATGCCGCCTAACTGGTCAGAGGTGCCGCGGCCGCCGATTTCCAGATCATTCTCAAAGCCCTCGTAGGGGTCAAAGCTCCAGTTGTCACGATTGCCGATTCCCACCGTGTCAATGTGTGCGTCAAATGCGATTAAGGTTTCGCCGGTTCCCATGTATCCCAGCACGTTTCCCATGGGGTCGATCTCTACCTTATTAAAGTCAAGCTTTTGCATCTCCTGGGCGATCCGGTCGATATGCTCCTTTTCTCCGCAGCTTTCTCCGGGGAATTTTACGATTTCCCGTAAAAATTTGGTCATGTCTGCTTCATAATTTTTTGCTGCTTCCCTGATTCGATTGAAATCCATTCTTCATTCCTCCATATAAAATGATAAGTGATTTAGTGAAAATGGGTTGTATATTTTATTTTGAATACCCCGTATCCCCAGCCGGAAGTATGGAGCTGCTGCCCGGCAGTGCCGAACAGAGAAATCGCTTGGTTTTACATTGCACTGTACAAACCAGCCAATAGTTTGGAACATTTTTATGTAAAGAGGAAAGAGCTTGTTACCTTTCCTTCCCCTCCCATACGATATTCTTGTACCGATCCGGGTCGGTGTCTCCCTCGGTGGAGAAGAGCAGTACCTTAGAATCCTGATTCAGGCCGATGGCCTCCCGCAGGTCCTTGTATTCCTCCATGGTCATCATGGCAGCCAGGGCGCCGAAGGGCGCTGCGCCGGACTCCCCGCTGACTACCTGGGGATCACCCTTTATGGGGGCGGAGAGCATCCGCATACCCTTGGCGGCTACCCAGTCAGGAGCTGAGATAAATACGTGAACATGGTTCTTTAAGATGTCCCAGGAGATGGTATTCGGCTCGCCGCAGGCAAGGCCGGCCATAATGGTCTGCATGTCGCCGTCCACGATGCGAAGCTTTCCGTCTCCCGCAGCCGCGCCCTTATAGAGGCAGGCGGCCACATCGGCCTCTACCACTACCACCACCGGCGGATTCTCCGGATAGCGGTTGGCAAAGTAGCCTTGAACTGCTCCGGCTAAGGAGCCTACGCCGGCTTGAACGAATACATGGGTGGGACGGCCGCAGCCCATCTGCTCCAGCTGCTCATCCGCCTCCATGGCCATGGTTCCGTAGCCCTGCATAATCCAGGCCGGAATCTCCTCGTAGCCCTCCCAGGCCGTATCCTGTACCACCACCCCATTGGGCGTCGTAGCGGCTGCTGCGGCTGCCATGCGGACACACTCATCGTAATTTACTTCCTCGATGGTGGCGGTGGCGCCTTCCTTTTGGATATTCTCCAGACGGGTCTGGGTGGATCCCTTAGGCATAAATACCACAGCCTTCTGCTTTAAGCGGTTGGCTGCCCAGGCGACGCCCCGTCCGTGGTTTCCGTCGGTGGCGGTGAAGAAGGTGGCCTGGCCGAACTCTTCCCGAAGCTTGTCAGAGGTTAATACCTCATAGGGAAGCTGGGATACATCCTTTCCGGTCTGCTTTGCGATGTAGCGCGCCATGGCGAAGGAGCCGCCCAGCACCTTAAAGGCATTTAAGCCGAACCGGTAGGATTCATCCTTGATGTAGACCTCCTTCAGCCCTAAGTAGTCCGCCATGTTCTCCAGCTTGCTAAGAGGCGTCTTGCTGTACTGGGGGAAGCTTTCGTGGAAGGCTCTGGCCTTCTTGATTTCGTCCAGCGCCATCACCTTCAGCTGGGAGTCTGAGGTTTTCGGCATCTGGTTGGTTACCCATTTCATTGGCTGGTTCATGTGATTTTCCTCCTTTATTCCCGCGGGCAATGAGCCAAGTGACTGCCGCGAGGTTTTTAACGTTCCGGGTTATATTTATACAACGTGTTAAGAAGCAGATTCCTCCTCATGCTTTCGGTTGTTCACATCGATATAGCTGTAGAGGGTGAACTTGGAAATTCCGAAATACTTGGAAACCTTGTCGCCTGACTTGGTTATCAGGAAAGCGCCTGCATCGTTGAGAAACTGGATGGCCTTGATCTTCTCTTCCTTATTCATCAGGGCCGCCGGCTTTCCCACAAGACTGACCGACTGCTCCAGCAGATGATCCAGCAGGTCATTTACATTGGTCACGATCTGCTCCGGCGGGGTTTCATTCACCGGCTTATCCGTCTGAATTAAGGACTTGATGGCCTGGTCGAAGCTTACCAGCCCGGTGATGTCATAATTAATGGAAAGCATGTACCGGACCTCTCCCTTTTCATTCCGGATGTACAGGGTGCTGGACTTTAAGATCCGCCCGTCGGAGGTCTTAGTCAGGTATCCGGTGTGATCCTGAAGGGAATCGGGATGCCGCTTCACTGCATCCATGGCTTCTAAGGCGGCCTTGGAAGGACCGCCGCCCACCTGCCGGTGGGTAATGTGTCCATTTTCAATGTAGACAATGGAGCGCTCCAGATCCTGAGACATCAGATCGTGGATTACGATCTCACAGTCGGATCCGAACTGGCTTGCGAAGCCCTTGGAGATCTGGATTAATAATTCTAAGGTGTAGTTCATATACTTCCTTTCTGTGATGATTAACAGGTGCGTTCATTGCCAAGCGCCTGAAGGTTTCAGTTCCTCATGACTCCATCATAGCACAAAAATCTGGAATTGCAAGAGGAAAATACAAAAATTTTTAGATATACAAAATTTTTTTGCAAAACCACTTGCAAAGTACTGATTATAGTGATAGTATTAGGGTATCAAGATGATGCTGCGGAAAAACTGTGCATATTGCACAGAAATCGATCTGGCTTTTGTGCAGAAAGACAGATAGAGAAAAATGTAAATCATTTGATGTGATTAAGGAAAGGAGACTATGATGATAGTAATCGGAAATGGCCGTCTGGTAACCAGAGATGAGGAGCATCCCTTTTTCGAAAACGGGGCAGTGGTAGTGGATAAAACCACCATACTGGAGGTGGGGGAGCTGTCTCAGATGAAAGAGAAATACCCGGAAGGGGAATTTGTGGATGCAAAGGGCGGCGTGATTATGCCGGCTTTCATTAATACCCATGAACATATTTACAGCGCTATGGCCAGGGGCTTAAGCATCAAAGGCTATGACCCCCATGGCTTCCTGGATATCCTGGACGGGCAGTGGTGGACCATCGACCGCCATCTGACTCTGGAGCAGACCAGGCAGAGCGCCATGACTACCTATATTGACAGCATTAAGAATGGAGTGACCACGGTATTTGACCACCATGCCAGCTTCGGGGAGATTCCGGACAGCTTATCCGCCATCGAGGACGCGGCGAAGAAGCTGGGGATCCGCACCTGTCTCTGCTATGAGATCTCTGACCGGGACGGGGAGGAAAAGGCCAGGCAGTCGGTGCTGGAGAATGAGCGGTTTATCAACCACGCCTTAGCCGATGACAGCGGCATGATCGCCGGGATGATGGGCATGCATGCTTCCTTTACCATATCCGACGCCACCATGGCCCTGTGCCAGGAGCACAAGCCGGAGGGCGTGGGCTACCACATCCATGTGGCGGAGGGGATCGAGGATCTTCACCACTGCTTAAAGCATTATGGAAAGCGGATTCTGGACCGGCTCTACGACTGGGATATCTTAGGGCCAAAAACCATCACCGCACACTGCATCTATGTGAACGAGCATGAGATGGAGCTGTTAAAGGACACGGATACCATGGTGGTACATAATCCGGAATCCAACATGGGCAATGCCTGCGGCTGCCCGCCCACCATGGCCATCGTCCATCACGGCGTGTTAACGGGACTGGGGACCGACGGCTATACCCATGATATCCTGGAATCCTACAAGGTGGCCAATATCCTTCACAAGCACCACCTCTGTGACGCCACGGCGGCGTGGGGAGAGATCCCTAAGATGCTGTTCCAGGGGAACGCGGCCATCGCCGGGCGGTATTTTAAACAGGAGCTGGGTGTGTTAAAGCCGGGGGCGGCGGCGGATGTGATTGTGACCGATTATATCCCCAGGACGCCGATGAACGCATCCAATGTAAACGGCCACATCCTCTTCGGCATGATGGGACGCAGCGTGGTAACCACCATGTGCAATGGCCGGATTCTCATGAAGGATCGGGAATTAGTGGGAATCGACGAGGAGAAGGTGCTGGCGGACGTGAGAGCGGAAGCAGAGAAGCTTTGGAAGAGCATTAACGGATAAGGATTAAAATGATTTCTGGAAAGGAGATTATGATGAGTGATAAGATGACGCCAATTCCATTTCCTAATTTAATGGAGTGGGTTTTAGAGGAACAGAAAAAGGGGACGGTGTTCGGACTTCACCGGCCCTTCCTTGCAGGGGAGAAAAAGGCATATGAGATCTTCGGCCGGAAGCTGGAGACTCCCTTCGGCCCGGCGGCAGGGCCCCATACCCAGCTGGCGCAGAATATTATGGCAGCCTACTACGCAGGCAGCCGGTTCTTTGAGCTGAAGACGGTACAGATTTTAGACGGGGAGGACTTGCCGGTATCCAAGCCCTGCATTAAAGTGGATGATGAGTGCTATAATGTAGAGTGGTCCACAGAGCTCTATGTTCCCCAGGCATTTGACGAGTATGTGAAGGCCTGGTTTGCCTGCCAGGTCATGGCAAAGGAGTTTGGCTTAGGCGCCATGGACGGCTTCCAGTTTAATATGAGCGTGGGCTACGACCTGGCGGGAATCAAGACCGAGAAGATCGACCGGTTCATCGAGGGGATGAAGGATGCATCGGAAACTTCGATTTATAAGGAGTGCCGCCAGTGGCTTCTGGAGAACCTGGATAAATTCTCTAAGGTGACCAGAGAGGACGTGGAGTCCATTTCCCCGGCTGTCTGCAACAGCATTACCCTGTCCACCCTTCACGGCTGCCCGCCGGATGAAATCGAGCGGATTGCCGTGTATCTGCTGACGGAGAAGAAGACCAATACCTTCATTAAGTGTAATCCCACCCTGCTGGGCTATGAGTATGCCAGAAGCCTGATGGATGAGATGGGCTATGACTATGTGGCCTTTGGGGATTTCCACTTTAAGGATGATTTACAGTATGAGGATGCAGTCCCCATGCTAAAGCGTCTCCAGGCTCTGGCAGATGAGAAGGGGCTGGCCTTTGGAGTAAAGATTACCAATACCTTCCCAGTGGATATCAAGGCAGGGGAGCTTCCGGGAAATGAAATGTATATGTCCGGAAAATCCTTATACGCTCTGTCCATGTCCGTGGCTAAAAAGCTTTCTGAGGATTTCGGCGGCAAGCTTCGGATCTCTTACTCCGGCGGCGCGGACGCATTTAATATAGAAGAAATTGTGGACGCGGGGATCTGGCCGGTGACTATGGCGACCACGCTGTTAAAGCCGGGCGGTTACCAGAGGCTGTCCCAGATTGGGGAGATCTTTGCCGGGAAGGAGGCGGCCGCCTTTACCAGAGTGGACGCAGACCGGGTGGCAGAGCTGGTGGAAGCCGTTAAGAAGAATAAATATCATGTAAAACCGGTAAAGCCCCTTCCCTCCAGAAAGATGAAAAGCCAGGTTCCCCTGGTGGACTGCTTTGTGGCTCCCTGTAAGGAGGGCTGCCCCATCCATCAGGATATCACCTGCTACGTAAAGCTGGTGGGAGAGGGAAAGTACGCTGAGGCCATGAAGGTGATTACGGAGAAGAATCCTCTTCCCTTTATCACCGGAACCATCTGCGCCCACAACTGCATGAGCAAATGTACCAGAAACTTTTATGAGGATTCGGTGAATATCCGGGGGGCGAAGCTTGCAGCGGCTGAGGGTGGCTATGAAGACTTCCTCGCAGGCTGGAAGCCGGAGATAAAAGCCAATGGGAAAAAGGCAGCGGTGGTAGGGGGAGGCCCTGCGGGGCTTTCTGCAGCCTACTTCCTGGCAAAGGGCGGTTATCAGGTAACCTTATTTGAAAAGGATGAAAAGCTGGGAGGCGTGGTTCGGAATATTATCCCCGGCTTCCGCATCTCAGAGGAGGCCATCGAGAAGGATGTGGCTCTGGTAAAGGCTATGGGCGTGGAGATGCTTACCGGAACTCCCATTGAAGATGTGAAGGCCCTAAAGGAGCAGTATGACGCAGTGGTATTAGCGGTGGGCGCTTCTGAGCCTGGAGTCCTCCGCTTAGAGGAGGGAACCCCGGTAAATGCCCTGGCATTCCTGCGGGAGTTTAAGGAAACCGGGGGCAAGGCGGACTTAGGAAAAAATGTAGTGGTAATCGGCGGCGGGAATACAGCCATGGATACCGCCCGGGCGGCAAAGAGGAATGCAGGAGTGGAGAAGGTTTCCCTGGTATACCGCCGGACCAAGCGCTATATGCCGGCGGACGCGGAGGAGCTGGAGATGGCCATCCAGGACGGAGTGGAGTTCGCAGAGCTTTTTTCCCCGGTGAAATTAAAGGATGGTGTGCTCACCTGTAAGAGGATGGTGCTGGGGGACTATGACGCCAGCGGGAGAAGAGGCGTGGTGGAAACCCAGGAAATAGAAGAGGTCCCTGCCGATACGGTCATCGCGGCTGTGGGAGAGAAGGTTCCCACCGATTTTTATCAGGCAAACGGCATCGCTGTGGATAGCCGGGGGCGTGCGGTGGTGAATCCGGAAACACTGGAGACCAGCGTGAAGGGGATCTATGTGGCCGGTGACGGCTTACTGGGCCCGGCTACGGTGGTAGAGGGAATCCGGGACGGCCGCATGGCGGCGGAAGCCATCGCAGGCCGTGCCCTGGTATCGGATTTTGCCCCCTCAGGCGATGAGGCGGTAATCTATGAGACGAAAGGCCGTCTGTTAAAGGAAAGCCAGCAGCCGGAGAGCAGCCGCTGCCTCACCTGCTCGGCCGTGTGCGAGAACTGCGTGGAGGTCTGCCCCAACCGGGCCAATGTATCCATCACCGTGCCTGGCCGCAGCATGCACCAGATTATCCATGTAGACTACATGTGCAATGAGTGCGGGAACTGTAAGAGCTTCTGTCCCTATGACAGCGCGCCCTATCTGGATAAGTTTACCTTATTTGCAAATGATGCAGATATGGAAAACAGCAGGAACAACGGCTTTGTGCTGACCGATGGGGAGAAGGGAAGCTGCAAGGTGCGGCTCTTTGAAACCATCCTGGATTATAGGGTGGGAACGGCTCCGGAGGAGATTCCGGAGGGAATCCGGCAGATCGTGGATACCGTTGTAAAGGATTATGCATATCTGCTTTCAAGAGACAGGCGGTGTGACGTGTAACGCTGCCTGGAAAGGAAACCTTCATGCGCCCGGCAGCGGACGCACCACCACACAGAAAAGTCTGGCGGGCGCATAGGGCATACCTGAACTTAGGCCGCCTATTCGGCGGCGGACTTTTAAAGAAAGGGAAGGAAGAGGGCCATGGGGAGAGTGAAGACAGAGAAGGTGGTTTTTACCTTTCATACCACCACACAGGCCATGGAGATGGAGCAGTGTTGCAGGGAGGAAGGGGCAGGGGGGCGGCTGATCCCGGTGCCCAGACAGATCTCGGCAGGGTGCGGCATGGCCTGGTGCGCCCCTGGCCCTGCCCGTCCCGGGTTAGAGCAGCTGATCAGAGAACGTGAGATAGAAGTGGAGGGTGTGTATGAGCTCTTTTTGTAAAGTTTGGATTAACGGGACCGAGATGGAGGTAGACCCGGAGCGGAAGCTGATGGATGTGCTGCGGAAGGACTGCCATTGCAAATCCGTAAAGGACGGCTGCAGTGAGGGCGCCTGCGGCACCTGTACTGTCCTGGTGGATGGGAAGGCCACAAAAGCCTGCGTGCAGAAGATGAGCCGGATGGAGGGAAAGCATATCCTGACAGTGGAGGGCTTAAGCCAGAGGGAGAAGGATGTGTTTGTCTATGCCTTCGGAGAGGCGGGGGCGGTGCAGTGCGGCTTCTGCATCCCCGGCATGGTAATCTGCGGCAAGGGGCTGCTGGATGTGAATCCTAGCCCGAGCCGGGTGGAGATCGCCTACGCTATCCGGAATAATTTCTGCCGCTGTACCGGATATAAGAAGATTATCGACGGGATCGAGCTGGCAGGGAGAATGCTTCGGGAACATCTGACTCCGGAGGATATGGAGCGGGAGAAGGAACTATCCCCAGACGGGGAGTCTGGCAGGCATGGGGCGGAAACGGTTTCTGAAGCCAGCTCCCAGGCCAGTAAGCAGGGTGTGAAGGTGGGCACCCAGATTCACCGGATCGATGTGGAAGGAAAGGTGCTGGGAACGGGAGAGTATGTGGATGACATAGAGCTTCCTGGGATGATTTACGGCAGTGCGGTCCGCAGCAAATACCCCAGGGCCAGGATCCTTGCCATCCACACTGAGAAGGCGAAGGCCCTTCCCGGGGTGGTGTGCGTGCTGACCAAGGAGGATGTGCCGGGGAAGAATAAGGTGGGACATCTGAAGCAGGACTGGGATACCATGATCGGCGTCGGGGAGATTACCCATTATTTAGGAGACGCCATCGCCCTGGTGGCGGCGGAGACGCCGGAGCTTCTGGCCCAGGCCAAGGAGCTGGTGGAGGTGGAGTATGAGGAATTACCCCCCATGACCTGCCCGGCGGACAGTCTGGCAGAGGGTGCGCCAGAGCTTCATGAAGGGGGAAATATCCTGAGCCACGAGCACCTGGTGCGGGGGAATGCAGATGAGGTGATTGCAAATTCCCGGTACAAGGTTACCCGTCACTATGAGACGCCCTGGACCGAGCATGCCTTCCTTGAGCCGGAGGCGGCAGTGGCATTCCCCTTCGACGACGGCGTGTTTATCTATTCCACGGACCAGGGAACTTATGACACCCGCCACGAGACCTCTATCCTGTTAGGGCTTCCCCCGGAGAAGGTGATTGTGGAGAATAAGCTGGTGGGCGGCGGCTTCGGCGGCAAGGAGGATGTGACGGTGCAGCATCATGCGGCGCTCATCGCCTATCTTACCAAGCGGACGGTAAAGTGCAGGCTTACCAGAAAGGAAAGTATTCTGGTTCATCCAAAACGCCATCCTATGAGCATCGATATGACTACAGCCTGCGACGAGAACGGGATGCTCACTGCCATGAAGGCGGTAGTGGTCTCAGATACAGGGGCCTATGCCTCCCTGGGAGGCCCGGTGCTCCAGAGAGCCTGCACCCATGCGGCAGGGCCTTATAATTATCAGGTAATCGACATCGACGGGACGGCAGTTTATACCAATAATCCTCCAGCCGGGGCATTCCGTGGCTTCGGGGTGACCCAGACCTGCTTTGCCACGGAGTGCAACTTAAACCTCCTGGCGGAGATGGTGGGCATCAGTCCCTGGGAGATCCGCTACCGCAATGCCATCCGGCCAGGACAGGTGCTGCCCAATGGGCAGATTGCCGATGCTTCCACTGGATTAGCGGAAACCCTGGAGGCGGTGAAGGAGGCGTATGACAGCAGTCCTTATGCGGGAATCGGCTGTGCCATGAAGAATGCAGGGGTGGGCGTGGGCATCCCGGATACCGGCAGAGTGCGTCTGATAGTGGAGGATGGAAGGGTGCATATCCATGCCGGCGCCTCCTGCATCGGCCAGGGCCTGGGAACGGTGCTGGTGCAGGTGCTTTGTGAGACCCTGGAGGAGGGGGTGGAGCGGATGGTCTATCATCAGCCCAATACCGGAAAGGCTCCGGACTCCGGCACCACCTCCGGCTCCCGCCAGACGCTGATTACCGGCGAGGCTGCCAGACGGGCCGGAATCGAATTAAAGGCCTGCTTAAAGGAGGTTGGGAATGACTGGTCTAAGCTGGAGGGACGGGAGTTCTATGGAGAATATCTGGCAAAGACGGATAAGATGGGAAGCCCGGTGCCCAATCCAGTGTCCCATGTGGCCTACGGCTATGCCACCCAGGTGTGCATTTTAAATGAAGACGGCACGGTGCAAAAGATTGTGGCAGCCCACGATGTGGGCAAGGCGGTGAATCCAAAGAGCGTGGAGGGACAGATCGAGGGGGGCGTGGTGATGAGCTTAGGCTATGCCCTGACGGAGCAATACCCCCTAAAGGACTGTGTGCCCAGCGCGAAGTTCGGCACCTTAGGCCTCTTCCGGGCGGATAAGACGCCGGAGGTGGAGAGCATCGTGGTGGAAAAGGAGGGGATTGACGTGGCTTATGGGGCTATCGGCGTGGGAGAGATCACCTCCATCCCCACAGCCCCGGCAGTGCAGGGGGCGTATTACCGGTGGAACGGGGAGTTCCAGACCTCCCTGCCATTAACCGGGACGCCTTATCGGAAGAAATAGCGGCGAATAAAGAGCTTACACTGTAATCAGGAGCAGATTAAGGGAAAGAAGGCTGCTGTTTCAGGCAGGCCGGTGCAGGGGAGTTTCCGAGAGCGCTTTTCCCATGTGTTCTCGAGAGCCTCTCCCTTATCCAGGCCGGTGCAGACCGCGGCGATTATGCAAAATGAGGGAAGGAAGCGTGGAATGAAGAGATTATTAAAGGGCGGACAGGTGGTTTCCACTTCTGGGGTGTCCGTGATGGATGTGCTTTTAGAGGACGGGAAGGTGGCTGCAGTGGGAAATGGACTGGCGGCAGAGGGAGCTGTGGTGGAGGATGTGTCCGGAAAGCTGCTGTTCCCGGGGTTTATCGACGCCCACACCCATTTCGACCTTCATGTGGCAGGGACGGTGACGGCGGATGATTTTGCCACCGGGACAAAGGCGGCGATCCGGGGCGGCACCACCACCATCGTGGATTTCGGAACCCAGTATCCGGGGGAGACCATGGAGGAGGGCTTAAAAAACTGGCATGAGAAGGCGGACGGGAAGTGCTCCTGCGACTATGGCTTCCATATGTCCATTACTGAGTGGAGCCCTGAACTCAGCCAGGAGATCGACCGGATGATGGAAGCCGGCGTTACCTCCTTTAAGCTCTACATGACCTATGATACCCAGGTAGATGACAAGACCATTTATCAGGTGTTGAAGCGGCTGAAGGAAGTGAAGGGAATCGCCGGGGTGCACTGTGAGAACAGCGGCGTGATCGCGGCGCTTCAGGAGGAGGCTGTGGCCGGCGGCCGGATGGGGGTGGCAAGCCATCCGGCCACCAGGCCGGCAGCCGCGGAGGCGGAGGCTATCGGGCGTCTGCTCCGCCTGGCCCAGATAGCCCAGGCCCCGGTGATGGTGGTGCATCTTACCTGTGAGGAAGGATTAAAGGAGATTCGGGCGGCCAGGGAGAGAGGACAGGAGGTTTACGCGGAAACCTGTCCCCAGTATCTGCTGATGGATGATGGGCTGTATCAGCTTCCCGGCTTTGAGGGGGCGAAGTATGTGATTGCCCCGCCTCTCAGGAAGGAATCGGACCAGGCGGCCCTGTGGAAGGGGCTGAAGGAGGGGGAGATCCAGACCATCTCTACCGACCACTGCAGCTTTACCACAGCACAGAAGGCTTTGGGGGAGAAGGATTTCCGAAAGATTCCGGGGGGGATGCCCGGGGTGGAAACCAGGGGGATCCTGCTGTACAGCGAAGGGGTGAGGAAGGGAAGGCTTTCCCTGGAAGAGATGTGCGCCCTGCTGGCGGAAAACCCGGCAAAGCTCTACGGGATGTATCCCAGGAAAGGCGTAATCGCCCCGGGAAGCGACGGGGATATCGTGGTGCTGGATCCGGAGGCGGAGGATGTGATTACCGCGGGAGACCAGCTCCAGAATGTGGACTATGCTCCCTTTGAGGGAATGAAGGTAACGGGGAGAATCCGGTCTGTGTACCTGCGGGGACAGAAGGTGGTGGAGAATCACCAGGTGATCCGGGAAGGTATGGGGCAGTATGTGGCCAGGGGGACGTATCAGTGGCAGAAGGTACAGGCGAGTGATTGAGAATTGGAAAAGGAAAAATCCCATACAGGGCGGCGTGCCCTGGTATGGGATTTTTCTGGTTAAGCCATCTATTTGCTTAAAAATGTTGCTATTTGTCTGGTGATGTGTTAAGCTTCGGCCTTGGATATACATTCGGTAAGGATAGTAACAAAACGCAAAAATAACCGCCCCGGCCCGCAAGCTGAGCAGTTATTTTTGCTTAGATAGAAATTGGGCTAACCGTCTATCGGCAGTTTCCCGAGAAAGCACCTGTTCCAGCAGATGCTTTCTTTGATAATAATATACCACAATGGGAGAAAAAATACAACCATATTTCCAATTCTCAGTTTTCTTTAAGAATTTTCATAAACTACTGCTTGATAGCAAAACCAATGGTAAAAGAGCTCAGCACAGAGAGTCTGAAAAATTTCAGCATACGAATTATTGAAGGCTTCAGCGTTTTTTGTTCAGCTGGAGTATCCCATCCCCCCATATCATCCAGGTTTGTGCATACAGCATAAAAGCCATCATAGCGTTCTTCTCCCTGGATGGCCTTCGTGTCCAGACAGACGAGCTCTTCCGAGCAGAGTTCCCCCTCTTTTGTTATCTTCTCCCGATATATGAACCTATGGGGATTGTTCTGGTTTTTGGGCCTCTGCTTATACTTCCCGCTGCCGATGAGCCTGGCCGCTTCCCGATGGGAAGATAGCTTCGGGGAGGGGCAGAGTATCCTGATATAGATCAGTTTCGAGAGGACATCGTTCAGGTCATAGGAGAAGGCATGACGGGAAGCGATATCTTTACAGACCTCGTCCAGCCTCAGGCTGTAGTAGATACCCTAGAGGAAGAGGTAGGCGCAGTTGAAGAGTTTCTGCTCCCCCTTTTTTAGGAGCTTGGAAGGGGAATCGCTGACGATGACCTCTTTGTTCTGCTCGTACTCCCTGCGGTTGAGCTCGTTGACATACTCCTGCGCCCACACATAGTGGTCCGTACCGCCGGCCTTTGCGGTGACCTCAGTCAGATTGCCAAGCTTTTCCACCGTGATCGTGGTCACATTGCCGTTGGGCTTGCGGATTGTTTTTTGGACATAAAAGGATGCGGAATTTTTTGATTTGCTGACAGTGAGTTTCATGGATAGAAATGTAGGCTTTATGCGGCCTACAAGTAGTTTTTCTTATAGTCAACTGTCAAATTTTCGGGTAGGCCAATATGCCGAAAATAATTATGCCAATATGCCGAAAATAATTGTGCCAAAATGCCGAAAATAATTGTGCCTTTTTCAAAAAGAGGGTATACTATAATTAATATCTCTTAAAGGAGGCACAATTACATTGAAAAAATATAAAGCAAGAATTGCAGACGAAATATTAAAAAGTCGTTTATTGGGAAAGGGAGCTGTTTTGATTGAAGGTCCTAAATGGTGCGGAAAAACAACAACAGCCGAGCAGATAGCAGGAAGTGTTCTTTATATGGCTGATCCGGAAAAGGAGAAACAAAATCTGACCATGGCGGAAATTAATCCGAAAAGACTTTTGAAAGGTGAAATTCCACGGTTGATTGATGAATGGCAGATTGCGCCGAAGCTATGGGACGCAGTACGCTTTGAAGTGGATCATCGGGACGAGTTTGGACAATTTATCTTAACAGGATCCTCGGTTCCGGCTTCTTATGAACATATTCATCATACTGGAACAGGTCGTTTTTCATGGCTGCTGATGCGTCCGATGAGTTTATACGAATCGTTAGATTCAACAGGGGAAGTGAGCTTGAAAATGCTTTTTGAAGCGCCGGAGCAAATTGAAGGAGAAAATATGCTTGATTTGAAACAGCTGGCTTTTCTTGTATGCCGTGGAGGATGGCCAAGAGCCACAGATTTAGATGGTGAAATTGCGTTGGAACAGGCATTTGATTATTACGATGCGGTTGTAAAGTCGGATATTTCCCGTGCAGATGGTATTTCCAGAAATCCGGAACGTGTGAAGCGCCTGATGCGCTCTTATGCGCGCAATCAGGGAGCGCAAGTATCCAATACTTTGCTCTGTGAAGATATTGTTGTAAATGAAGCGGAAACCTTCGACTCAGATACTGTTTATTCGTATATTAATGCGTTAAAAAAAATATTTGTGATTGAAGAAATGGAGGCATGGAATCCAAATCTCCGTTCCAAAGCAGCGATTCGGACTTCCAATACCCGTTATTTTGTCGATCCGTCTATTGCGGCGGCGGCATTAGGGCTGGGACCGCAGGATTTGATTGAGGACTTGAATACCTTTGGGTTATTGTTTGAGACAATGTGTATTCGTGACTTAAGGGTATTTGCTGAAGTATTGAATGGGAGCGTGTATCATTTTCGGGATAAAACGGGGTTAGAATGTGATGCAGTGATTCATTTGCGAAACGGAGTTTATGGCCTGATAGAAATAAAACTTGGCGGTGACAGATTGATTGAAGAAGGCGCTGAGAATCTTAAGAAATTAGGAAATAAAATCGACACAACAAAGATGAGGGCTCCGGCCTTTTTGATGGTGCTTATTGGGGTTGGTGATTATGCTTATCGAAGACAGGATGGAGTATATGTCGTTCCAATTGGCTGTCTGAAAGACTGAGTGGCCGCAGGATGGCGCGCAATAAACATAACACCCCGCCATTATTAAATACCCGTTTTGGCGTCGGACAGCCCAAAATCCTAAAACGGTACTGAGTATTACGATTTGTTACTGCCTGTGCACAGTAGTATGAGCACAGCAGCAGGCTCTACGGGCATTTCTCTTCTTGTTATTTTTCTGAGCTCATGGTAAGCTATAAATAGTAGAATTAAGAGACTTAGGGAGCGATATGAGAAAACAGGGTATGAGATAACGGAGGGATACCTATGAAGCTGCAAAATAAGAGATTGCTGAGCGCCATTTTAGCGGTCAGTATGATATGGAACACAGGTACATTTTCCGCCTTTTCCGCGGAGGAGGCCCCTATGGATTCGGAGAAAATGCTGGATTGGGACATAGCCAGTGCCCCGGATGCAGACCGGGAAGACCAGGAGAAGGATCCGGAAGCAGGGGACCAGGAGAAGGATCCAGCCAAGGAGACTGAGACGATGGATCCGGCGGGAGAGAGTGGGACGAAGGCGCCGGGAGAGGAAGGTGAGGGAGCGGGTCCGGAGGAGGAAATCAGGACAGAGGATCCGGCAGGAGAAAGCCCTGCAGAAGAATCCTAGGAGGAGCTGGAAAAGAAGGATCTGGAGGAGGATCTGGAGGCAGGGCAGAGAACTGGTTTCGTCTTTCACTATCAGGTGGACATGAGCCAGCTGGTTTCCGATTTTCCGGATCCAGAGGAGCTGTTTGCCGGCTATGTAGACCAGGTATTTTATGGAAGTGACCAGGGAACACTTTATGGCAATCACGGTGAGGACAGGCTGGAAGGGACTTACCGGCTGATGTATGACCGATTTAAGGATTGTGTGAAAAAGGTGGCGGCAGGGGGCCGATTATGATAAATTATATGCATATTTGGAGGAAATCACCAGCCGGGTCAGCTATGATTTTGACGCGGCGGGAGACCCCTACTCTCCTTATAGCAATCCATGGCAGCTGATCGCTGTCTTTGATGATAATCCGGACACCAATGTGGTCTGTACGGGCTATTCGAAGGCCTTCCAGTATCTTTGCGATCTGTCTCAGTTCCTGAGCCCGAAGCTTGCCTGCTATATAGTTACCGGATCTCTGGGAGGGGAAGGAAGCTCGGAGGGGATCGGTCATATGTGGAATATCGTAACCATGGATGATGGGAAAAACTACCTGGTGGATATCACAAACTGCCAGGACTGGGAAGGCAATGGACGTGTGGACGGATTTTTTCTGCGGGGAACTAAGACTGGCACTCCGGATGATATGTATGAATTCCCCATAGAATATTCTATAGCAATCGAGTATTTGGTTTATCAATATAACGATATGTGCCGTATGATGTATGGCACGGATATCCTGACGCTGGCGGATTATAATTACCGGACGAAGAAGGTAATGGATCCGGTAGTCAGCATTGCATCAGATACTTATGAGTATACCGGCGCCCCCATTACCCCGAAGGTTACGGTTACGGACGGGCGGGTGATGATTCCGGAGGAGGAATATCTGATAACCTATTCCCAAAATACCGATGTGGGCACTGCCTCCATCACGGTGGAGGACTGTCCGGAGGGAAATTATGAATTAGGAAGAAAGACCATTTATTTTACCATCGTGGAGGCGGAGCCGTCTCAGCCGTCTGGCGGCGGGGATGATGACGGCGGATCCGGAGATGGCAGTGGCTCAGGTGGAAGCGGATTGCCGGGGGACGGCAGTGGTTCTGGTAGCAGCGGCTTGCCGGGAGACGGCAGTGGCTCAGGTGGAAGCGGTTCGCCGGGAGACAGCGGCTCCGGTAGCGAGAGCGGTTCTACGGGAGACAGCGGCTCCGGCAGCGGAAGCGGTTTGCCAGGCGGCAATGGTTCTGGTAGTGGCAGTGGTTCCTCCGGCGGAAGCGGATCCTCCGGCGGCAGCGCTGGCAGAAGTAAATCCTCCGGCGACGCGGCATCTGCCCAGACTCAGGGCTATGTGTACCGGGATGGCAGGAGGGGCCAGGTGAATTCGGTCACTGGCATTATCACCGGAGCGGTAAACGGCAGCGCCGGGGACGGCAGGAGCCACTGGCAGCAGGAGGCCGCTGTGCCGGATGCTCCCTGGAGGCTGCAGTATGCAGATGGAACCTATGCGGCAGGAGAGCTGCTTGTGGATGAAGCCGGTAATGTTTACGAGCAGGTGGCCTGGGAGCTGATTAATGGCGCCTGGTATGCCTTTGGCGCAGATGCCGGCGCGAAGGAGGGCTGGGTATACGATGCCAGAACTGCCTGGATGTACTATATCGACATTCTTACCAGGATGAAGACTGGCTGGGTGATGGTAAATGGCTTCTGGTATTATCTGAATCCAGACGCCACAGGAAAGGCAGGAAGACCTCTGGGGGCTATGTACCGGAATGAAATGACTCCGGACGGCTATTCTGTAGGTGCGGATGGATGCTGGGAGGGGGCGGCGAGCTAATCCATCCTTTTGTAAATAGCGATCCCCATCACTTGCCGCTTATACCGCAGCCGCTTAAGCGCGCCAGGATCGCTTCACGATATTCGGCGTGATGAGGCATACCGCCTCCCACGCCCCCCAGCTTTGGAAGCAAAAGCTTGAGGAAATTGCCGTTTTTCATGGTGATGGAACAGTTGACCGATCCCATCCATCCTTTTTTGATGATGCATGTTTGGATGTCAGCCAGGGGAAAGCAGGTGCCGATATCCTGGATGGAGATGGCAGTGCAAAGCTCCTTTGCCTCGCCCTCCCTAAGCTCCGGATGCTCATTAAATTCATAGCAGTGCTTGTACAGCTCACATTCGGAGACGATTAAATAATTTTGGGTAATACCGATATATACATCACATTTTGCATACTTCTCTTTGCTGACCTCCAGGACAGCACCGTTTTCCTTTGGGATCAGCTGCTCTCCTATGAGAACACAGTTTTTGAAAGCCTGCTTAATCTGGGATGTAATCCCGATCCCGTGTATGCCTGCAGCCAGGGCTTCGCCGTCGGGAATGGAACGCTCTAAATATTGTATCATGGTTTTTTCATCAAAAATGCTGGACATAGGGGTAATGCTCCTTACTAAATATAATTTTAAGTAGTAACATTATACCCTAAGGATTGTTGGAATGGAATAGGATATTTTATCATAATGGAGAAAAGGAATGAGAAGAAAAGACAGAGAAATTAAAGATTTTGAAGAGATTGTAGCGATTATGAAACGATGTGACATATGCCGGCTGGCATTTCATGATGAGGAGTCCCCATACATCCTTCCCTTGAATTTTGGCATGGAGACAGAGGGAAGGCAAATTACCCTTTTCTTTCACGGCGCAGCTCAGGGGAAAAAGTATGAGCTGCTGAAGCGGGATTCCAGGGTGAGCTTTGAGATGGACTGCTCTCATAAGCTGGTGAAAGGAGATGGGGGCAATGGCTGCAGCTGTACTATGGAGTATGAATGCGTTATGGGCAGAGGCAGGCTGGAAATCCTGCCGGAGGAGGAAAAATACCATGGGCTGGAGGTATTGATGAAGCACTATCGCGAAGAAGAGGTTTCCTTTGATTCGTCTGTGATGGCAAAGACTGTGGTGATGAAGCTTTTGGTGGAACAAGTCAGTGGGAAGGCGCACCGGTAAGTTGTGGGCAGGTTTATTACAAATAGATGATATAATGTCCTGGTATACAAAAAAATTGTGGTATGATTAAAAAAACAAAAAAAGTTTTGCTAAAAGGTAAAACGCGGACGGGAAGCCGGTCTGTTTAAAAGGCAGACTGGTTTTTTCTGTACCATCGTTATATTTTTAAAAATATAACGTAATTTATAAACTTAGGAGGAATGGAACATGAATACGAAAAAAATGTTAGCAGTCTGGGGAGTGCTGCTGGGGGGAATCGCCGGGGCGCTGGCATTCTTCGGGAATCCGGGAAATATGGCCTTCTGCATTGCCTGCTTTGTCCGGGATATGGCGGGGGCGGCCAGGTTCCACCAGGCGGCTGTGGTTCAGTATATGCGGCCGGAGATTATAGGATTGATCCTGGGCTCCTTTGCCATCGCTCTTGCCGGAGGAGAATACCGCTCTACCGGAGGTTCATCTCCCATGATCCGCTTTTTGCTGGGGGTGATTACTATGATTGGCGCTTTAATCTTTTTAGGCTGTCCTTTGCGGATGGTGCTGCGGATGGCAGGGGGAGATTTAAATGCCTATGTGGCGTTTGCAGGATTTGGCTTTGGAGCGGCAGCTGGAAGCTTTTTCCTGAAAAAGGGATTTAGTCTGGGACGGGCCTATGATACCCAGAAGATAAGCGGATATGTGCTTCCGGGAATTATGGTGCTGCTGCTGGTGCTCAGCCTGGCCACCTCGATTTTCACTGTCAGCACAGAAGGGCCGGGCAGTATGCATGCTCCCCTGATGCTCTCCCTGGTCGGGGGCCTTCTCTTTGGCGCCATCGCCCAGAAGGCCAGGACCTGCTTCGCGGGAGGAATCCGAGATGCCATCCTGATGAAGAATTTTGACATTTTAACGGTAATCGGGGCGCTCTTTGTGACCATGCTGGTTTATAATCTGGCAGCAGGGAAATTTGTCCTTGGCTTTGCGGGACAGCCGGTGGCGCATACAGAGCATATCTGGAACTTCCTTGGAATGTTTACTGTGGGACTGGCAGCGGTCCTGGCAGGGGGATGCCCCTTACGGCAGCTGATTCTGGCAGGGCAGGGATCCGGGGACTCGGCTGTATATGTGGCAGGAATGTTTGTGGGGGCTGCGGTCTGCCATAATTTCGGACTGGCCTCCAGCGGGAATGGAACCACAGCGGCAGGGCGGATGGCCTGTATTGCCTGTATTGTAATTTTGCTGGCGCTGGGAATGGGGTGCAGACGGGAGAAGAAGTGAAAAAAGAGGTTATTTGGCAGGCGTCGCGGCTCCTGCATCTCTTTTGACCCATAGGGTGCGTGGTTGCAACGAAATTTACCACCTCAAATAACCTCTTTTTTAATATATTCAAATTATAACAGAGCTAGCCTTTTTTGTAAAGAATTTGCTTGTTCTTAAGATAATTCTGTAACCGTGTCTCACTTATTTCCCAGCTGGTGATAATAGAGTTTTTATATTCGGTATTGCAGGATGTGCAGATGCGAAGGACAAGTAATAGGTTCTTCTCACAGGAAATAATTTGTTTAATGACTAATCCAGTATTTGGCCTTTTGTCTTTAATGATATAATCGGGCTGTTCCAAAATTTGCTTAATGTAGTTAACAGTACTATCAAAATTAAGGGATGCTAAGTGCGCCCGCCAGGCTTTCATGAGTGGTGCGTTCATCGCTGGGCGCATGAAAGTTTACTTAGCATCGTTAAATACACAAAATAACTAAGGAGGAATCAAATGGAAATCGATGTAAGAGGACTATCCTGTCCGGAACCTGTATTAATCGTGATGGATGCCATGGACGAGCATCCAGGGGAAACATTAATTGTGCGCTCGGATGCGGCCCATACGCGGGATAATCTTATGAAGCTGGCCGTGACAGAGGGACGGAAGGCGACTGTTTCTGAGCATGGAAGAATTTACGAAATTGTGATAGAATGAAAGAGACAAGAAAAGAAGGGTAGAAAAGGGGGATAAAATTGGAACGAGAGAAACCGGTATTTTGTAAAGGCGGCGGCTGTACGGCGAAGCTGGGGCCGGGGGCGCTGAGACGTGTCCTGGAGCAGATTCCAAAGGTTCGTGACCCCAACCTGCTAATCGGCTATGACAGCTCGGACGACGCGGCAGTGTACCGTCTCAGCGATGACCTGGCCATCGTGCAGACCCTGGATTTTTTTCCTCCCATGGTGGAGGATCCCTATACCTTCGGACAGATCGCCGCGGCCAATGCCCTGAGTGATGTCTATGCTATGGGCGGGGAGGTAAAGACCGCGCTAAATATCGTGTGCTTCCCGGAGTCCATGGATTTGAATATTTTAGGACAGATCCTTTTAGGGGGCAGCGAGAAGGTGCGGGAAGCGGGAGGCGTGCTGGCAGGGGGGCATTCCATCGCGGATCAGGATGTGAAATACGGACTGTCGGTGACCGGGGTGATTCACCCGGATCGGGTTTTCGCCAATAATGGCTGCAGGGAGGGGGATGTGCTTCTTTTGACCAAGCCTCTCGGGGTGGGGATCGTGTGCACCGCCTCCCGGGTGGGGGAGGCCTCCCAGGCGGCCATGGATCTGGCGGTAAAGTCTATGTCTACCTTAAATAAATACGCAGCAGAGATAGTGAAGAAATACCGCACTCATGGATGTACAGATGTGACTGGCTTTGGCTTTCTGGCCCATCTGTGTGAGATGCTGGGGGACCAGTTCAGTGCAGAGATAGACCAGAGGGCGATTCCCTTTATTCCGGAATGTCCGGAGTATGTGGAGGAGTTTTACCTGACTGCCGCCGGCCAGCGGAACCGGAATCATGTTCAGGACAAGGTCCGGTTTGTGGACTGCAGCTTTGCCGTGGAGGAGATTCTTTATGACGCCCAAACCTCAGGAGGCCTCCTGGTGAGTATGGAGGCGGAGGACGGAGAGAGGGCTTTGGAGGAATTAAAGACCCTGGGCCTGCCCTGCGGCATCGTAGGCCGGGTAGTGAAAAGGGGAGCTGAGGCAGTGGTGGTCCAGTAGAAAAAATGGCGGCCAGATAGGGCAAGCCGGCAGCTGATGAAAAAATGATTTAGAAATGGAGAGATGGATATGAGACTGGATGAGAGAGGAAAGCAGTGCCCATTGCCTGTGATTGAGGCGAAGAAGGCGCTGGAAAAGGCGGAGCCGGGAACCATCGTGGAGGTGGTAGTGGATAATGAGATTGCGGTTCAGAATCTAAAGAAGCTTGCCAGCCATAAGGGGCTGGAATCCACATCGGAACGGATCAGCAGTCAGGAGTTTGTGGTGTCGATTCAAGCTGGGACAGGGGATGGGCCTGTTCAAAGCGGGAGCTCCGGGCAGAGCGCAGGGCCCGGGAAGAATGGAGATGCCGGGCAAAGTGTAATGTCCGGGCAGGGAGCTGCTGTGGACAGCGGCGATGTCAGGGGGGAGCAGGAGGAAGGCGAGATTTCCTGCCAGCCGGATATCCGGGACAAGGGCATGGTAGTGGTATTATCCTCGGATCAGATGGGACAGGGGGATGAGACTCTGGGAAGGCTGCTGATGAAGGGCTTTGTCTATGCGCTGACGAAACAGGATAAGCTTCCGGGAACGGTTCTGCTCTATAATGGGGGAGCCAGGCTTTCCTGTCAGGGTTCCGATTCTCTGGAAGATTTGAAGGAACTCCAGGCCCAGGGGGTGGAGATCTTAACCTGCGGCACCTGCTTAAACCATTATGGCCTGGGAGAAAAGCTGGCAGTGGGAGCGGTTACTAATATGTATGAGATAGCAGAACGGATGAGCGGAGCGGGGAAGCTTGTGCGGCCTTAGACAGGCAGATTTTTCGTCAGAAGGGAGCAGGGCTTCCTGTAAAAGCCCTGCTTTCGGGTACAGCTATTTGCTGAAGGATGTAATAAAAGGATTGCCTGAGAGAAGCTATGGGGCTAATGTCTTGGCTGAATATAATCCGGCCAAGACACTGGATAGAATGATGAACTTAGGAAAGGATACAAGGAAAATGTCAGAACGCAGCAGTCAATTAATTATGGTCCGGGGAGGCGGGGACATCGCCACCGGGACGATTCATAAGCTTCACCGTTGCGGATACCCGGTGCTGGTGCTGGAGACGGGGTATCCCTCGGCTATCCGCAGGCATGTGGCCTTTTCCGAGGCAGTGTATGACGGAGTCAGCGAGGTGGAAAATGTCCGGTGCGTCCATGTAAAGGATTATGAGGAGGCAAGGGCGGTTTTGTCAAAAGGGGATGTGGCGCTTTTGGTGGATCCGGAGTGCCGGATCCTGGAAAACGTGCGCCCCTGGGCCTTAATCGACGGTATTCTGGCGAAAAAAAATCTGGGAACCAGTCGGGATATGGCGGATAAGACCATTGCCCTAGGGCCGGGATTCTTTGCAGGAAAGGACGTGGATCTGGTGATCGAGACCATGCGGGGCCATAATCTGGGCCGGATCATCGGACATGGCAGCGCCCTTCCCAATACCGGAACTCCTGGAATCATCGCCGGATTCGGGAAGGAGCGGGTGATTCACTCCCCTGCAAGGGGAATCCTTCGGGGACTCTGCCAGATAGGGGATAAGGTAAAGAAGGGCCAGCCCATCGGGGTGGTGGTGACGGGACAGGGGGAGGTGACGGTGAATGCTTCCTTAGATGGAATTCTCCGGGGACTGATCCGCTCCGGTTATCCAGTGACTGAGGGATTGAAGATCGCAGATATCGACCCACGGGAATCAGAATTTGAAAACTGCTTTACCATTTCGGATAAGGCCAGATGCATCGCCGGATCCGTTTTAGAGGGCCTCCTCTATCTGGAAGAAAAGCAGGGGAAATAAGGAAATGAGTATGATTTATTTGGACAGTGCAGCCACCAGCTACTACCGGCCGGATGAGGTGGCAGAGGCTGTGGCCCAGGCCATACGAACCATGGGGAACTGCTCCCGGGGGACTTATGAGACGGCTCTGGAGAGCGCCCGGGTTATCCTCCAGACCCGGCAGCTGGTGGATGAGCTATTTGACGGCTACGGGCCGGATCAGGTGGCATTTACGGCAAATTCCACAGAAAGCCTGAATATGGCCATAAAAGGGGTACTAAAGCCGGGGGACCGGGCAGTGACCACCGTGCTGGAGCATAACAGCGTCCTCCGGCCTTTGTATCAGCTTGAGGAGCAGGGGGTTCTGGTTACCCGGGTGGGATGCCTGAAGGAGAGCTGGGAGAACATCCAAGGCTCCCAAAAGATGCAAGAGAAGCAGCCGGACATCAGGGGCTCCCGGGAGAACCAGCCGGACATCAGGGGATCCCGGAAGAACCAGCCGGATACAGAGGAGCCGTGGAAAATCCGGAGAGGCCTGCTGGATATGGAGCAGCTGCGCCAGGCCATAGTGCCGGGGGTTAAGGCAGTGATCCTCACCCATGGATCCAATCTCACCGGGAATATCCAGGACATCCGGACGGTGGGACAGTGGTGCCAGAAGGCAGGGGCCGTGTTTATCGTGGATGCTTCCCAGACCGGAGGCGTGTTTCCCATATCCATGAAAAAGGACGGGATCGACATTCTCTGTTTTACCGGACATAAGGGGCTGATGGGGCCCCAGGGAACCGGGGGCTTATGTGTGAGAAGGGGACTAAAGATCGCCCCTCTGCTTTCCGGCGGAAGCGGGATACAGACCTATTCCAAAAGGCATCCTCTGGAAATGCCCGTGGCTTTAGAGGCCGGAACCTTAAACGGCCATGGCATCGCCGGGTTAAGGGCTGCCCTGCAGTGGATTAAGGAGCATGGAGGGACAGAGCCAATCCGAAGGAAAGAGGAGGAACTCGCCAGGCTGTTTTATCATTTGGTGAAGGAGATTCCCGGCATCCGGTTTTATGGAGATTATGAGAGCTATGAGCGAGCCGGGAAGGGAGATGGGAAGGATATGCAGAAAAGCCAGAGCTGCAGAAATCCTGGGATGGAAGGAGAAGTGAGGCCCCGGGCAGCTATGGTGACCTTAAACTTAGGGGATGAGGACTCCGGCGAGGTAAGCGACTGGCTGGCCAGTGAGCATGGGATCTACACCCGTTCCGGGGGGCACTGCGCACCGCTGATGCATGAAGCCCTGGGAACCAGGGAGCAGGGGGCGGTGCGGTTCAGCTTCTCCTGCTTTAACACAGAGGAGGAGGTGAGGCAGGCCGCCAGGGCGCTGAGGGAATATTTCTAAAGCCCGCGTTATAATATAAGTAGGAAACATCATAAATTCACCGCACAATACCACATCACCGACTCCAGCTGAGGGGAAATCCATTTATCCCGGTGATAGAGGAGCTGCTTCCACAGATGGATTTGGAAATTCTTTACAGGAAGATACACCATCCTTCCGGCCTCTACCTCCGGCCTGGTTACGTAGTCTGGCAGGAAGGAGATACCAGCGCCCTGCTCCACCAGAGAGCAGATCAGCTTTGCACTTCCCAGCTCCAGGATGGGGTGGATTTCCAGGGAAAGCTCCGCCAGCCGCTCATCCATCAGCCGGCGGTAGCTCATCCCCCTTTCCGTGAGGATAAAGGGCTGATCCGTCAGCTCCTGAATGGAAATCTCCGGGGCCCTTGCAAGAGGGTGCTCTGTCGGGGCCACGAAATGGACCCCCACCCTCTCCTCCTTTACGATGACATACTCCATATCATAAATATGGCTATCTAAGGTTAAGATCGCATCGGCTTCATTATGGTCAATGAGCCGGAACATCTCTTGGGTTCCGGCTGTGATGATCTTTAATGCAATGCCAGGATGCTGGCGGCGGAAATCCACGAATTTTTCATCCAGAAGAGAATCACAGAGCGAGTCAGCCATGGCCAGGCGCACCCGGCCACGGATGGCTTTTTCTTCGTGGAGAGCTTCATTTAACTCCTGAGAAATGCGGAGGATCTGCTGGGCATAGCGAAGCACCTCCCTGCCCCGCTCCGTTAAGGCGATGGTATGATTGATCCGTTCAAAGAGCTGGGTATCCAGCTCCTGCTCCAGCTGCTTGATCTGAAAGGACACGGTGGACTGGGAATAGCCCAGCCTTTCCGCAGCTTTTGTAAAGCTGGACAGCTCTGCGGTGTAAATGAAGGTATTCAGATTCCGGATATCCATAGGCTCCTCCATTCTGTTATTTGGCGTGGACTGCAAAGAGGGCTGCTGAGCATGGCCCGAGGGAGTGCGAGCAGCATACATCGAATAATTCGATGGAATATATTATGTTTATTGATTTTACAGATGCTTGAATCTACTATATACTAAATGAGAGAAAGATGCAAATACTTTCTGTATCAAAGTTCTGTATCAAAGTTCTGTATCAAAGAATTGCATAGCTACGGGGGAACAAACTATGGATATCATTCGTTTTGTGTATTATGCTTTGTGGGGAGATTTGATTCGTATCCCCTTGCCGGGAGGGAGCAGCCTGGGGCTTTCCCTGCTGGTTTTAATTTTAATTCCTTCTGGAATATACTTTACCATCCGGACCAGATTCCTTCCCTTCCGGCTGTTTCCGGACATGCTTAAGATCGCGGTGGAGAAAAAGACCGGGTCAAAAAAATCCATCTCCGGTATGCAGGCGCTGATGATCTCCACAGCTACCCGGGTGGGCATGGGGAATCTGGTAGGGGTGGTGGCCGCCATCTCAGCCGGAGGGGCCGGCGCCCTGTTCTGGATGTGGATTACCGCCCTTTTAGGCTCCTCCACCGCCTTTATCGAAGCCACCCTGGCACAGCTTTATAAGGAGGAGGATCCGCTCTACGGCGGTTACCGGGGCGGGCCAGCCTATTATATCCACCAGTATGTGAAAAGGAAACGGGGAACCAACCGGCGTTCCCTGCTGGCAGTGCTCTTTGCCCTGTCCGGGCTGCTCTGCTGGTGCGGGATCAGCCAGGTGATCAGCAACTCGGTTTCCACTGCCTTTGAAAATGCCTTTCGGATCCCGCCGCTGTATACCACCATCGTCCTGGTAGCAGTGGCCGGTGTGATCGTGCTTCGGAAAAATGCCACGGTGAAGGTGCTGGATGTGATCGTGCCCATTATGGCAGGCTGCTATTTCCTGATCACCCTGTTTATTATCATTAAAAATGTGGGACAGCTGCCGGCTGTGTTTTCCAGAATCCTTCAGGAGGCCTTCGGCCTGCGCCAGGCAGTGGCCGGCGGCTTCGGGGCAGTGCTGATGAACGGCGCCAAGCGTGGGCTTTTTTCCAATGAAGCCGGCTCTGGCTCCGCTCCCTGCGCCGCGGCCGCGGCGGATATCAGCAGTCCGGCGAAGGAGGGGCTGCTACAGGCCTTTGGCGTATTTATCGATACCATCGTGATCTGCAGCTGCTCTGCCATGATTATGCTTCTGGCTCCTGCCGGCCTGACCGAAGGACTGGAAGGGATGGATCTGCTCCAAAAGGCCATGGAGTATCACATGGGCGGATTTGGGGTGATCTTTATCGCTGTGATTTTATGGCTCTTCAGCTTCTCCACCTTTATCGGGATTTTATTTTATGCCAGGCCCAATGTGGCCTACCTTTTCGGGGATAACTGGACCTCCCAGACGCTGTACAAGGTGCTGGCGCTGGTCATGCTGTACATCGGCGGCCTGGCGGCCTATACCTTTGTGTGGGATCTGGGGGATATCGGGGTGGGATTAATGACCATCTTTAACATGAGCATCCTGTTCCCGCTGTCAGGAAAGGCGCTAGAAGATTTAAAAGAATATGAGAAGGGAAAGCGGTGAGGAGAGCAGGCTGATTATCCCTGCTCCGCCTCCTCGATGAGCCGCATCCCCGCCGTGTCCGTCACCGGCAGGGAGAACACGATGGCTCTGGCCTCGCTCTCCAGTCCGGCGGCGTCCATGATAGACTTCATGATGGCGTTCTTGCTCTCCCGCCGGGTCACCATAAAAATCATTTCCTTCTCCACTGCGATAGAAAAGCCCAGGAATTTCCGGGCTTTTTCTGTGCCCGTTCCCTTGGCGTGGATGATAGTCCCGCCGGGGGCATTCTCCTTCCTGGCCGCGTCCATAATCATTTCCGAATATCCTTCATTGGCAATCACTACCAGAAGCTCATAGACTGTATCCTTCAAGGTGCTCTCCTCTCCCTTTTGAAATTCACGGCCCTCCGTGAGATATTGAAGCTGCTTTTTCCCTCCGATGCTGCTCATAGGCAGGATAAAGGCAATCCCGCTGCCGGGGATATCGATCTTGATCTGCCGCTGGAGGCCGGTTTTCACCGCCCTCCACTGGGTGCCGGTGAGAAAAGCGAAAAGGATCGCCTTCTCCGTGGCCTCCAGGCCAAAGGAATCCAGCACCTCGGAGGCAGCGGTCCCCCGTCCCAGGGTGAGCAGGGTTACGGTAATGCCGTAATCCTTATAAAAGGCCAGAAAGCGCCGGGTCTGGTTCCGGTCGCTGATGGTGGCCATCATGTATAATTCACTCATAGATTCTCCTTACAATTCAATAATCGCATCCTCCTCCAGCTGGTCAAAGGCCAGGGCAAAGGGCTCCGAGGCAGCCAATCGCTGCCGGCGCTTTTCCAGAAGCTTGGCAGACAGTCCCATTACCTGGATGGTAATTAACGGCGTCATAGCCACCATGGCCACCACGCCGAAGGCATCGGTGATAATATTACCTCCCACCGCAATACAAGCTCCCTGAGCCAGAGGAAGGAGAAAGGCAGCAGTCATAGGGCCGGAGGCAACCCCGCCAGAGTCAAAGGCAATGGCAGTATAGATCTTGGGCACAAAGAAAGAAATCAGCAGGGCGGCGGCATAGCCCGGGACCAGAAACCAAAGGATAGAGATCCCGGAGAGAACCCGCACCATAGAGAGCCCTAAGGAAATGGAAACCCCGATGGAAAGGCCATAGCCCATAGCCCGGGCAGAGATAGCGCCGTCGGTGATCTCCTCCACCTGTTTATTTAACACATACACCGCAGGCTCTGCCTTCACGATAAAGTAGCCGATCACCATGGCGATGGGGATGAGGATTTCCGGGTGCCGCCGGGACGCCAGCACCTGCCCCAGATAATTTCCCGCTGGCATAAAGCCAACATTGGCGCCAGTTAAAAACAATACAAGCCCCGTATAAGTATAGGCAAGGCCGATTAAAATCTTCGTCATCTTCCTGCGGGAAAGCCTTAACATCAGCACCTGGCAGATCATAAAAAATAAAAAGATGGGGAGGAGCGAGAGAAAAATCTCCTTCATGTAGGTAGGAAGGCCAAAGGCAAAAAGCTGTCCCAGCTGCCGGGAATCATTCACATCTAAAAGAATGGGAGCGGCAGAAGCGCTAGCCTCCGGGCGGAAGATCATGCTGAGAAGCATTACTGCCAGGATAGGCCCCACCGAACAAAGAGCCACCAGACCGAAGCTGTCATCCGTGGAATGGCGGTCATTCCGGATAGCAGAAACGCCCACGCCCAGAGCCATGATAAATGGAACTGTCATGGGCCCGGTGGTGACGCCGCCGGAGTCAAAGGCAATGCTTAAGAAATCCTTCGGGACAAAAAGAGTCAGGGCAAAGATCACCCCGTAGCATCCTAAAAGCAAGGGAGGCAGTGAGATGGTAAAAAGCATTCGAAGCAGAGCAAGGACTAAAAACGCCCCCACGCCCACAGCCACAGACAGGATCAGAACCATATTTGGCACTGCCGGCACCTGACCGGCCAAAACCTGAAGATCCGGCTCAGAGATGGTGACGATAAAGCCCAGGAGGAAGGAGATAATGACAATCAAAGCCAGATTCCGGCTCTTCGTCAGGCAGGAGCCCACCCGCTCCCCCATAGGAGACATGGCCATCTCCGCCCCCAAGGTAAAAAACATCATGCCGGCTAAAATCAAAACAGCCCCCATAAGGAAGCACAGCAGGATGCTTGGTGAGATGGGGGCCACAGTGAAGCATAAAAAGAGAACGATCGCGATAATCGGCAGAACCGCCTGGAGGGCTTCCTGCCACTTTTCCTTTAATTTTTTCTTAATAGTCAAATGATACGAGTCCTTTCAAAAGAAATATCCTTCAGTATAATATAGAAATAGGAAAGGGGCAATAGGGGAGAGGGGAAATTAACGGAGATTTAACAAAATTTTAGTCTGTTACATGAAACGCTCGCTTATATTTATCCAGGGAATCAATGAATATCTTTACCGCATTCAGGTCTGACTCAGACATTTTTTCAATTTCTGAGATCAGCCTTTTTTTTGCGGGGGATAATTCCAAGTTCGTGGATTGGGTGGCGTAGCGGTCTCCCTCGCCGGTTAACACCCAGTATGCAGAATATCCATAAGCCTGCTCGATCAGGACGGCAAGGGATTCGGACAGATTATTCCGCTTCCCATTTAACATATTAGATATATAACTTTCTGTGACCTTTATGGCATTGGCCAGGTCCTTTTGTTTGATGTGCTGCTCATCTAAGATTATCTGAAGCCTGTCTTTTAACTCCATTTCATCACCTCACAAAAAAGTATAGCAAAGATGATTTTCTCAGTCAAGAAAAGGATGTTGGCAAATTAACTAAGAAATGATACTATGTCTAATTCATTTTTTTCTCGTCAGCTCCAAGAAGCTTATCCTGGGTATTCAGAAGCTCTCTGGCCATCAGCAGAAGATACTGCTGTGTCTCCGGCGCTAAACGGCTGAAGATATCTGTAAATTCTTTTTCGTAAGGTGACGCAAAAAACATCTCTCCATTTCCAGTGCGCAGCCAGTCCTCATTAACATGGTAGACAGAGCAGATCACTTTGATATGCCGGTCAGAAAGAGGATTATTTCCATTCTCGATCATAGAATAGGCGGTCTGGGTAATCCCTAACTGTTTCGCAAAATTTGTCTGGTTGATTTTTAATTTCTTTCGTAATTGTTTCAAACGGCCAATCAAGATTCTTCACCTCACTTATCATTTCTATCAGGCCTCCAAGCCCTCTCTTACATTATCATGCAATATAGGAAAAATCAAGAAAAATATCATTAAGTTAATAAAACAAGTTGACATATTATTAATTATATGATATTTTATGAACATAAATTTAATGAAAGGGCGTTGAAAATGGAAAATACAGTTGTTCAGGAAACCATGGATATCTTCAAAAAGTTAACTCCGAAAAATCAATCCTATTTTATGACCTTGGTGCGGCTGGCTGAGGTGGCGGAGAATGCGGTGCGGCATCAGGAGGCAGCCCGCTATCCATATAATGGGATGGAACCAGGCGCCAAGCATCTGTCTTAAAGCCTTTGTCAAAGGAGTGGTTTAGAGAATTGTCTGCAAAATTACTAAAAGAATTGTCAACAGGATTGTTTACAGAACAAAAATGCATGTTGGAAGGCTTTATCAACACGCAGGTTACCAGGCGGGGGTTAGATGAACGGACAGAAAAGGCTTACCGGCTGGATTTGGACCACTTTTACCGGTGGCTGGAGCAAGAGCAGACTTTCGATGTCGGATCCGGGGAAAAGGACTGGGAAGAGGAGATAGAGGCTTACTTGGATTATCTCATTGATCAAAAGGGACTGTGCCGCTCTACCGTGATCCGGAAGCAGCGGGTGCTGAGCTATTACTTAGATTACCTGGTAAAGCAGGGCGCTCTGGTGAAACGCCGGCCGCTGAAAAGTATTTCGATTCGTCTGACTCCGGCAGAAGGGCTTCCGTCCTTCCATAGCTTGCTGTCAAAGCGGGAAGTGGATTTATTCTTTCAGGCATTAAATCAGGAGTATCAGAGCCTGGACAGCTTATTCCGCAAACGGATCTGCCTGCGGGATTTGGTTATGATGAAGCTCCTTTTTTATCATGGGCTGGAAATCAGCGAGCTGCTCAGGATGGAGACAAAGGATTATGACCGGAAAACCGGGATCCTCACGGTACACAGGAAAAGGGACAGGGGATACCGTGTGTATCTCTTCTCCCAGGCCTTGCGGGAACAAATGGGGCTGTGGCTGGAGGAGAGAGAGTATCTGGAAAAGGACAATGAGTACCATAGCCGCATGTTCCTGTCAAAGCTGGGACGGCCTTTATCGATGAAGATGGTGATTATGATATTTGACAAATACCGGGTTATGGCGGGAATTCAGAAGGAATTTACACCGAAGGATTTGAAGAAGAGCATGAAGCGGTATGCACAGGAATTATTCGTGGAACGGTGCGGGAGTGTGGCGGGGTGGTAGGGAGGATATATATAAATGAGTGAATTGCATATTCAGAGAAGTGTTGCTGGTATCCGTGGATTATGTGTAATTGACCCTGCTGTGTTTATGGATAATAGAGAATATTTATTCGAAACATATAACGAAAACAAATTTATTAATGAAGGATTGGATATGCATTTTGTGCAGGATAATCAAGTATATAGCAGGAAAGGAGTTTTAAGAGGGATGCATGTTAATGTTATGCACCCTCAAGGAAAGCTTATTCGTGTGTGTAAAGGCAGAATATTTGATGTTGTAGTTGATTTACGCAAGGAAAGTAAAACATATAAAAAATGGTATGGAGTCGAACTATCAGATGAAAACAAAAAACAGCTATACATTCCAGAAAGAATGGGTCATGGATATTTAGCATTGACAGACGCTGAAGTTTTATTTAAGGTAACAACTCATTATATACCCAATGATGAAATAGGGTTCTCCTGGCGTAGCAAGGAATTATCTATTGCTTGGCCAATAAATGAAATAGAAGTCATCCAAAATGAAGCAGATAAAAGCAGCAGGGATCTGTCAAAGATGGGGTTTTAGGATTAAACAATGAATATTTTATATACTTGTGATAATAATTACATCTGGATTATGGAAATCTCAGTCATTTCACTATTTGAAAATAATCGTTCTGCTAGTGAGTTAAGTGTTTACCTATTGGGAGAAAAAATTTCTGATGAAAATAAAGAATTACTGGGAAATATAGCTGAAAGATATAAGCGAAAAATCATAGTTATTGATATACCTCAGTTTGATATTCCAGAATATTTGGTCTCAGAAAGGTGGCCATTATCTGCTTTTACAAGGCTGTTTTCTGGTATATTGCTACCGGAGAATATAGAAAAAATTTTGTATTTGGATTGTGATACCATAGTTAATGGAAATATAATGAAATTAGAAGATTTGGAGATGAAGAATAACATCTTTTGTGGGATTAAAGATTGTATTAGTGCTGTATATAAAAAAAATATCGGGTTAAATGACAATGATGTATATATTAATGCAGGTGTACTCCTTATTGATTTAAAAAAGCTTAGAGCATTCGATGTGAATAAAGCAATTAATGAATATATGAATAAATATACAAGAGTTATAAGTTACGCTGATCAAGACATTTTAAACGGAATTTTTTCTGGTAAAATAGGATACTTACAGCCTCAATATAATGTAATGACGATAGATGCTGTTCATACATATGAGCAGATACAAATGCTGCGTAAACCAACCTGCTTTTATAGCAAGGAAGAAATGACAAATGCGGTCAATGATCCCAAAATAATACATTATACAACGAATATGCTGGTCATAAGACCTTGGTTTAGAGACTCCGATCATCCGTTTAAAAAAGAATTTGAAAAATATATGAAGATGAGTACCCAAGGAAACCTGGCTCTAAAAAAGATGAAGCTTGGAAATACAGCTAAGATAATAAAAATTATCCATGTATTTCCGGATAAAATTGCATATAGAATATTGGGATTTATACATGCAGAGTTAAAACCGAGATATGTAAGAATGAAGGCGAGGTAGCCTATGGACGAACTGCTGATTAGCGTGATAGTACCAGTATATAAAGTTGAAAAATATATCCATAAGTGTATAGACAGTATTGTTGAACAAACTTATAGAAACCTGGAAATTATATTGGTAGACGATGGTTCACCGGATCAATGCGGAGAAATTTGTGATCAATATAAGCTTAAGGATTACAGAGTAAAGGTTTTACACAAAGAGAATGGAGGTCTTTCTTCTGCCAGAAATGCGGGAATTGAAATATCACAGGGTGATGGAATATTTTTTGTAGACAGTGATGATTACTTATCAAGAAGATGCATTGAAAAATGTGTGGATATGCTAAGAGATTATGATGCTGATATTTCAATTATACAAATGATGTATATTTCTGAAACAATGAATAAGGAAATTGAATATTCTATTCCACTGCAAATAGATGAATTAAATGCAGAAGAGGCGATAGCGGAATCCTTGTATCAAGTTAAATATAGTTGTAATGCACCAGCAAAGTTATATAAAAGGGAAGTGATTAGCAATATCCGGTTCCCTGAGGGAATGCTGTCAGAAGATTTAGCCACTTGTCACTTACTTTTGAACAATGCGCGTAAAGTAGTTTGTTCAAATGAATATGAGTATTATTATAGACAGCACAGAAATAGTATCATGCATACCTTTACGCCGAATAGGATTGACGCATTGAAATGGGCGTTAGAGATAGAATGTTTTTGTACAGAAAGATATCCGAAAATTAAAGCGGCGGCGATGTGTCGTACGTTTAATGTCGCTATTCATCTGTTATTGGATCTACCTTCGGAAGACGATGTCCAAAGGTTATATTTTAATAGGATTTGGAATGAAATCCGTAAAACGAGGAGAACAGTTCTGTGTGATAAAAATGCAAGAGCAAGGGAACGAGGAGCCGCCTTTTTATCTTTGTTTGGTAATAGGATACTAAAAATAGTGTGGAATAGTAGATTGGCAGTCAGAAGAAAGGAAATTAATATAAGGGGTGTATAAGCTTATTATTTGTGATACATTATTTCAAATTATTGTTGCAATACAGATGAAAATAACTTTATTTCAGAATGATACTGTTGATTTATGGATTTCCGATCACTCAATAGGAGTAGATAGCGTTACTGAGCGGTTAAGAAAACAAAAATTGTTTGAATCAATAACATATATTAAAACAAAGGATCTTATTTATTTAAAAAATAGATTTAAAAAATTAGTAAATACATTGCAATTTGGACTTGGAAAAAAACAGATCACTCAAACAAATAATTACAATGAAATAATTTTTTATAGTACATCTGAAATTATTTATTGCATTAGTAATATTTATCGTAAAAGAAAATTTAATACTACCTGGTCGAGATTTGAAGAGGGGATTTTATCATATGAAACGGATTTTGTATATGGTAACAGCGTTAAAATTTTAGAGAAAATTTTAACGCTGTTTAATAGAAATATTGTTACGGACGAAATAAAAAAATATTACTGTTTTTTCCCGGAATTGAAAAAGACAAATAGGCAATGGCGTTTAATTAAAATACCTGATCTAAGCGCAAATGAAGCATATATAAAAAGCATACTAATCGATGCTTTTGGCTTTGAAGAAAAACCTATAAAACAAAAATTTATATATTTTGCATCATCATCAGATATCGATGGATATCCATATGGAGAAACTGAGTTAATTTTAAAAATCAGCAATATTGTTGGAAAAGATAATTTAATTGTGAAAAAACATCCGAGAGACGATCGCGATGTGTTTGATAAACATGGAATAGCTGTGTTAGACTCTATTGGCATACCGTGGGAGATTTTTCAAATGAGTTCTTACTTTCAAAATAAGATCCTATTGACAGTTGATTCCGGAGCTTTCTTGGGAATAACTGCAATGCTAAATAGTCAAATTAGAGGTTTATTTTTATTCCCGTATTTTGAAGGAAAGAGAAGACAATTCAACGAAAGGGATAAAAATCTATCAATTATATTACATGAACTGCAAAAGTTGGGAAGATGTAGAAATATTAAAGTATCCGACGATATAAATTCATTAAAAGAAATAGATATTTTTGACCAGAATGATCATGCTAAAGTTAAAAATTAAGAAAAGAAACGATTTTTATTATATATTGAAATTTACACTTTTATTAAATTCAATTTCTCATTTTCTGGAAAATGTATTACATATTGGGAATGTATATTATATGAGTTATATTTGCTGGATGATACTATTTCTTTATACTTTATTCATACGAAGTAAAATAAGAAAAAGGGAAATAGCTATCGCAAGCGTGATACTCATGATATTTATCATGGGCGCATTCTCTGGTTTGAAATTATATGGCAACACCTTTTTAGATTTACATCTGGGAGTTTTTACTTGTATGGCATATATAGTTGCGATGGGAGTTAAGACAACGGGAGGATTGAATCAGGAAGAGATATATGGATTGCTCGAAACATTAATTTTTATAGGCATATTGGCATGTTTATATGCAATGATTTTTCAAGGAAGTTATGCTGTTTTAGTGTTAAAAAGAATTGATGTCGGATGGAATTCCTGGTTTTATACTTCATTCTTTGCACAAAGAAATATTTTTGGAGAATATTGCTTTTTGGCGACAGTGGCAGCATTGTATATCTTTTTGATTAAAAAAGTGAAAAAATACCTGTTTTTTATAGCTCTGATGGGATTACAAATATACATAACAAATTCTAGAGCAGCTTTAATTGCATACTGTTTGGTGATTGGCTTGAGCATTTATAATATAGCAAAAAATAAAATAGTCATTATTGTGATGGCATTTGCTTCGTTATTATTCTTTGCAAGTAGTTTTGACATATATGGGATTATTATGAGCAGAATGTCTCATATAACATCAGATGGTATTGATTCGGGGATGATTAGAATCAACATGTGGAAGGATATTATTAAAGAAATTGAATTGAACCGGGGAATTTTTTGCGGATATGGATTAGGTTCGATCGAAAAATTTTTATATCCTATTTATGAAGTGGGAAGCTCACATAATTCATATATTGATGCTATTTTTTCTGGAGGAATACTATATTTTACAATAGTAATCTATGCTATCATATATAGTTTTAAACGAATAATAAAAAACCAAGACCAACAGTACAAAATAATTTTTTTAGCAGCATTTATATCATTTATGGTGTATAACTCTTTTGAAGCAGGGATGTCTTTGTTTTCTTCTAACTATTTTTCTGTAATAGCAACACTTATATTTATTCTCTTTCCAAGGCTGTACCTTAAGCCATCCAATAAATGTGTAATTAAGGAGAGCTAGTGTATTTGAACAACTCATTATTGAAAAATGCAATTTTTAATATTTTATACAAATTATTAAATGTATTGTTTCCATTAATTTCTAGCTCTTATGTGTCGCATATTTTGTTTGCTAGAGGTGTGGGAAAGGTGTCTTATGCGCAGAATATTTCACAGTATTTTGTTCTATTAGCACCTCTTGGCCTGATTAATTATGGAACAAAGCAGATTGCAAGGTTGAAAAATAGCACAAATAAAGCGAATATTATTTTTTCAGAGCTATTTATTATAAATTTTATTTCAACGACTGTCTGCGTAATTGGTTATTATGTATTGATTTTTTTTCATCCATATTTTAAGGAAGACAAGACACTTTTTTTAGTAACTGGATTGGCAATAGTATTTAATTACATAAATATAGAATGGTTTTATCAAGGTTGCGAAGAATTTAAATATATTGCGATTAGAAGTCTTGTTATTAAAACAATTTCAATAATAGCAGTATTTCTTTTTGTTAAACAAGAATCAGATTATTTAGCTTATGCATTTATTTATACTTTAGCCATTGGTGGAAATTATTTTCTTAATATACTTAGATTATCAAAATTTGGAGTTAAATTTTCTATTATAGGAATAAATCCTGAGAAGCATTTGAAACCAGTAATAATATTGTTGTTAAATTCGATTGCGATAGAGCTATATACTTTGTTTGATACTTCAATGTTGGGATATATATGCGATGAGGTTGTAGTTGGATATTACTCAAATGCTATAAAAGTAGTTAGGATTTGGGTTTCGGTAATTACAGCAATTAGTGGAGTCCTACTGCCAAGGTTAACCTATTATCATAACAGGGGCTTGGAAAGGGAGAGTTCAAAAATTGTAAATAGTGTAATGAGTATTCTTATTTATTGTATTCTTCCGAGCATCGTTGGTTTAGTGATATTGGCAGAACCGATTATTTTAGTTTTATATGGGGATGCATTTGTGCCAGCCATACATACGCTGCAAATGGCTTCCATTTTAATTTTTGCACTAAGTTATAGTTATCTATTTGGAACACAGATTTTAATTACATATGGCAGAGAAAAAACCCTGTTTTTTTGTTCCCTTGCAGGGGCTATCATAAATATAGTTTTAAATTTGATTTTAATTCCCTTATTTTTTCAAAATGGAGCCGTGATAGCATCAATTATTTGTGAGCTAGTAGTTATGATATTAATGTATTTAAGTGCTAGAAAGTGTATCTATATTGTTTGTTCTTTAAAAGATATATTTTTATCTGTTTCATTTAGCCTAGTTATGGGCACAGAGATTCATTTTATTGGTCGAAGCGTAAATAATAATACATACAAGTTAATAATTGGAATCATTTCTGGAATGATTTGTTATATTTTTTTAAACTTGGTTTTTAATAAAAAATCAAGGGTTATTTTTTACAAAATTATGACTAATAGGATACAGAAGTGTAAGAAGGGATTATAATGAGAAGTAAAATTGTTATTGAAAAACCGTATGTTGAATATGTTCATAAATCAAAAATTTATGCAGATGCAGCAAGACTATGTGCAAATATTACAATGCTCAATCCTAATAACAAGAAAACGGAAAGGAAAGTATTGTATTTTGAGATTGATAGTGCCTTCGCGGATGGACTGACAGTTAACCGTTCAGATGCATTTGTTATGGGCTTATTGACAACTGCAATGGAAAATGATATGGATATTCAGTTTGAAACTCCTATGTCAGAAAAATTATATTTCCAAATGGTAAATCAATTTATTCCAATTGTAACAGAAAATAATCCGTCGTGGATTTCACCGATAAAATTAAATGGACCGTTAATATCCGAACGAATAGAGAATACAGGTGGTGTTGCAACTGGTTGTTCGGGTGGTGTTGATAGTTTTTACACCATCGTAAAACACGGAATTAGAGAAAAGATAAAGAATTATAAACTCACGCACCTGTTATTTGCGTCGGTAGGAACACTTGATGATGACAATGGCAGAATTACTTCATATTTTAAAAATACTTTAAAAAGGATGGAACATATAGCAGAAGAAACTGATACAAAGGCAGTAGGAGTTTATTCAAATCTTCACGAATTTTATAAATTTCCGTATAAGGGATTTTCTATGTTTTATGCAACTACATACGGGGCGTGTGCGTATGCTTTACAAAAGATATTAAGAGTATATTATATAAGCGCGGGTTATCCAATATCTGAATTCACTTTAAATGTGAATAAAGTAAAAGAATATGATGCTTCTGTTTTTGATGTTTTCACAGTAGGATGTATGGATACAGAATCATTGTCCTTTTATGTGACTGGAATCGAAGCAACTCGAATTGATAGGATCAACTATATTGCAAAAGACAAGACAGCACAGAAGTATTTAACTACTTGTAGTATTGAACTTGAAGGATCTGAGAAAAGGCAAAATTATATAAATTGTGGGCACTGTCATAAATGCTTGCCTGCATTAGTCCATTTATATGCCGGGAATAATTTGGATAAATTTAAAAACGTTTTTGATATTGAAGAATTTAAGAGAAAAAAAGGAAAAAATATAGGAAAAATGATGGCTATCACTAATACATCATACAGAAGACAGGCTATAACTATTGCAAAGGAAAAAAAGGTAAAAATTCCGGTTACAGCGTATTTATGGTATTGGGGTTTTTATAAGCCTTTTTTCGGATTAATGCATTTGTTAAAGAATAATCGATTGGTTAGAGATGTATATTACAGATTAAATTTAGATATAAAAATTCATGGCTACAGAAATGCAAAATATGATGCGTTCAATAAAAAGTTAAAAAGCAAATAAGGAGAATAATAGCTAATGAAAACAGTAGCTTTTGTGCCAATTAAATTAAATAATGAGCGGTTTCCTGGGAAGAATCTTAAACGGTTTACTGATGGAACTCCGCTTGTGAGTGTAATTCTAGAAAAGCTTGCAGAACTAAAGGGTGAATACATTGATGAAGTATATTGCTATTGCAGCAGTGGGGAAATTGTCGAGTATTTACCGGAAGGTGTTGAGTGGCTACAGAGACCGGAATATTTGGATGATAAGTATTGCAAAGGAAGAGCGATATACGAAGAGTTTGTAAATTCTGTTGATGCTGATATATATGTTCTTTGTCATGCAACTGCTCCATTTACCACAATTGAGCATATAAAAGAATGTATAAGAGCAGTTCAATTTGAAAATTATTCATCTGCATTTGCAGGTCAAAAATTACAAACCTTTTTCTGGAAGGATGGCAAACCATTTAATTTTGACTTAAGTGATCCGCCACGTACTCAGGATATGGAACCGTTTTATGTTGAAAATCCATCGCCATATGTATTTACGAAGGATACATTTACTAAATATCATGCCAGAAGCGGGGTGAATCCCTATATTGTGGAGTGTGATGCAGTGGAATGTGTGGATGTAGATAATGCAGATGACTTTGAATTGGCAAATGCAGTGTATCATTTTATTAAAATGAAAGAGGCAAAATAGGTATGAAGGATAATATAATACTTTTGGATACATCCTTACGAGATGGCTCCCACTTAAATGGCGGGCGATTCGGAAAAAATATGATTATTGATACGGTTGATGGGCTTTGCAGAGCTGGTATCGATTATGTGGAGCTTGGATTTTTGACTACCAATCATTATGATAAAGAAATCTCTCTTTTTGGAAGTATAGAAGATGCCAGAAAAGTGTTGCCTCAAGATACAAAGAATACCCGCTTTGCACTTATGGCTTATCGGTTTGATGTAGATAATATCGAAGATTACGATGGAGGGATGATTGATCTTATCCGTACTACCTTTCATGTGTACGATTTTGAGGAAGGAATTAGTAATTGCAAAAAGACAATAAAGAAAGGATATAAATGTTCCGTTAATTTGATCAATTTTTATGGCGCTTATACTGAAGAGCAAAAGATCAATAATTTTAAACGTATTAATGATATTCATCCATTTGCAATTTCTATGGCAGATACATATGGATTGCTGGATGTTCCTGAGATTGAATACGTATATGAACTGGCTGATAAATATTTAGATAAGGACATTATTCTTGGAATTCATCTTCATGAGAATAAGGGGATTTCCTATGCATTGGCACAGAGGTTTTTGCAAATAAAGGATAAAAACCGTATAGCTCTTATCGATGGGACACTATATGGAATTGGTGAGGTTCCGGGAAATTTAAGAATCGAACAGATCTGTGAGTTCATGAACAAATATCATGGAACTAATTATAACATGGATGAGATATATAAGTTAATCGATCAATACTTTATCAAATTGAAGAAGATTAAGAACTGGGATTATGAGCTACCCTATGCTATTTCTTCTAAATATGGAATTAATCGAAAGTACGCCCAGTTCCTTATTGAAAAGGGTGATGTGGGTATATATGATATCAATCGTATTTTAGCAAATGTTCATGGTCCAGATAAACCAAGCTATAATAAAGCCTTAATAACGGAACTGTATAACAAGTTTAAGTTGGAAAAAGGATATCTGAGTTTGTAGGAAGGAAATAATGATGAAAAAATCTGTAAGTGTGAACTATAATGAATTAAGGCATATAGCTTGGAAAAATCGACTTAGAATTTTAAATATGGTACATGATGGAGCTTCAGGACATCTCGGCGGTGCTCTCTCAGCATGTGATATTATTACATATTTAGGGGAGTGCGTGATTGATTATTCTTCTGATGAAAGGGATCGATTTATTCTTTCAAAGGGACATGCTGTCACGGCACTTTATGCAGAATTTAACGAGATAGGGATTGTCAAGAATGAGGAACTTTCTACCTTTCGAAAGCTTAATTCGAGACTTTCAGGGCATACTAACCGAGAAAAAATTCCCGAGACAGAAGTAACAACTGGGCTTTTGGGTCAAGGAGTTTCTTATGGAGTAGGAATGGCATTTGCAAAAAAGTTAAAGAAGAGTAAAAAGACAGTATACGTAATGATTGGAGATGGGGAAACTCATGAAGGTCAAATATGGGAAGCTTTGATGGAAGCTGGTCATTTTAAGTTGGATAATTTAGTTCTCATTATTGACAGGAATGGATTATGTTCACATCAACCAGTGGAAAATGTTATATCGATAGAACCACTTAAAGAGCGGCTGGAGAGCTTTGGGTGGTTTGTAAAAGATATTAATGGCCACAGTATGGAAGAAATTGATTCGGCAATTACATCGCTTAAATCACAATATGGGAAGCCAAAATGCATTATTGCACATACAGTAAAGGGAAAAGGAATTAGTTTTATGGAAAATGATGGTCAGTGGCATAGAAACATTCCTACTGAAAAGCAGTATAATGTGGCAAAGGAAGAACTTGAAGCACAGATTGGAGGCAACGATGTTGAATCAATATAAATACAGTATTCCAAAAGAGGCTATTGGAAATACGCTGATTGAGCTTGCTAAAGAAAACAATAAAATTTGTGTATTTTCCAGTGACGTTAGTAAATCAGTAAATGTATATGAATTTAGCCAGGCTTATCCAGAGCGATTCTTTGAGATGGGTATTGCAGAGCAAAGTACAATGTCTGCTGCCGGGGGTATGGCGATTGAAGGTTTTATACCGGTCTATGTGGCGCTTGCTATTTTTTCAAATGGAATGACGTTTTCTCAGACACGTCAGGTATGCAATAATAACTTAAATGTAAAAATAATAGGAACGCATGCTGGTGTTGATGATGGTGCTGATGGTACAGGTCATCATTCAACAGAGGATATAGCACTAAGTCGTGTTATTCCCAGGATGACAGTTCTTTGTCCGTCCGATGAAAATGAGGTTGCTGCGGCAATCAAGGCAATGATTGCGATAGATGGCCCATGCTTTATGAGAGTGGCACGTGAGGAGCAGCCTATTATCCATAAGGGAAATTGCCCATTCGAAATTGGTAAAGCCGAAGTAATTTATGACGAGGGGAATGATTTTGCTATTGTATTTGAAGGCAGTTCATTAGCCCAAGCTTTTGAAGGGTGGGAGGCCGCAAAAGCGATTGGTAAGAGGGGAAAATTCATTAATATTCGCAGTATCAAACCGATCGATGAAGAGTATATTAAAGATCTTGCGGATAGTGTGGAAGTAATTGTTACAGTAGAGAATCACAGTATTGTAGGAGGACTATATTCTGCCATATGTGAAGCTTTAGCAGGAGAAAAGCATAAAGCGATTATTAAACCAGTAGGTTTTCATGATTTGTTTATGGAATCCGGTCCGGCTTCCGAAATTAAAGAAAAATATGGATTAAATAAAGCAAAAATATTGTCATGTATCAATCATGATTAATTTAAATGAGGTTAATGGGTAATGGCAATAGAAGCAGGAAACGACAAGCGATATAATGTAACCTTTGGAGTATTATCTGCAATAGGAATTATTTGTGTAGTTATGGGACACAATGGATGTGGATTTTTATCAATGTTCGGAAATAAACTCTTTAAAGAAATATTTATTAAAGAAGGCGAAGAAGCTTTTATTTCCGTTTTATATTTACTTTGGGTTTTATTTAATTTTTAGTACGATATTGCATAAGTACTATGGTTTTTCATTCGGAAAAAATTTCAACTTGTTTAATTGGATAGTAAGTCCATGGACAGACATTCAGCCAACTGGTTTTTGTATGCCCTCATGGTTTGTTATTACAATTTTTATTATTCAGATTATGCATGCGTGTGTTCAAAAAACCATAGTTTTTATCGATAATAAGGAACGAGATATTATTACGGCTATAGCTTATATACTTATTGGAGCATTTGTATTCCATAATCGATCAGAAGTATACATTGGACTGATTGTTAATATCTGCAAGGCGCTTATGGGATTATTCTTTTACGAAATGGGATTTCTATATGGAAGATATTTTGAAAGATATGAACTGAAAATTGCTAATTCCGTATATTTTATTTTTATCCTATTACTTCGGTGCATTGTTGACTGTTTTTACGGTTGGGGATCGATTGCTTGGTATGAACTGGGGGATATTAATGAACCTTATTTTATCATGATAATATCGGCTCTTTTAGGAATCCTTTTTTGGCTGCGAATTGCCAGGATAATATCGAATGGATTAAGTCGGAATAGCTTGATGATTTATCTTGGGAAGCATACGTATTCGGTTATGCTTAACCATTTATTCGTTGGATTTATATTTCAGACGATTTTGGGAATATTACATATCCGCTATAAACTATTTAATAATTTTGATTTAAATCTATATAAAACAAATGTATATTATGTGTTTGATAATAGAACTGCCAGCACACTGATGTTCACTATGAGTATTATATTAACAATTCTTGGAGTGGAGAAGATAAAAGATACTATAAAAGGAAAAATACGACGAACAATAAGAGTAAAGAAATTATTATCAAGAGAATACAATATGGAAGAGAGATAAGAGATAATGATAAAATATCTGGTAATGGATGTTGATGGAACATTAACTGATGGAAAAATATATATGGGAAACGATTACGAACTATATAAAGCCTTTAATATAAAGGATGGATGCGGAATCCATGAGATTGCCTTATCTGCAGGAATTGTGCCAATTATAATTACTGGAAGAGAATCTAAAATTGTATTAAATCGTTGTAGAGAACTTGGCATTAACGAAATATACCAAGGGGTAAGAGATAAACTAGAAACATTATCTTCTGTTGTAAATGAACTTTCTACAGTGGCCTATATCGGGGATGATATTAATGATCTTCTTTGCATGCAGGCAATAAAAACGGCTGGCGGTATTATTGGATGTCCTAAGGATGCCGCAAAAAGGGTTATAGAGTTAGCTGATTTTATAGCAGACCATAATGGTGGAGATGGTGCAGTACGCGATTTCATTGAGTGGTTGGTTGAGCAATAGTTGTTTAAGATGAATTTTTATGCCGATCATCTCGCTATTGTTCATCATTGCTTCTTCAGGCGTTCTTGTTTTTTAGTGGTAGCAATAAATTCCTAAAATATCCCAAATAAATCGCTGAAAAATATAGCTTATTCCCGCATTTTGTGATAAAATGAAGATAATCAAAAGGCAGGAGGAGCATATACAGCAGATGGAAGTGGAGAGATGATTAAAGGGGAACGGACTGAGGACAGCACCATAAAGGAGGGGACGGTCAACTATGACATTCGCTTTTATGCCTTGGTTCCAGGAAGGAAAGAAAGCGCAAAATTAATTATCAATGTGGAATCACAAAATGATTTTTATCCTGGATATCCGTTGATCAAACGGGGGATTTATTATTGTAGCCGAATGATATCCTCACAGTATGGGGTAGAGTTTATTGATTCTCATTATGAATGGATTCGCAAGGTTTATTCTATATGGATCTGTGCTAACCCGCCAAAACGGCGTAAAAATACGATTTCTAAATATGCAATCAGGGAAGAAAAGCTGATTGGTAAGTCGGCGGAAAAGAAAGCGAATTATGACTTGCTTACAGTAGTGATGATTTGTTTAGGCCATTCCGGAGATGATAATTATGGGGGAATCTTGAAATTATTGGATGTGCTGCTTTCTTCCAAAAGAGAGCCGGAAGAAAAGAAGAGAATACTCCAGAATGATTTTGGAATTCAGATGACAAGAACATTAGAGAGCGAGGTGCGGAATGTGTGCAATTTAAGTAAAGGCGTGGAAGAAAGAGGAATTGCGATTGGCATTGAACGGGGCATTGAGCAGGGCATATTGAGCTCGATAGAAAACCTGATGGAAACATTGAAATTAACTGCAAAGCAGGCTATGGAGGCATTAAAGGTTCCAGAGGCGGAGCAACCGAAATATGCCAGCAAGTTGAAGCAATCGTTTGATGAATGATGGAGGCGAAGTGTGGCAGGGCCGTGAGGGTTCTGAGGCTGTTAGCTGCATGAAGGATTTTGGGGATACATTGAACTTTCCACAGTGGATCAGACGGAAGACGTTGTGGGAAGAAAGTGAAATGGAATTGCTTATGCTGGAAAAATCTTGATTTTGTGTAAAACGGTGTAACCAAGGAGGTTCCGGCATGAGGTGAAGGATCTATGGCAGACTTGTGAGGTGTAAAAGGGATGGGGATATGATCAAGTATGCGCAGGGTTATGAGCGGAAGGTAGAGAGTATTTTTGATGAAATCCCGGTTCAGCTGCAAAAGCATGAAAAGTAAGCGATCCAAAAGATGGCGTGGTTGTCTCTACGCCATCTTTTGGATCGTTTACACATATTCCCATATACGGCGTGAAAATGTGGTGGGAAATGAGACTGCGGGCAGCCGCGAAAGAATCTTAGATTTTACCATTTTGATTCTGTGTTTTCTGCCTTAAAATTTGCTTCATCTTCCACTAAAATACAAGCTGTAACCAAGGTCGACCAGCCAAAACCAATTCAATGCAGGAGGAGAAACATGATAGATCTTTCCAAAATCAAAGACAAGTACGAGTTTGCAAAATTATTCGATTTCAACATCGTCGGAACGAGAGAAACCACCACGGCGGAGCTGTATGAGGACCTGGAGCTGATGAAGAAGTATCAGTTCGGCTGCTACCAGACGGGACTGAACATGGTGCCGACTGTGGTGAAGGAGTTAGAGGGCATTGACTGTGAAATCGGTGCTGTGCTGGATTTCCCCATGGGTTATTCTGACACAAAGACGAAGATTGACATCACGAAGAATGCCATCAAGCTTGGGGCAAATGCCCTGGATCTTGTATTTAATATCGGAGCGTTAAAGGATCACCGATATGATTATTGCTTACATGAGTTGAAGGAGCATGTAAAGGCTGCCCAGGGCGCTGTGACGAAGCCGATTCTGGAGGTGGGATTATTGACGGATGATGAAATTAAGGCGGGCTGTGACATTATCATCGAGGCCGGAGCTACCTTCGTAAAGACCTCCAGCGGAACCTGCCTTGGACCGTCCTTAGAGCAGATCCTCCTGATTAAAGAGTGTGTGAAGGGGACACCAACTAAGATCAAGGCGGGGGTGGTTTTCCCCAAGCCTCAGAACGCGGCATGCTTCATTAAGGCAGGCTGTGACCGTATCGGAAGCCGGGAGGCTCCCTACATCGTAGACATGTTTGATACCATGCGTGAGGTGGGAATTATTCCTCCCTATGCTGGAGAATAGAGCGATTAAGGAAGATTATGAACATACATAGCGATTTGGCGTTCTCGTTACAAGCATCAGCAAATCCCCGCGGCTCTGCAGAGCCGCGGGGATTTGTTTGTACTGTCCACGTCCATCGACACAAAATCCAACATTTTGACAGCACACATCTTAGATTTCTGCCTTAACCAGGTGAAATTGCACAAGTATAATAGGGATAACAAAAAACAAAAGCAAATGGCCTTGGATTCCAGGCCGGATCAATGGGAGAAAGGAAAAGAATAGGATGAAAAAACGATTGACAGCAGCGGCATTATCAATGGGGATGGCTCTTTCCCTAGTACTGACAGGATGTTCCGGTTCAAAGGGCGATGGCGGCGGCCAGGCCGACACCACGGCGGCTACCGCCCAGGCTCAGAAAGCGGGAGAATCCGAAGATAAGGATGAGGCCTCTCAGGAGGCTGGCGGGGAAGGAGCGAAGGGCGGCGATATTAAAATAGGCCTTTCCTTCGGTACGCTTCAGCAGGAGCACTGGGTGAAGTCACAGAATATTATGCAGAAGGTAGCGGACGAGGAGGGAGTGGAGCTTTTGGTACAGTCGGCCAATGACGATATGGCCAAGCAGATCAGCCAGTGCGAGAACCTGATTACCCAGGGGGTGGACGTGCTGATTTTAACTGCATTGGATACAGATGCGGCCACACCCATCATTCAGTCAGCCCATGAGGCGGATGTGCCTGTGATTGCCTTCCAGCGGAATCCTCAGAACTGTGATGTGGACTACTTTGCGGGAAATGACCTTCACGAGGGCGGAAGGATGCAGGGAGAATACGCCTTAAGTGTCGCCCCGGAGGGAAACTATGCGCTGATTGAAGGGGCGCCGGATGATATTAATGCCCGGAACCTTCATGAGGGACAGCTGGAAGCCATCCAGCCCGCGGTAGACAGCGGAAAAGTCAACATTATCACGGAACAGTGGTGTAATAACTGGAACGCGGAGGAGGCCTTATCCTACATCGAGGATGCTATGACAGCCAATAATAATGATATCCAGTTCCTGATGACTACCAATGACGCCTTCGCAGGCTCCGCTCTGACCGTATTAGAGGAGCAGGGGCTTTCCGGACAGGTGATGACCACGGGAATCGACTGTGACCTGGCGGCCTGCCAGAGAATCGCGGAGGGGACCCAGGGGATGACCGTATATCAGTGCTACCCCTTTATCGCGGATTTAACCATTCGGGCAGCCATCCAGCTGGCACAGACCGGGGATATCGAGGGCTTTGTGGACGGCACGGCGAATAATGGGTTTAAGGACGTTCCCTTTATTAATGGACAGGATTACCTCTACGGCGTGACCGCGGACAATCTGCACATCGTATATGAGAGCGGCTGGCTGGCCGTGGATGACATCTATGCTAATGTTCCAGAGGACCAGTGGCCGGAGGACGCGAAAAAGTTTAAGGAGAACGGCGAAGTGGTAAAGACAGCAAAGCAGGCTATGGAAGAGGGCTGGAAGGACCAGTAGGCATCGGGGTTTGGAGGGCTGTATCAGGCCGGGCGTGTCTGTCAAAAAACAGACGCGTATGTTTTGAGCCGGCCCTACAGGCAGACACGAGAAGTTACCAGGAGTATGAAAAAATACTCTTGGAATGGCACTCTTAAAAAAGAAAGGAGGCTCAAAGGCGGAATGTCAGAATATATGCTGGAAATGAACCATATCGTAAAGGAATATTCTGGTGTGCAGGTTCTCAAGGATATCAGTTTCCAGGTGAAAAAGGGGGAGATCCATGCCATATGCGGAGAGAACGGGGCGGGGAAATCTACCATGCTCAAGATTCTCAGCGGTGTAATCGCCGCAGGCCAGTATTCCGGGGAGCTCCTGGTGGACGGGGAGAAGGCCAGTTTCCATAATACGGCCCAGTCGGAGGAAAGGGGCATCGCCATCGTCCATCAGGAGCTGGCCTTGGCCGGCGACTTGGATGTATGTGAGAACATTTACATGGGAAGGATGCCGGAGAAGGGATTTGGCGTTATCGACTGGCAGAAGGCGTACCGGGATACGGATAATTTGCTGACGAATCTGACCTTAAAGGAGCAGGGGATCGTGGGCCATGATAAGATTAACCGCCTGAGCATCGGCCAGCAGTCTCTGGTGGAGGTGGCAAAGGCTCTCTCGAAAAATGCCAGGCTTCTTCTGCTGGACGAGCCCACCTCCGCTCTTACGGAGCGGGAGACCCGGGTGCTTCTTGACCTGGTAAAACGGCTGAGAAAGGAAGGGGTTACCTGCGTTTACATTTCCCACAAGCTGGAGGAGGTGATGGAGATTTCCGACACCATCTCCATCCTGCGGGACGGGGAAATGATTACTACAAAGCCCAGGGCAGAGATTACCGAGGACGAGATCATTACCCACATGGCTGGACGGAAGATTACCAACCGGTATCCAAGAAAGCCTCACAAGCTGGGAGACAGGGTTCTGGAGGTAAAGGATTATTCCGCCTATCATCGGTATACGGGAAAGAGAATTTTTGAACATTTGAACCTCCATGTGCGTGCCGGGGAGCTTCTGGGGATTTCGGGGCTGATGGGTTCCGGGAGGACGGAGTTTCTGGAAAGCATTTTCGGATGTCTGAATGCGAGGATTGAGGGAACTATTCTCTATAAGGGGGAAGAAATCCAGACGAAGAGTCCCAGGGATGCTATCCGCAGAGGGATCGCCATGATTACCGAGGATCGGAAGCGGTACGGGCTGATGCTGGAGAAGAGTGTGCTTCAGAATACCACCATCGCCTGCTTGGACAAGGTGTGTTCCCACGGGCTTCTGGATTTTAACAAGGAGGTCATCACCACCAAGCATTATGCAGAGGAGCTGAAGATTAAGACGCCCTCTATCGAGAAGAAGGTGGCAGCCTTAAGCGGAGGAAACCAGCAGAAGGTGGTGATCGCCAAGTGGATGCTGATGGGCCCGTCCCTGGTGCTTTTGGATGAGCCTACCCGTGGCGTGGATGTGGGGGCAAAGACGGAGATTTACCGGATTATCAATGAGCTTTTGGATGCTGGAACGGCGGTGATTATGGTTTCCTCCGATATGCCGGAGGTGATGGGGATGGGCGACCGGATCCTGGTCTTCCATGAGGGGCGCCTGACCGGGGAATTTACCCATGAGGAAGCTTCCCAGACAGCGATCATGGAATGCTCAGTAAAATAGGAGGCCGAGATGAAAGAAAAAGAATTGAATGCAGCAGAACAAAGGGTTCATCCGGAGAGCAGCAGGAGGATGAGCCTGAAGGAATATGGGAAGAGCGTCAATATGCAGTCCTACACCATGGTTATTCTCCTGATTGTGATTGCCGCCTTCCTGATTGTGACAACCAAGGGAACCTTTATTCAGCCCAGGAACCTTTCAAACCTGTTAAGGCAGATGTCCATCACTGGATTTTTAACCATCGGCATGATGCTGATTATCGTCCACGGGGAGATCGATTTGTCTATCGGCTCGGTGATGCTGTTTTGCAGTACCGTGGCCGCCTGGCTCCATGTCTACCAGCATATGGGGGTGGGAATGACCATCCTTCTGACCCTGGCGGCAGGGCTTGCCATCGGCGCGTGGAATGGCTTTTGGGTGGCGAAGATGGCGGTGCCCTCTTTTATCGCTACTATGGGCTCTCAGCTGGTATTTAAAGGATTATCCTTAGCCATATCCAATGGAGCCATCATGGGCCCCTTCTCAGACACATATCTGATTTTAGGCCAGTCCTATGTGCCGAAATCAATCGGGCTGGTTTTAGGGGCGGCCTGCTCCGGGGCAGCGGTGCTGGTGATTCTCTCAGGCGTCCGCTCCGGCATCGCGGCTCCCACGTTGCTGCTGTTTGTCTTCGCCTTGATTTTCACCCTGGTGACTACTAAGACGAAATTCGGGCGGAACCTGTACGCCATCGGAAGCAACCGGGAGGCAGCGGAGTATTCGGGCATCCATGTTCGGATGGAATCCTTTAAGGCATACCTTTTGATGGGGCTTTTAAGCGCGGTAGGCGCGGTGGTGATGACCTCCCGTCTGAATATGGCCACCTCCACCATCGGAAATATGGCGGAAATGGATGCTATATCCGCCTGTGTCATCGGCGGCGTGTCCATGGCCGGCGGCCTGGGAAGCATTCCCGGAGCTCTCTGCGGAGCCCTGCTCATCGCCATGCTGGATAATGGCATGAGCTTGTTAAACTTTGATAGCTTTTGGCAATTTGTGGTAAAGGGAATTGTCTTGACCGTAGTGGTATGCTATGATATTTCTATGAGGAAGAAGAAGTAAAAGCGATAAATAGGACGTGCTGGAACATAGAGAGAGCGTCGAAGCGATAAATGTCGGCTACCAGTGTGATTGCAGAATATCTGCCGCTGGGTGCGTGCAGATTTAGAAGGGAGAAGAATTATGGTATTAGAAAGGGAAGAGAATTTATGCGGAGGAAAAGGGGTCACCACCTTTAAGCGGCTGTTAGGTGAGAAGGAACTGAACGGTAAATGCGGCATGTTTGCGGAGCTGACGGTGGAGAAGGGCGGTTCTATCGGGTACCATGTCCATAACAATGAAAGTGAGACCTACTACATCCTCTCCGGCAGGGGAATGTATAATGATAACGGACAGGAGCGGGAGGTAGGTCCTGGGGATGTGACCTTTACCCCCAATGGCTGCGGCCACGGCATCGTGAATACCGGCGACGGGGATCTGGTTTTTATGGGGCTGATTATCTACGATTAAGGGATTTAGACAACACCGAAGAATTTTAAGAACACAAAGCAGGGAAAATAAGGAAAGGAAGAATAGAGATGACATTATTAGAGAAATTACAGGATGGCTACGGGAAGGCACAGTTTTATAATACGGAGGAGAAGGCCCTCTATGGAGAGAAAAGCTTTAACTGCTGTGAGAAGATCTGCAAGGGCGCAAACTGCGTGTACCATCTGGGGTTGGATGAGAATGCCCAGCATGTAACCGCTGCCTTCGGCGGAGGCATGGGGATCGAGACGGTCTGCGGCGCGGTGACCGGCTCCCTGATGGCCATCGGCTTAAAGTGCTGCGACAGCATCGAGAAAAATTCTAATTTGAAGCATGATGTGTCCATCCCCTTCCTGGAGCGGGTGGAGAAGGAGATGGGGAGCATCTACTGCCGGGATTTAAAGCCGAAGCATTTCGGGGAGGATCCCACCTGCTACTGTGACGGGGCTATCATGGGCGTGGCAAAGATTCTGGATGAGACCATGAAGGAGCTGGAAGAAAAGGAAAAACAAAAGTAAGGGAGGCAAAGAACGTGATGGGCAAACGGATATTGATTGTAGGCGGCGTGGCCGGGGGTGCGTCGGTGGCCGCCAGGGCGAGAAGAATTGACGAGGACGCAGAGATTATCGTATTTGAGCGGGGGCCCCATGTCTCCTTTTCCAACTGTGCACTGCCCTTTTACTTAAGCGGTGTGGTAAAGGACAGCGAGAGTCTGGTGCTCATGACTCCGGAGCGGTTTAAGAAGCAATATAATATCCAGATCCGGGTGCAGAACGAGGTGCTGCAGATTAACCGGGAGGAAAAAACGATCCTGGTGAGGGAGCGCCTGACGGGCCAGGAGTATGAGGAGGCCTATGATACGCTGGTGCTGTCCCCTGGCGCGGCGCCGATTTTGCCGGGCAGCATCCAGGGGATATCCGGGGATCAGGTATTTACAGTGCGGAATGTGGTGGACATCCAGCGGCTGAAGGATTACCTGGATCGGAAGGAGATTACAGAGGTGGCGGTAGTGGGCGGCGGATTTATCGGCCTTGAGGTGGCGGAAAACCTGCGGATGGCCGGCAAGGAGGTCTCCCTCATCGAGGCCCTGAACCAGGTGATGGCGCCCTTTGATTACGATATGGCGCAGATCCTTCACAAGGAGCTGACAGACAAGGGGGTGCACTTAATCTTAAATGATGGGGTAAAGGCTATCCGCCCGGACCTTGTGGAGCTGCTGTCCGGCAGACAGGTGCCCGCCAGAGCTGTGGTGATGGCCATCGGCGTGGCGCCGGAGACAAAGCTTGCCAGGGAGGCAGGGCTGGACATCGGGGCTACGGGAGGGATTCAGGTTGACCATAATTACCGGACCAGCGACCGGGATATCTATGCGGTGGGGGATGCCATCCAGGTTTATCATCAGCTTACGGGAAAGCCTGTCAGGCTGGCGTTAGCCGGACCGGCCCAGAAACAGGCCAGGGCCGCGGCGGATGACATGTACGGAATCCACAACCGCCGCAGGGGCGTCATCGGCTCCTCGGTGATCCGGATTTTCGACCTGAATGCCGCCTCCACCGGGCTAAACGAGAAGATGGCAAAGAAGGAGGAGATCCCTTATGAGATCGCCTATGTGCTGCCGGCGGATAAGGTGGGGCTGATGCCGGGGAGCAGGCCCATGCATTTCAAGTTGATTTTTGAGGTGCCTACCGGACGGCTTCTGGGCGCCCAGGCCATCGGGGCCGGAGAGGTGGACAAGCGGGTGAATGTGGTGGCCGCCTTAATCAGCATGGGAGGGACCCTGGAGGACCTAAAGGATCTGGAGCTTTGCTACGCCCCTCTCTTCGGAACCGCCAAGGATGTGGTAAATATGGCCGCCCTGGTGGGACTGAACCTGCTGTACGGGAAATTTAAGCAGGTTCCGGTGACCAAGGTACGGGAGCTGGTGGAGAAGAGAGCCTGCATCATCGACGTGCGGGAGCCGGGAGAGTTTGCCAGGGGCCATCTGGTAGGCGCCATCAATATTCCTCTAAGCCAGCTTCGGGAGAGGATGGAGGAGATCCCCAGAGATGTGCCGGTGTATCTCCACTGCCGCTCCAGCCAGAGAAGCTATAACGCGGTGATGGCGCTGCAAAACAGAGGCTATACCAATGTATATAATATCTCCGGCTCCTTCCTGGGGATCTGCTGCTATGAATACTATAACGACCTGGCAACCGGGCGAAATAAAATTGTTACGGAGTATAATTTTCACTAGGAAGGGCGAAAGGCAATGAAAAAAGCGGTAATTATGGGAATTGATTTCGGGCTGTCGAAAATTAATTCCACATTAACGGATATGAATGAAGGGAGCCTTCTGCTGGATTCCGAGTCCCGGTACACCTGGGATGTCCAGGCCAATAACTGGATGGAGACGAATCCGGAGCAGCTCGGCCTCTGCTTCCTCGAAAATCCTGTGGATCCGGGAGCACAGGCCGGAGATCTTTGAGCAGGCAAAGGAGTTTTACTCCCTCCAGCAGTACATCTTAAGGAAGATGGGGATGGAGCCGGTGAATGATTATACCCTGGCCTCCAGAAAGATGCTTTTTGATTTCCAGAAAGGGGAATGGTCCTCAGAAATCTTAGGATTTCTCGGCATAAGAAAGGAACAGCTGGGGCCGGTCAGCCCTTCCTCGACAGTTGTGGGAGAAATCAGCAGCTATGGAACAGCGAGGCTCCCCTATCCGGTGCCGGTGGTTATCGGCGCCCATGACGCCGGCAGCTCCGCCCTGGGACTGGGAATTAATCCCTTTAATGACGGAAGCCTGATCGGCAATAATTCCGGTACCTGGAATCTGATGAACCTTTACTACAAAGAATTTACTGATGTGACCGCCAGCGCTCCCAGGCTGACCCCGGGCAGCGGACCGGTGAAGGGAAGCTGCTACTTTCAGGCCGCAGGAGCGGTAGGCCCGCTGTTTGACTGGTTTGTGCGCACCTTCTGCAGGGAAGAGGGCCTGAGCGCGGTCAGCAGCAGGGCAGTATACGACGGGAGCTGCCAGGTCCGGCTGCTCAAGGATCCTATGGAAGGGAACGGTGTGCTCTCCGGCCTCTCCCTGGATCAGAACATCGAAGATATTTTTGCCGGGATCGTGGAGAGCGTTACCTTCCCGATGAAAGATATGCTGAAGGAATTTGAACATCTGGCGAATAAACGGTTCTCCGCCATGCGGATCAGCGCAGGCGGGGCAAAGGCGGATAACTGGGTGCAGTTAAAGGCCGACGTGATGAACATCAAGATGGAGCGGGTGGCGAATCTTCAGGCCTCTGCCCTGGGAGCGGCCATTAATGCTTCCGTGGGAATCGGAGCATATAAGGATTATGATGAGGCCATTTCCGCTATGGTCCGGGTGGAGAGGATATTTGAGCCGAATCCGGAAATGGTCAGGATCTACGAAGAGAGAAGCCAGGAGTTTCTGGGGCAGAGCATCAGCGGGCCTTGTTTTTTCCTGTGATGGGCTGCCACCGCTTCACTGCGTGTTTCCTTCTAAGTGATTTTTAAAATATACTGGTTATGAAAATTCAATCCCTTTACAAGTAAGATTTTCACACATATGGGGCGGGCCGCTTTGTAAAATGCTCTGGGCGGAACCTGGGAATCTCCCAGCCTGGGATATAGCAGTGCATCCTGTCAAGGAACGCCGTGTCCGTCCCCATCTCTGATGGGAACGGGTCAAACAGGCTGGAGGTTTTCAAAAGCACATTCACTCTCTGATTGAGATTGCAATCAAGTCGCAAGTTAGTTCCAAGTTAGTCCCAAGTTAATCCCAAGTTGGTTCCAAAATGCCTTAGCTATTTGAATCATTCGTTAGTGTACCACCTTGCGGCACTCGTTGTTCCTTCGCAGAAAACCTTTCCACTTTTACGTAATTCCCTCATTAAAACCCGGATTTGGTTGCGATCAAGCCCCGGTAAAACTTGCTGCAATTCTTTGAATGGAGTACCAACTTCATTGTTCTGGCGGATATGTTTTAGCAGTAGCTCCTTGTTAGTGTTCCGATCCAAACCAACATGCCTTGTATGCACACCACTTTTTCCCGTTGCCGCATAGAGACTTCTCGCGAGAACATACTTCTTTCGCCCGATATGCTCAACAATACCCATCTCTATCAGCCGATTCAACCGAGACTGCGTTTTTTCAGTGAGCGGTCGCTCGTGATACAGCATATCAATAACCAGAAAATCATCGGTGGACATAGATTCCATAGTGGCTTCACCGATCCGATTGATAACCGAAAGCATGGCTTTATCAATAATCAAACCATTCAGAGTGACGATAACGAAAAAATCATCCGTTCCTGTGAAGTCGGGGAGCGGTTTTGCCTCCTGCACACTTAATTCAAACATCAGGTTCATACCCTGTCCAGAGCGTTCCACCATGCCGCACAGGGAAAGGATTTCCGCGATACGTCGATTGCGCGGAAGCTGGCGATCCAGTATATTGTCAAGTGTGATACCAAACGGCAGTCCACCGGGGCTTTCCACAACCAGCCGGTCCCGGAACTGACGGACAAATATGCTGCCGCCAAACTGGTAGTTTCTATGGCTTACCGCATTCAGGATCGCTTCTCGGACAACACGTTCATTGAATGTAGCAATGTCAAATACGAAAAAACCTTCCTGATAATGCTGCTTGTCGTTCCGCAGATTGACAAGCTCCCAAACGCGGTCATAACACGCGAAGAAACCGACCTTAAACTCTTCTCTCTGATTAGCAGGGCCTGATGCTTCGGAAGAGCGGTATTCAAAAATGATTTCAGCCTGCGGCAAATACTTAATGATTGCCGCGTTCTTTCCAAACAGAATTAAGGCTGCGTATGTCACGCCGTCATCCGTGACCGCGCCGCAATCATGGAGAAGCTGTTCTTTTGAAAGAGTGGCAAGCTGTTTTTTGCCACTCTTTTCGATCCACTTGGTACGGAAGTTTTCAATAGCGGTTTCGTCCAGGTCATCAACCGCCGCTCCGGCGCAGATCGTCTCGGAGAAATCGCCGCCGGTCTCTTCATAAATCCTGCGGCGCGTATCTTCCGGCATAGGTTTTAATGTGTCACCTTCATAGATCCACGCCACACCATCACATTGGACAGGCAATCCTATTGGACGACTCTTCACATCGAAAACCAGAACTCGTTTCCCGTCATAGCTGAACAGCTGGAAATCAATATTGATTTTCAGCTTCTCAATAAAGCCCATGCGTGTACGCTCTGGCTGGTCAAAAGCCGAGCTTCCTACTACCTTGCGAGGCCTTTTGTCTGTGATGCCAAATACCAGCTTACCACCGCCATCGTTCGCCAGGGCACAACAACATTTTGCCGCTACTTCAAAGCTAAAACGATTTTTAGCTTCCTTGAATTGTACATTCTCGCCTTCTTTTGCTTCCAGAAGTTCTTGGACATTATCTATATATGACATAGCACGTCTCCTCAATTTAACTCTACCTACTTCTTCCCCATAATATTCTTGCTGTCCGCCAGCACCTCATAGAGCTTGCCGTCTCTGCCGGTCTGCACCTTGCGGTAGTTGACTTTCACGCCGTCATCCAAGTCCAACTCGATCCGGCTGAGGGCCAGGTGGCTGATTTTCTCGTCATACTCCCGGCACTCCTTGAGCTGCTTTTGCAGCTTCTCCTTACGCTTGGCGGAGACGGCCACCTCGCGGGGGTTCTTGCTGTGGTTGATCATATCCTGCATCCGCTCGATTTCGCTCTCATAGACCCGCTGCATCTTGTGGAGATAGTCAATCCGCATGTTGCCGATGGTGTCCGGCGTGTAGCGGTGGAGATAGATCAGCGCCTTGAAGCCGTTCTGCTTGCCGCTGTCGAACAGCCAGTAGATGGGGCGCTTCTGGTAGATTTTGCAGTGGTCGGCGAAGAAGTCCTTCAGGAAATAATTGCGGATGATCTCCCGGCTGGTATTGCCTCTGCCGCCCAGGGCCTTGGCGATGAATTCCAGGTTCTGCTCCAGCGTGTCCGGGCTGTAGACTTTTTTTAGCCTCGCTCATACAGCATTGTGCGGTAGCATCGACCGAGCCGGTTCAGAGTTGCGTCTGTCCATCCGGCCACCTTTTCATTCTGAATCTGCTTGTTCTTAAAAAAAATACGCACATCGCTGTCAGGCAGCTCATTTGTGCCGAGAATCATTTTCTCTCGGATAACCTCGTAGACAAAATCGAAAAGCAGCGTGTCATATGCCATTGCACTAACAAGTGTAAAGAGTTTCTGCGTTGCAAGGTCACTCTCAAGGAACAACGGATAGAAGCTGCTGTCCAAACTGCTCACACGGGCAGACACCGAGCTGAATATCTGATTGGCACGGAGAGGAGTGGGAGCCGAGAAAATGTTTTCTCGCTGGTTCAGGCTTTTTATATCTTCCATGCTGTTACCTTCATTCAAGAGCGTCACGATCTTGCGGAACTCACTGAACCAAAAACACACCTTGACCGCTCCGGCACTGTACTCTTTTCTCTCCATAGGCGTGCCTCCTTTCAATTTTCGCTTTGCTCTTGTCTTTGTGGATCCTGCCTCTGGTCTGGCAATATCTCCATGATGTCCTCTATGCGGCAATCCATTTTCAGGCATATCCGCTCCAGCACATCCACATTTGTGTTCTCACCCTTTTCCAGTTTGCTCAAGGTCGAATAGCTGATGCCAACATACTCTCGGAAATCTTTCTTTTTCATATCTCTGTCGATAAGGATTTTGAATAGTTTTTTGTAAGATACTGCCATTGCATTTGCTCCTCTCCGGCTGCGAAACCACAAGCCAAACTAACCGAAGTACAGTATAGCACAACCAGATGAGAAAAGCGAGAAAATTTTTGCGAACACATCAATAATCTTGCTAAGGTCATAAAAATTCAATTTTAACACAGATAGATGGAGCGGAACGGGAAATGCAGGGGGCGCTATTTTGCAAGCAGTGTGCCAAGAAGCGAATCCTTGAAAATTACGCAAAACAGAACGGTTATCGTAAAGGACAAGGACAAGGGAAGCTGCCCCCTCGCTATTCTAAAAGGATAGCGGGGGAGGCAGCTTCTTTTTGCGCGGCCTGCCGGTACTGCTGAGGCGACTGTCCATATTCTTTCTTAAAGGTTTTGTAGAAATTACTGTTGTGGGGATAGCCTGCGATGATAGCGATCTCCTCGATGGGCAGGTCGGAATTCCGAAGGAGGGCACAGGCCCGCTCCAGGCGGAATTCCCGGATCAGCTGGGAAAAGGTCTTGCCGGTCTCCTTCTGGAGGATGGTGGAGAGGTAGTTGGGGTGATAGCCATACTCTGCCGCCAGATCCTTCAGCGTCGCTGTGGCGTAGTTTTTCGAAAGATTCTGCAAAATATTATCAATCAAATTAGAGGTGGAGCTGCCTTCCGTCCTTTGCCGCTGCTTCTGGGTACACCGGGATAGGAAGGAAAACAGCATCACCAGCGCGCTTTCCATCACCGTCTCATAGCAGGAATTCATGTCCACATAATCCAGAATCAGGATCTGGAATACCGCGTGAATGGAAGTATTTAAAGCCTTGTCCCCGGACAGGATCCGATACTTGTGACAGTCGATGGGATTGGAATACAGGGGCTCCGTGAAGAAATCCAGAAGGGATTTGTCATGGGGCAGCAGGGGAAGGAGGGACTTAAAGATTAATTCCTTCCGGATGCGGACCGAGAGGATAATATCATCTGGATTCTCATGGGCAAGGAGGCTGTGAGGGACAAAGGGCTGAGACAGATAAATGTCCCCTTTCTGGAGAAGCACGTCCTTTCCCTCGATAAAGGCGTGATATTCCCCACGGTACACATAATTGATTAAGAAGTAGTCATGGCGGTGATAAGGCTCCCGGGCCTTGATGGTTTTATGGGCGGAGATGACGATATCTCCCCGCCTGTGGGGAGCCACAGGGATGGGCATCCGGAATATGGGGTCCCGGATGCCCTTTACCTCCAAGGTGGAGTATTCCAGCTTTGGATAATATTCTATCAAAGTTTTGATTGCCTGATCAATGTGGGATGCCATAAGTTCTGCCCTTCCTTCTTTGTAAAGATGTAACCGTTCAGACAGGGCATTTTCTAGTACATCATTCGGCAATATAGCTATTTGTAAAACGATGTATTAGCCCGCCTGAGCCGGATAAGAAGCACCCGGCGCTACCGCACGGCAAACACAGCTACGGATCTGGGACGCATGATAAATTCTCCATCGATCCGCGCGGCCTGCGCTTCAGTGTAGCAATACCGTCCGTACCCGTCCCCGAAGGTATTTACGTACAGATACCAGCTTCCCACCTGAGGTGCAGAGGGCAGTGTAATGTGGACATCATTCCAGTAGGTATTCACTGCCAGATAGACTAAATCATCCCGTCCCTTCTTACGGTCATAGCCGGCAAAGCTGACTGCAAAGGTTCTGGCGCCCCGGGGAAGGGTGGTGTCAGCGGCATTTATATTGTGGAAGTGGATGGGATCCATGCCGCAGACCGCGTCGGGAAGCCGTTTGCGGATAACCACATGATCCTTGCGGAACTGTATCATATATTGAAAAAATTCGAATAGTTCATGATTTTTATCCAGCAGACTCCAGTCCAGCCAGGATATCTCATTGTCCTGGCAGTAGCTGTTATTATTCCCATACTGGGTATTCCCGAACTCATCGCCAGCTAAAAACATAGGTGTGCCCCGGCTGCACATCAAGATGGCGCAGGCATTGCGCATCATGCGGTTCCGGAGGGTGAGAATCTCCCAGTTGTCGGTCTCTCCCTCCACCCCGCAGTTCCAGCTGCGGTTGTCATTGATCCCGTCTGTGTTATTCCAGCCATTGGCTTCATTGTGTTTTTCATTGTAGGAGTAGAGATCGTGGAGGGTGAAGCCATCGTGACAGGTGAGGAAATTAATGCAGGAATTATAGCCTGCATAATCGCCGTCATAGTCTGGAGAAAAGCCGCCGTAAAGATCTCCGGAGCCCAGGATACTCTGGGCAGCATTCCAGGATTCCCAGTTGTCCCCCTTTAAGAATCCGCGGACGGCATCCCGGTAGCGGCCATTCCACTCAGCCCAGCGCTTGGCAGCAGGAAAGCTGCCTACCTGGTACATGCCTCCTGCATCCCAGGCCTCTGCAATCAGCTTTACATTCGCCAGCAGAGGGTCGAAGGCCAGGCTTCGGAGGAGAGGCGGATTATTCATGGGAGAGCCGTCCTCATTCCGTCCCAGGATGCTGGCTAAGTCGAACCGGAATCCGTCAACCCGGTAATTGACCGTCCAGTAGCGCAGGCATTCCAGGATTAGCTGGTGGACGATGGGGTGGTTGCAGTTTAAGGTATTGCCGCAGCCGCTGAAATTATAATAATCCCCTTCAGGCGTCAGCATATAGTACACCTTATTATCCAGCCCCTTGAAGCAGAAGGTGGGGCCCAGCTCATTTCCTTCAGCTGTGTGATTAAATACCACGTCCAGGATGACCTCGATTTGGTTGTCATGAAGGGCTTTGATGAGATTTTTCAGCTCATGTCCCTCCCGGTTCCGCTCCTGATTGGAGGAATAGCTGGTATTGGGGGCAAAGAAGCCTACTGTATTATAGCCCCAGTAATCCAGAAGCTTATTCCCATTCACCTCCCGGGCGTTCATATTTTCGTCAAATTCAAAGATCGGCATTAATTCCACTGCGTTGATTCCCAGCTTTTTTAAATAAGGGATTTTTTCCATTAATCCGGCAAAGGTTCCCCTGTGCTTGACGCCAGAGGTGTGATGCTGGGTGAAGCCTCTTACATGGAGCTCGTAGATGATTAGATCACTTAATTCATTGTCTGACTGGGGCATCTCTCCCCAGTCGAAGGTGTCCTTTACCACCTGGGCATGATAAAAGTGCTCCTTATTCACCCCCCACTGCTTCTGCCCGGTGACGGTGCGGGCATAGGGATCCAGAAGAATCGCATTTTTGTTGAAAACCAGGCCGTTTTTCGGGTCATAGGGGCCGTCTATGCGGTAGGCGTATTCGAATTCCTCGATTTTCAGTCCGAACACGATCATGGAGTACACGTCGCCCACCCGGTATGAGGCGGGGAAGGGGAGAACGGCGTATGGCTCGTCCATTCCCGGATGGAAAAGCAGCAGCTCGCAGCTGGTGCCATAGCAGGTGTGAATGGTAAAATTTACCGCATCCTCCAGCACAGCCATGGCGCCATTGGTGTCAAACAGTCCAGGGCGCACCGGAAACCCGGCGATGGTGGCCGTAGGCTCTACGGCGATGGGATAGGTGAGACTGGGCGATAATATTTTCATGGAATCCTCCTTTATAGTCAAAAAATGTTCTGTGCCATCCCATATAGTAACAGATGTCCGATGCCTGCTGGAGCGCATCGGTTGACAAAGAGAAACGATATGGAACGTGGCGCAGAACATATAGTTATGAATCCTATTATACAGACAATTTGGCGCCTAGTCAAAGGGTATTTCGGGAAGATTTTGCGAAGATTATGCGCTTACGTACAAAATTCTCATTGACATATATAGATTTTCGATATATCATAGTATATAGATTATCGATATATAAGAATACCGGGCCAGGAAGCCATCTGGCCCGCAGAAGAAAGGAGATTCCCATGTCTGTTGACAAAAAACTGCTGTCCGGTAATACCTCTATGCTGCTTCTGCAGCTTCTCTCTGAGAAGGATATGTACGGATACGAGATGATTGAGACTCTGGAGCAGCGCTCGAATTCCCTGTTTGAACTGAAGGCAGGGACGCTTTACCCCCTGCTCCATGCCCTGGAATCCAGGCAGCTTCTGGTTTCCTATGAAAAGGAGGTTCAGGGAAAGCTGCGGAAATATTATAAAATCACAAGGGAAGGCTGGAAATGCCTGGAAAAGGAGAAGCTGGAATGGAGGGAGTACTCAAAGGCGGTTTCTCAGGTGATTGGAGGTACTGCTTATGCTGAGGGATAGAAGACAGAAGGATAGTTTACAAAAGGATAATATGGAAAGGAATAGCATGGAAAGGAATAGAAACGGTTTTTTGGACAGCTGCTGTGCAGCGGATTATTTAGAGACGCTGGCCAGCCAGATCCGAAGCCCCAGGGCCAGAGCAGCGGTTCGGGAGGAGCTGGCCGCCCATCTGGAGGATCAGGCGGATGCGTACCAGGCCATGGGCATGGAGCGTGATGCTGCCTTTGCAAAGGCTACGGAACAGATGGGGGATCCAGTAGCAGTAGGCATGGATTTGGACCGGATTCACCGCCCCAGATCCGGGTGGAGGATCCTGATTCCGATTCTGCTCCTTAGCCTGCTGGGGCTGTGGGCCCAATATTTCTTTTACTACCGCTTTTCGGATGCCCTGCTGGAATCCCATAATTTCAGCGGATCGCCTCAGGGGGTTTTCCTGTCCCAGTGCCTGATGACTCTTTTGGGAATCGGCGTGATGGCGGTGATGTATTTTCTGGATTACAGCAATCTGGCTTCCTTTTCCTGGATCCTTGGATCGGTTTTTTTCCTGGGAATCCTGGGGCTGTGCCGGCCGGGGATCCTTCCCTCGGTAAATGGCGGGTACTCCTACTTAAAAAGCCTGCTGTATCTGTTCGTGCCCATTTACGGCGGCATCCTTTCCCGCTGTCGTGGGAAGGGGATTGGCGGAGCTGCCGCCTGCTTTCTGTGGATGATGGTCGCCTTTTTCCTGGGAGTCTATCGGATCGGCGGAGGCTTCGGGGTCAGCTTTGACATGCTCACCATCTGTTATGTGATGTTTTTGATCGCCATTGGGAGGGGCTGGTTTGCTCTGCCCTTTAAGAAGCTGACCCTCTTTACAGCCGGCGTCCTTCTGCCGGCCATGGCTGCCTTCGCCGGCTTTTACCGCATGCCGGATTACCAGTCCGCCCGCATCCAGGCAATCCTGCATCCGGATCAGTTTCTGGGGGAGCAGAATTACCTGATGGGCGTCGCCAGGACCATCACATCATCCCTGGGCTTTTACGGCTCGGACTACCAGGTGCGCATGCTGGAAAACCAGCTTCCCATGCAGAGGCTGCCGGATGTGCGCCATGAGTATATGATGCTCCAGATAGCCAGCATCGGGGGCCTGGCCGTGGTGCTGCTTTTCATCCTCCTTCTTGCCTGCTTTTATCTTTTCCTGGCCAGGATGATTTTCCGCCAGAGAAACCAGGCAGGGCAGATGATCGGCCTGGGCTGTGTGCTGGTGCTTACCCTGGAAACTTTCCGGAACCTGTTTAATAATTTTGGCTTCTACACCATGTCCACTGGAGGGCTCCCCTTCTTCACCTACGGAAAATGCCATACCATCATGGTGTATGCCCTGCTGGGCGTGCTCCTAAGCATCTACCGGTATCAGGATGTAGCGGCTCCTGTGCAGCATCCGGCAAGAAGATATCCTGCCTGAATCGTAACGAAACCTTCATGCGCCGCTGGCACGGCATTCTATCCAAGTCTATGTAGCTGTGCGTGTAAACACGCCCATCCGGTGACGGACGTTCGTTACTGTATCCAGGCCCCGTCTGCGCCTACCAGATAGCCGTCTGGCGTGGTGGTATTCCTCAGCATGGCTCCATCTGCGCCCACATAAAACCAGACATCCTTAGACTTCAACCAGGTGCTGGTGGCCAGAGCGCCGGAGGAGTGGAAATAGTACCAGATATCTCCTACAAACTGCCTCCATCCTGTGGCCATGTAGGCGTCAGAATCAAACCAATATTCCTGATTCCCGATGGTCATCCATTCATTCGCCGCCTTCGTTCCATCTGCTTTTCGGTACTGCCAACGGGATCCGACCTGGATCCACTCAGCCTGCCCGGCAGATAGGTTAGCGCCTTGGGGTTCCTGGCTGGATGTGCCGCTTCCAGGGCCATCGTTTGCTTGTCCAGAGCTTCCCGGCCCGGCAGCGCCTCCTGCCGGCTGTCCGGAGGCTGTGCTGCCAGCCGACCCAATCACTCCGAACCCGTAATCCAGCAATGCCTTAGTATCTGTATAATGGGTCCCCTCTGCCTTCATCACCACAGCCACCAGGCGGACGCCGTCCCTTTCTGCGCAGGTTACCAGAGTATTTCTGGCCTTGGAGGTATAGCCTGTCTTTCCTCCCACCATTCCCGGATAATAGCGGCTGTCTGTGGGATAAAGCATCTTATGCCCCATGGTGATGGTCTTGGCCTCTCCCTTTTTTGTGGCAGGCATGGTATAGGCGGTGGTGGTACAGATCTTGGACAGGGCCGGATTGGCAAAGGCAGCTCTGGCAATCAACGCCATATCGTAGGGCGTGGTCACGTGGGTTTCATTATTCAGCCCGTTGGGATTTGCAAAATGGGTTCCGGTACAGCCCAGCTGGGCTGCCCGCTGGTTCATCTTCTCTGCAAAGGCTGCCACACTGCCGGAGATATGCTCTGCCAGCCCATTGGCCACCTCATTGGCAGACTTTAACATCAGGGCATACAGGCACTGCTCCACAGTAAGCCGGTCTCCTGCAGTCAGGTTCAGGGTTACTGCCCCGGATTCCAGATTCGTGGTAGCTGCCTCAGAAAAGGTAACCATATCATTCATGCCGCAATTTTCTATGGTCAGCAGCGCAGTCATCACCTTAGTAATGCTGGCTGGATAATACTGAGTGCGGCTGTTTTTTTCAAATAAAACCTGTCCCGTAGCACAGTCCATCACAACAGCCCCCTCCGCTGCCACCACCGGAGTCTGTGCTGCCTGGGAGGCTGGATTCTGGGCCTGATTCTGTCCCGGATTTTGGGCTTGGCCCTGATTCTGGACAGGAGCTTGATTCTGAGCCTGTCCCGGATTTTGGGTCTGGCCCTGATTCTGGACAGGAGCTTGATTCTGAGCCTGTCCCGGATTTTGGGTCTGGCTCTGGTTCTGTCCCGGACTTTGATTCTGGCCCTGCCCTCCAGGATTAAGAGCGGCATCCCATCCTGGTCCAAGCTCCAGGCCTCCGCCTGGAGCGGAAGAGGTCCCGAAGGGATTGGGCGGAATCGTCACTTCTCCATAAACCGCATTCGTACATAACAGGCTGATGGCGGCTCCCAAACAGAGCAGTCTTTTTGCTTTTCTCATTTATATCATCCTCCGTATTTTCCGTTTATTCCTGCGGGCAATCATCCAGCGCCCTGATTGCGGCTGTATTTGCTCCGTTCTTTTCGAGTATACCACAAAAATCCTCTGGATCCCTTTACGATTTTATAACGTTTTTAAAGAAGCGGAATGTTTGCTGCTGTGAACCAATGTCATTACGTTACAAAAGTATGCGTAATTATTCAAAGGAAATGATTTTGCTATTTATTTTAGTCTCTGTGATCGCGAAAGTCTGAGGAATCGCTAGCCAAGTGCATGTCGCAGCCCGTTAGGATTCGTTGGCTGAGTGTGTGTCGCACCCCATTAGGATTCGTCAGCCGAGTGTACGTCGTTACCCGTTAGGGCTCCTAAGTTTTCGGGGTATGGGTGCAGGCGCATATTCGCCAGGAAGCTACGCGCCCCAGCAGCCGTGTCCCAACGTCACCGCGCTCTCGCTCCGCCGAAAGCG